>NZ_JBOFBI010000394.1:0-4104 GCF_051645465.1 Tabrizicola sp. | reverse complement strand
GTGTGACGATTCATACAGAGCTCCGACGACGAATCATGCAAGAGACCCACAAGAAGGCTGCATTTGTCTGCAGAATAGGTTAACAGCGTGTAAATGAGTACATGTGTGATGTTGAGTGCCATCCTTGCAACCAGGGTGCTTATGGTCCTATCGGG
This sequence comes from Tabrizicola sp., assembly GCF_051645465.1. Taxonomy (GTDB): domain Bacteria; phylum Pseudomonadota; class Alphaproteobacteria; order Rhodobacterales; family Rhodobacteraceae; genus Tabrizicola. Next base: position 3,949 of record NZ_JBOFBI010000394.1, on the reverse strand, counting down.
CGCGCAACCCAGACATGAATATGGCGACAAATGAACGCTTTTTTCTGTAAGTTTCCTTCTTTCGGGCGAATGCTCTCCGCATTGTTCATGAACACTGGCAAGAGGTAGTGGAGGAGTGCGCGTGCAGACTTTCATTCTGACCGGCCGCCAGCAGGTTGCTCCGCACACGCTTGGTGTGCGTGTCATGCTTTTGACGGATCATGCCGATGGCAGTACCGGTCAACGGCTGGCAAGCTATGGTAGCCAGGTCGACGTTGCCGACGATCTTGAGGATGCGGTTGCCACAGTTCTTGAGGACCCGCTGGGCTACGACCTCTTCGTGATGGACTGTGACGACTTCGGTGGAATCGCCGGGGCCGAGAAGGCAATCTCGACCCTGATCGCTGGCGGCGCGCGGATGCGCCTGATGTTGGTGAGCCGTGAGTTCGATGTGCCAGTCTACCCGCTGGGGCGCCGCACGGCGGTTTGCTTGCCCGAGGATGTGGCGGAAGAGAGCTTCCGGATCGGCTTCGATCACGTGTTGCGGGATCGGACTGCCGTCACGATGAACTGATATCGCGGGGGCGGCGGACCGCCCCCCCGTTTCGCCTAAGCTTGGGCTCAGGCCAAAGCGAGGTTGGTCGCGGATTCGCGGCCGTCACGGCCGGCTTCGATGTCGAACGTGACCGGCTGGCCATCTTTCAGGCTGCGCAGGCCCGCACGCTCAAGCGCGGTGATGTGGACAAATACGTCCTTCTTCCCGCCTTCCGGGGCGATGAAGCCGTAACCTTTGGTTTCATTGAACCATTTCACGGTGCCCTTGGCCATCGTGAAGTCTCCTGTCTGTCGTACCGCCCGCGGAATGCGGCGGCTTGGCCCCGTCAGCTTGAAGTCGATTGCTGTGGCCGATGGTCGGAGACAGTGGTCGAAAAGTTAACGTCGCGGGCGGACACTTGCATAATCAGACAAAGATTCCAAGAGAAAATGCCTTCAAAGTGGCACGATTTTCTTGCAGGGCGTGTGACATTTCAACGAGTTGCGCGTTAATGCTGCGAGCAATTGCTCTGTTGCTGAGCAAATGCGCAAGCGGCTGATCCTGACCTGCGTATCGGCTTTGGTTCTCCCTCGGACGCGGCAAGCCTGCGGGCTGACGGTTCCTTTCCGGGCGACAGCAAAGTTGGGTTGAATTGCCTTCAGTCGCTCGGGCAGTTGTTCACGGCGCGGCGGCGTTGGGTCCTCTGTCGGTCCGCCAGACCAAAAGCCCCCTTTTCGGCTTGCTCATTTCGAAATACTCCCGCCGGAGGCATCCGACGCAAGATGCCCTCGGTGGCGGCGGACATAGTGATGATCTTCACGGTGGCGATAGATGGACCGGCGGCGGCGGGCAAAGGCACGATCAGCCGTGCTGTCGCCAAGCGTTTCGGGTTCCGGCATCTGGATACCGGGCTGCTTTATCGCGCGGTGGGGGTGAAGGGCGGGGATCCGGCGGAAGCCGCCCGCAAGCTGCGGCCCGAGGATCTGGAACGGGGCGACCTAAGAACGCTGGAGGCGGGGCAGGCCGCCAGCCGGGTCGCCGCCATCCCAGAGGTGCGTGCCGTGCTGGTCGAGTTTCAGCGAAGGTTTGCCCGCGGCGAAGGGGGCGCAGTGGTCGACGGTCGCGACATCGGCACGGTGATCTGCCCGGAAGCCGAGGTGAAGCTCTACGTCACGGCCAGCCCCGAGGTCCGGGCGCACCGCCGCTGGCTCGAGGTCGGGGGGGATGAGGGCCGCGTTCTGGCCGAGGTGCGTGAGAGGGACGCCCGCGACATGGCGCGTGCGGTTTCGCCCCTGCGGGCGGCTGAAGATGCGGTGGTGATCGACACCAGCGAACTCGGCATTGCCGAAGCCGTGGAGCTTGCCATAAGTGTCGTCCGCGAGCGTCTGCCGCGCGGCTGAGGCCTCGTTGGCATCTCTTTGCCGGTTCGTGCGCGCGCGAGGCGAGAATTTCATCCGAAGTCTGGACATTACGAGCGTCGTAATTATATCTGGATGCAACCAGAGAGTGAGGATGCCATGGCGATCTCCTTCACGTTGAACGGGGCCCCGGTCACAGTAGATGTCGACCCCGAAATGCCGGTGTTGTGGGTGGTACGCGAGACCCTGGGGTTGACCGGGACCAAGTTCGGCTGCGGGATCGCAGCTTGCGGGGCCTGCACGATGCATGTCGACGGGGTGGCGACGCGGACTTGTGTCCTGCCGGTCGGCGATGTCGCGGGCCTGGAACTGCGCACGATCGAGGGGATCGCCACGGGGGCTACGGCCAGTGCTGTGCAGCGTGCCTGGATAGACCTGCAGGTGCCGCAATGCGGGTACTGCCAGTCCGGCATGATCATGGCGGTCGAGGCGCTGCTGGACGAAACCCCGGACCCGTCGGATGGTGACATCGACGCGGCCATCACCAACATCTGCCGCTGTGGCACGCAGGAGCGCATCCGCGCGGGCGTGCATCTGGCGGCCCGTTTGCGGCGGGAGGCCTGAGCCATGGCGACCTTGGGACAATGGACGCGGCGGGGGTTTCTGGCGACTGCCGGGCTGGTCGGTGGGGGGCTGGCGTTGGGGATCGTGCTGGCGCCGAACCGACTGAAGATGACAGACGCGGCGCCCGAAGGGCAGGTCGTGCTGAACACCTGGGTGCGGGTTGCTCCAGACAACACAGTCACGGTCATCTTTCCACATTCCGAAATGGGCCAGGGTGTGGGCACGGGGCTGGCACAGATGCTGGCCGAAGAGATGGAAGCCGACTGGGCTCAGATCCGGATCGAGCAGGCACCGCCGACGGAGGCCTACATCAACAGCGATCTTGGCCGGGGCTATATCCTGGGTGACGCTGCGATCCCGGGTTTCATGAACCGGTTCATCGACTACAGCTTCCTGCAGATCGCGCGGTTCGCGGTCGGCCAGCTGACGGGTGGCAGCACGGCGATCCGGCTGACCGGGCACTATGCGATGCGCCGGGCCGGGGCTGCGGCCAAGGGGATGCTGATCCAGGCGGCGGCCGAGGCCTGGGGCGTTGATGCCTCGGCGATCCGCGCGGAAGCCGGGAGGGTGGTTGGTCCCGATGGGCAAAGCGCCACGTTTGGCGAGCTGGCGGGTGCTGCGGCGGCCTTCACGCCGGATCTGGCGCCTCCGCTGAAGGACCCGAAGGACTATCGCATCGTCGGCCAGCCGGTGACCCGGCTCGACCTGCCTGCAAAGGTGAACGGGACGGCGGTATTCGGCATGGATGTTACGATGCCGGGCATGGGCTATGCGGCGGTGATGTTGCCGCCGGTGATGGGCGCGCGGGTCGGCGCGGTGGACGAGAGCGGCGTGACCGCGCGACCGGGTCTTGGGCGTGTCCTGAACCTTGGCGATGCGGTTGCGGTTCTGGCTGACAGCTACTGGACGGCATCGCGCGCGCTGGAGGAATTGGCGATCACGTGGGAGGGCGGCCGCACTGATCTGTCGAGCGCCGCCATCGCGACCGAGCAGGAGACGGCGCTGGCAGGCGCGCCGGAATGGATGATCGAGGCGGGCACAGTCGGTGAGCTGCCGGTGACGGCGAGCTATTCGGTGCCCTATCTGGCGCATGCGACGATGGAGCCGATGAACGCGACCGTGCATGTCCGTACGGACGGGGCAGAGGTCTGGATCGGGCATCAGAACATGGCGTTTGCTCGCGCTGCGGTGGCGGATCATCTGGGATTGTCGCCGGATCAAGTGGTCATCAACCCGACCTATCTGGGCGGGGGCTTCGGACGGCGCGGCCAGATGGACGCGCTGATCCTTGCGGTGCGGATAGCGGTCGAGGCCGGGACGCCCGTCAAGACGATCTGGTCGCGCGAGACCGACATGACGCATGACTGGTATCGCCCGGCAGTGCAGGCCCGGCTGGCAGGCGCGGTCGAGAACGGCCGGATGACCGCTTTCCGCCATGTCTACACCCACACGA
>NZ_JBOFBI010000393.1:0-4418 GCF_051645465.1 Tabrizicola sp. | reverse complement strand
CTGGGTCGGTCTCACGCTCGGCCCGCTCGAACGCCAAGAGCAGGCGGCGGCGGATGGTCGTCGCATCCTCAAGCGTCTTGAGGCCGGGGGCCACAGCTTCCCATTCGTCCCGGCCGAAATAGGCGTGCCGGGCACCAGTTGCGACAACCAGCGTGTCATAGCTGACGCGGGTACCGTCCTCGAGCTCCACCGTTCGGCCAGCGACGTCAACACCGCAGACCCGTGCGAGAAGGGTTGTCACATCCGGGCGGTTCCGAAAGAGGCTGCGGATCGGCCAGGCGATTTCAGAGGTCGCAAGGATCGTGGTGGCGACCTGATAGAGCAGGGGCTGGAACAGGTGGTGGTTGCGCTGGTCAATCAGGGTGATACGCGTGCCCGCTCCGCGCAAACTCTGAACAAGCTGCAAGCCGCCGAAGCCCGCGCCGATCACGACAACATGGTGGCGGACATCCGCAGTCGATGTGAGAGGAGGCTGGTCGGTAGAAGGGAGCCAGCGGGGCTCCGAGGTCATAGCTGGATCACTCATATGTCTTCTCGCGATCGGAGACCACGATAGTGAAGTATGTCCTACCCGTAGTGCGAACAAGATCAGCGAAGCCACGCATCGCATCAATACGACGCGAGAACCCGTCGGCTGATGTTTGAGGGACAGTTTAGCCGCTTGCCGATAGCCGTGTTTGTACAGAACACTGGTATACCAACACATACCGAAAGAGAGACGCTATGTTACTGGACCTGAATCACATTCGGCTCGCCATGCCGGAAAGCAGGGAGTCCGAATCACGAAAGAATTGAATGAAAAACCGACTATCATCGGTAAGTGTCACACTATGGATCGTCTGTGGTGGGATGACCTGGACTTCGCCCGTGTTTATCTCGCGTGTTTCTCCCAATTCCTTGTCGTGAAAGACCACACTCCCAGACGTCACGTTCAGAACACCCCAAACGCCCGCCTTAGTCGAATGATCCCGTCCCAAGGCCGCCGGTATAGAAGTTAAGGAAAACTCGGGCGACTGTTTGTGTTGCACGAGCCCTGGGGGCAACTTGCGCGCAGCAAGTGACATGAGTTATGTCCTTTCTCTTATAGTGAACCAGGGTAGTGCCAACAGCACTGCGACCTTGATGACTTCTAAGACTACAAATAGATAGTGTAATTGACTTGGGGGCAGTGTTACTCCGGAGATTACAGCGTCCGTTCTCTCATTGAGGAGCGGCATTAACCATAACCGTTGTACAAGGAAGCATACAACGGCCGCGCTGACAGAGAGCTGAGCACTCTTGGAGGGGGACGCTCGGACCAAGGGCGGAATGAAGCTGGCGAGGAGGATCAGAACACAAACAGTTTCTGCGATGCCGATCCAGTAAAATTGGGCCCTGCCAACTTCCAACGCAACACTCAATTCAAGAGATGGCGCTTGAAATTTTGCCGGCGCGGCAATGAGCGAACCGCCAAGCACTACACCTGCCCATACTGCTGCAATAGTTGGTAAAAGTTTCGTCATAGTACTAACTCCGAATCGGCTGGCTCAGAACATTAGTCTACGCAGAGAGTGTTGGACCTGCGGCCGACTTGCCGGGACTATCGTCGTAGTCTGTGACTAGTGGCATCGAGCAATTGTCGAAGGCCTCCTCATTTTCAAATTAGCGTGAATCGGACACAGTCAGTCGCTGGTGAGTGTTTTTTACGGTTTTGGATTGTTGTCCCAATCCGGCAGCAGTATGCGCGCCGCATCACCTGAGGGGTCGTCATACTGCCGATGCCGCAGCGTCCAGACGAAAGCGCCGAGGCCCAGAAGGCCAAGTCCAAGCGACACCGGGATCAGCCAGATGAGCGCCTCCATGGCTAGCGCGTCCGCATGGCGTTTAGCGAGACGGTGATCGAAGACAGCGACATGGCGATGGCCGAGATCAGCGGTGTGGCAAAGCCCAGCAATGCGATGGGGACGGCGATGACGTTGTAAGCGACGGAGAGTGCGAAGTTCTGCCGCATCCGTGCTACGGCGACTCGCGACAGGCGCACGGCATCGGCAAGGGGGGCAAGATCGGTGCCAAGCAGCACGATGTCGGACGCCGCACGGGCCGCATCCAGCGCTTGTGCGGGCGCGATGGAGACATGCGCAGCCGCAAGGGCCGCCGTGTCGTTCAGCCCGTCACCGATCATCAAGACCTTCGCCCCCCCGGCCGATAGCGCGCTGATCTGCGCGGCCTTGTCTGTGGGGGTCAGACGGGCCTCGAAGCTGTCGATCCCCAACCGCTTGGCAAGGCTTGCCACCGGTATCGCCGCGTCGCCTGACATCAACATGACTCGCAAACCTAGTGCCTTCATTCCCGCGACGGCAGCCTCGGCCCCGGGGCGCAGGCGGTCGGTGAAGCGGAAGGTAACGGGAGGTGCGGTTCCGACCCGCAGATGTGTGGCTGTCGTCTCATCCTGCCCGATGCCGAGCCAGTCGGCCCGTCCAAGCTGCACCTGATGGCCTTGCCAGATGCCCTGAATGCCGTAGCCAGGTACTTCGGTCACCTTGGTGACATGCGCAGGCCGGACCCCAAAAGTCTTGATCGCCTGCGCCAAGGCCCGCGCCAGTGGATGCGACGATGCATCGGCCAGTGCAAACGCCACGGCAAGGTCGCGGCGATTGTGGCCGTCCAGACCCGCCACTTCGGGCACGCCAAGGGTCAGCGTCCCGGTTTTGTCGAAGACGACGACCGTAGCTTCGGCCAACCGCTCCAGCGCAGTGCCGGTCTTGATCAGCATGCCACGGCGGAAGAGCCACCCGCTCGCCGCCGTGACAACTGCAGGCACCGCAAGACCCAGCCCGCAGGGACAGGTGATGATCAGCACCGCCACCGCGATGTTGATCGCCAGCCGCGCGTCGCTGGTGGCGGCCCACCAGACGGCGAAGGCCCCAAGCGACAAAAGATGCACAACCGGCACATAGACCCGCGCGGCCCGGTCGGCCAAGGTGGTGTAGCGCCCGCGCGAGGCTTCGGCGACGGCCACAAGATCCGCCATGCGGTGCAGGGAACTGTCGCGCCCGGCATGGGTCACGCGCAGGGTCAACGGCCCGGTCAGATTCGTCTCGCCCGCTGATACCCGGCTGCCGGGGCCTGCGAATACGGGCACCGTCTCGCCGGTCAGGATGGCGCGGTCGAGCTCGCTGGTGCCGTCGGTGACAATGCCGTCGACCGGCATCCGGCCACCGGGGCGCACCAGCACCAGATCGTCGGGGCGGAGGTCGGTCACCTCAACCGTCTCGGTGCCCCCCGGCCCGATGCGCAGGGCGCGGGGCACTTCCAGAGCCGACAGCACCGCTGCCGCCGACCGCGCGGCCGCACGGGTGCGATGGTCAAGGTAACGTCCGGCCAGCAGGAAGAAGGTCAGCGTCACCGCCGCATCGAACCACGCGACCGGGCCGCCTTGGGTGGTCTCGAAAACCGAGATGCCAGTGGCCAGCAGGATGGCCACTGAAATCGGCACATCCATCCCGACCTGCCGCGCGCGGAGCGATGCCCAGGCGCTGCGGAAGAACGGCTGTGCAGCATAGGCCACTGTTGGCACGGCAATCGCCAGCGATATCCAGTGGAACATGTCGCGCAAGGCCCCGCCCGCACCGGACCAGACGGCAACCGACAGAAGCATGACGTTCATCATCGCAAAGCCCGCGACGGCAAGGCGCATCGACAGCTGCCGCCCCTGCCGGTCCGTTTCGGTGGATGACAGTGCTGTCGCGTCCAGCTCATGTGCCTCGTGCCCCAACCCGGCAAGGACGCCGACCAGATCGGCAGCCGTGATCCCGGCAGCGGCCTCGACGCTTGCGCGTTTCAGGGTCAGGTTCACCCGCGCCGAGCGCACCCCGGGGGTTGCGTTCAGGCCAGCCTCGATCTTGCCGATGCAGGCGGCACAATGGACATTCGGCAGTGACAGCATCAGCCGCGAAGGGATCTCGGCCGCCTCAAGCGCAAGGGGCACGGCCACGCAGCCGGGGCAGCCCATACCGCCAGGATGTTCGGCCACCGTCACTGCGCAACTCCGGCTTTCACGGCATCCCAGGCGTGCCATGTGGCATGGCCCAGCACGGGAAAGATGATGACCATGGCCAGAAGCCCGGTCGCCAGTGCCACCATGAATAGCCCGGCCACGATCGCCCCCCAAAGCAGCAAGGGGCGCAGGTTGTGCCAGACCAGCGCTAGGCTGTTGCCCATCGCGGTAAGGGCGTCAGTATGATGGTCGAGAAGCATCGGCATGGCAAAGAGGCTGATCCCGAAGGCAAAGCCCGCGAACAGCGCCCCGATGGCAGACCCCGTGGCCAGGATGGCCCAGCCGGTCGGCGTGCCGATCAGCATGGGCAGCACGTCGGCCAGCCCGCCAAAGGGCTGTATCCCCAGAAACAGGGCATAGATCAGCACGGCGGCCCGCATCC
>NZ_JBOFBI010000392.1:0-17558 GCF_051645465.1 Tabrizicola sp. | reverse complement strand
TGGAACTCCCAGTTCCCGATCGCGGGCCTGCGGCTCAGGGGGTTTCCGTTCGTCAAGAAAAGCCTGGAGCCCATCCATTCCGACTGGCGCGACCAGATTCTCCGCGCGGTCAGCGATGCCGCAATTGCCGCCCCTGATCCTGCAGTCATCGAAGAGATGTCAGAACGCCAGGGTCAGGGCGTGAAGCACACTCCACATTGGGTCGCGCGGGCGGCTTCGGGGCCTTAAGAAGCTGCTTCTTCGGGGCGTTTGACACACCGTTGTTGCAAATGCTGAGCAAGGTTTGCTCAGATAGGCGATTTTTTGCGCGACTCTTCAACCAAGACGGCAAAGTCGCGCTTTCGTCTGCCACTTAAGCTTGCGCTTACGGCCTGTGGTGCTAACTCGAAATTACAGGTCCAAACGGTCAGAGGTGGGTGATGCGCAGCATTTGCGTAACAGATAGCCATTTTCGATGCGGTCCCGTGTTGGCGTCCTCGCGCTCTGCAAAGCCCCTGACCGTCAAGAGAATCGTCAGTTCTCAAGTGAAAGGGGCGTAGAAATGCCGTTACCCCCAGCCTGGAAAGTTCAGCGTGAGCTGTTGCGCATCAAGCACAAGGTGCTGCCAAGCGTCGCGCGTGTCACTTATGAGCCCTACCGCAAGGTCGTCTATGATCTCACGGCAAGCGGCCAGCAGCAGGTCACGGACGGCGCGCTGCCGTTGACGGACCGCGTCGCCGTATTCGTGGTCTTCCAGCCCAAAGGCGTGGCCGCTTCGATATTTCTGACGCTGGACCACCTGAAAGAGAACGGATTTTCGGTTCTGGTTGTGTCCAACGGCACGCTGTCATCCAAGGATCGCGCGGCCCTGGCCCGGAACGCGGCCGTGGTGCTTGAGCGGCCGAATGTCGGCTATGATTTCGGCGGTTATCGCGACGGCATCCGGCATCTCTGGAGCCGCAATCAGGACATGTCGCGGCTGGTTCTTCTGAACGACAGCAGTTGGTTTCCGCTTCGGCGCGACGATGACAGCCTGGCGCGGATGGAGCAACTTGGCGCCGATGTCGCGGGCCACATCTACAAGATCGAGGATGAGAACGCCCGAAATCAGGATCACGTCGAATCCCATCTGCTGATGTTCTCGCCTGAGTTTCTGAATTCGCCCGAATTCAAGCGGTTCTGGTCGGACTACCGGATGTCCGATTACCGCACCACGACAATCGAGGTCGGCGAGAAGGGCCTGTCGCAGATGGCGATCCGCTGTGGTCGCACCGTCGCCACGCTCATGGACCGCGACTGGTTCCTCGACACGCTGCGCGGCATGGACGAACCGAAGCTTCGCGAAGTTCTGAACCACACGATTGACGGCTTCCCCGGCCGGCAAAAGGATGCCTCGGCGATCAGAAGCTCCGCCAGGAAGAATGCCCCCTGGCGCGATGATTATCTGGCGTGGATCGACGGGGCGCTGTCAAACTCGCGGACCTTCATGATCTCGGCGACGTTCGTCATGCCAGCGCTGGTCTATGGCGGCATGGGTTTTGCCAAGAAGGCGACGGACATCCGCTTTCACCTCGCCCGGATGAAGCTTCTTGAGCTTGAAGCAAGCGGCAAGATCCCCCCGATCGACCACGTCGTGCGGGCCGAGATCGCACGCTCGGTCGAGCGCTGGGTACCCCCCAAGGCCCCTTGGAGCACCTCTCCCCCCGAACAGGTGCGCCAGCAGGCCCCGGCTCGCAAGGAAACCGCCGCCGCGGCAGCCCGGTAGACGCAACGCCCGGCCCAGATGCTGTTTGGCAACTCGGGTCTCCGAGCCGCCTCCTTTTCTCAATCGTCAACCTGCGGACCTCCAAAGGCAGCAGCAATCGCCACGCGACGTCGGGGCAGTGGCTTCCCGCGATCCATGAGCCTTTGGCATGGCGCCGACCGGTATTTCAAAGCGCAGTGGTGTGCTGATCAAGGACGGTCGTCTACGGGCGGACGAGCAACAGCCAGGCCGCACGCTGAGGACTGCTCGTTCGGCACGTAGCGATGACCGTTTGCCTCAGACCCGCTCAGTCGGTATTCCGCATGTGGAAAAGCTTGCGGCGCCGCGCGAGGCAAAGAGGGACGTGAAGTAATGGCTCTACCCCCAATGTCGAAAATCCGGCGCGAGCTGTGGCGGGTTCGCGGACGGATTCGGGTGGCGCTGATGCGCTGGCGTGGAACGCAGACCACGATAAGATACCGGGGCCTTGACGTGCCGCTTCAGCGTACGGGCATGAACGACGAAGTGCTCATGTCGATCGCGCGCAATGGCTATGAGCAGCCGGAAATCGACGCGCTGCGCCACGCCGTCCGCCCCGGAGACCGCGTACTGGAACTGGGCTCAGGGCTTGGCATCGTCACCGCGCTTGCGGCCCGGGCAGCTGCCCCCAACGGACGCGTCTTGTCCTTCGAGGCCAATCCCGAAATGATACCAGCAACCCGCGAATTCCTCGCGGACCACCAGGTCACGAATGTCGAATTGCGCCACGCGGTTCTGGTACCACAGGCAAAGCCCGGAGAAACGCGCGACTTGTTTCTAGGCGGTTCTTTCAACTCGAGTTCGCTCCTGGGAGCCCCAGATCACACAGCGCGCGGGGTGGTTTCGGTCCCGGCAGAGCCGCTCAACGACGTCGTGGCCGACTTCCGCCCCGATGTCCTCATCTGCGATATCGAGGGCGCCGAGGCCGAACTCCTGCCCGCGCTTGATGCCCAGGGTCTTCGGGCGGCCGTGGTCGAGCTGCACCCCGACCGTTTGTCCGGCGATGAGATCGCTGCCATTCATGCCGCAATGGCCCGCCACGGCCTGCATCTCGACCCGACACCGCTTGGTGGAACGGTCGTCCTCTATTCACGGCTGCCGCCCTCGTGACCCGCCACCTCCTCTTCCTCACCGGCACCCGCGCCGATTTCGGCAAGCTCGAACCCCTTGCCGCCGCCGCCCGTGACGCGGGCCACACCGTGACCTTCTTCGTCACCGGCATGCACATGATGGACCGCTACGGCCTCACCCGGAACGAGGTCCGCCGCATGCCCGGCATCACGGTCCACGAATACGAAAACCAGCACGAGGGCGACCCGCAGGACCTGATCCTCGCCCGCACCGTCACCGGCTTCTCCGCTTTCGCCACCGCGCAAAAGCCCGACCTCATCCTCCTCCACGGCGACCGGATCGAGGCCCTGGCCGGTGCCCTCGTCGCCGCCACGAACTACATCCGCTCGGCCCATGTCGAGGGCGGCGAGGTCTCGGGCACGATCGATGAGGTCTTCCGCCACTGCAACACCAAGCTCTGCACCCATCACTTCGTCTCCTCCGACGCCGCCGCCCAGCGGGTCCGCGCGCTGGGTGAACCGCCCGGGACGATCCACACCATCGGCTCGCCCGAACTTGATTTCCACGCCCGACCGTCCGGCGTGACCCTCGACGAGGTCCGCACAAGATACGCCATCCCCTTCGCCGACTACGGCATCGTCACCTTCCACCCCGTGACCTCCGAGCAGGACACCATCGGCCAGCAGGCCGCCGACCTCTTCGGTGCCCTTGCCGCCAGTGGCCGCAACTTCGTGACCATCGCCCCGAACAACGACCCCGGCTCTCAGGCCATCTTCGAAACCCTTGAAAAGCTGCCCAAGGACCGCTTCCGCCTGCTCCCCTCGATGCGCTTCGCCCATTTCTCCGAGCTGATGAAGAACGCCGCCTGCATGGTCGGCAACTCCTCCGCCGGCGTCCGCGAAGCCCCGTTCCTCGGCCTGCCGTCCCTCGACATCGGCACAAGGCAATCGAACCGCTCCGACGCCCCCTCCGTCACGGCGTGTGAGGCCAACGAACGCCACACGATCCTCGACTTCCTCGCCACGCACTGGGGCCGCCAGGCGCTCTCGCATGAAGGCTTCGGCCAGGGCACCGCTGCCGAACGCTTCGTCGAGGTCCTCGCCCGCCCGGATTTCTGGACCCTCAGCCTGCAGAAGGCCTTCCGTGACATCGCCTAGGGGCCTCCAGCTCAGCGCCTACCTCGCGGCGACGCAGGCGATCCCGCTGATCGCGCCGTCGCTCCTGAAACGCCGCCTAGCGAAAGGGAAAGAACTCCCCGACCGCTGGCGCGAAAAGCTGGGGCAGGCCACCGAACCCCGCCCGCAAGGCCCCCTGATCTGGCTTCACGCCGTCGGCTTGGGCGAAGTCCTGGCACTCCGAGGCCTCATCGCCGCCATGGCCGCCCAGTCGCCGAAGGCCGAGTTCCTCGTCACCTCAACTACCCGAGGATCCGCCGAGGTCTTCACGGCGAACCTGCCGCCCAGAACCCGCCACCAGTTCCTCCCTCTCGACGCGCCCGGCTACCTTCGGCGCTTCCTTGACCACTGGCGGCCAGCCCTCTCGGTCTGGGCCGAGCAGGACCTCTGGCCCCGCGCCGTGGTCGAAACCGCCGCCCGCGGCATCCCCCTTGCCCTCGTCAACGCCAGGATGAACGCCGACGCCCACGCCCGCCGCAGCCGCTGGAAAGGCCTTTACGCCGACCTTTTCGCCCGCTTCGCTCTGATCACCGCACAAGACCCCGCAAGCACCCATCACCTGCAAGCCCTTGGCGCCAATAGCGTCCGGACAACCGGCTCGCTCAAAGCCGCCGCTCCGCCCCTCTCTGCCGATCCCAAAGCGCTCGCCGCCGCGCGCGAGGCGCTGGTCGGCCGCCAGCCCGTCCTCCTCGCCTCGTCCCACGCCGAAGACGAAGCCGTCACTCTCACTGCTCTGCGCACCACCCATCCCAGACCGCTCGTCCTCATCGCCCCCCGCGACCCCCACCGGGGCCCCGAAATCGCCACCCGCGCCGCCGAGCATGGCCTGACGACAACCCTGCGCAGTGCCGGGCAGGGGCCGACAGCCGACATCTGGATCGTCGACACGTTCGGCGAAATGGGCGTCTGGTATCGCCTCTGCCCCACGACGCTGATCGGTGGCACGTTCGGCCCGACCGAAGGCCACAACCCGTGGGAGCCCGCCGCCCTCGGCTCCGCAATCCTCCACGGTCCCCGCACCGCAAACTTTGCCGCCGACTTTGCCGCACTGCATGGGGCAGGGGCCGCGCTGCCCGTCACCCCCGAAGCGCTGTCTGCCGCCCTCACCGCCGACCACACCGCCATGGCGGCACGTGCCAAGGTACTGTCTGACGCCGCCCAAGGCTCGCTTGCGCCGCTGGCCGCCGAGCTTCTCGCCCTTGGGGGCCTTGCATGAGGCTCTGGCTCTTCCTCCGCCTCTGGTCGCTCCTCTGGCACCTGGGCCTGCCCGTGGTCCTGATCTACCTCTGGGGGCGCGGCCGGAAGGATGTGGTTTACCCCCGCTTTCTCGGCGAACGCTTCGGGCGGTACCGCCAGAGCATGTCGGGTTCGATCTGGGTCCATGCCGTCAGCCTTGGTGAGTTGCGCTCGGCCGTGCCCCTGATCCGCGCGCTTCTCGACCGGGGTGAGACGGTCGTCACCACCCATTTCACCCCCGCCGGTCGGCGCGAGGCGGTACGGGTTTTTGCATCAGACATCGCCGCTGGGCGGATGGCCGACGTCTGGGTTCCTTTCGAGACGTCGTGGGCTTACCGCGGTTTCTTCCGCGCTTTCCGGCCCAAGGCGGGCCTCGTGATGGAAATCGAGATCTGGCCCCGGATGATCTTTGCCGCAAAGAAAGCGGGCATCTCGCTCTTCATGTGCAATGCTCAATATCCAACAAAATCAATGGAAAGAGACGCGAAGCTCAGGCTCCGTCATAACTTGATGCAGGGCTATGCCGGGGCTTTCGTGAAGTCCGACCTGCAGGCGCAGCGCTTCGCTTCGGTCGGTGTTAAGAACATCACCGTGACCGGAGAGCTGCGCTTCGACCAGCCGATCCCGCCGCACCTCGTGGCCGCCGCCGAAGCCCTCCGCTCCACGCTCGCAGGCGACCGCCCGGTCATCACCTTCGCGTCCACCGTGGAAGGCGAGGACGACCTGTACCTCGATGCCATCGCCTCCGCCCTTCGCCACCCCTCACGCCCCTTCATGGTCTACGTCCCGCGCAAACCCGAACGGTTCGACGAAGTCGCCGCCATGCTTGCAAATCGCGGCCTCAATGCCCTGCGCCGCAGCCAGGCGCTTGACGCAACCTTCGGTGCCAAGACCCTCCCCTCTCCCCACCGGGGGGGAGGGGCCGGGGGAGGGGGGCAGCAACAGGCACCGACCCCCGACATCCTCCTCGGCGACTCCTTGGGCGAGATGTACTTCTACATCGCCCTATCCGACCGCGTGGTCACCGGTGGCGGTTTCACCCCGCACGGCGCCCACAACATCATCGAACCCCTGGCCCTCAAGCGCCCGGTCATCGTCGGCCCCGAAATCCACACCATCGAATACCCCGCGACCGAGGCCATTGCGGCTGGCGTCTGCCTCCGTGTCGAAACGCCCGAGGCGCTGACCAAGGCGCTGACCGACTGGCAGGGACCGGGACCGGAGATGATCGAAGCCTTCTTCGCCGCCCACTCAGGTGCCACGCAGAAGACCCTTGCCGCCCTGGACGCCGCGTTGCGACAAAAGTAAAGGGCGCGTAAATGGGTGCCAGCAAGCTTTTGATTTCATTGGTCAGAAGAATTTGGGCACTGTGCCCAACACTCCCTCACCACCCGCTGAAACCCCCATCCACATTGACCATCTGCCCGGTCATGTACCCGGCCTGAGTCGAGGCCAGAAACAGCATCGCATCCGCAATCTCGTCCGGCTTCGCCATCCGGTCCAGCATGATCAGCTCCCCCACCCGCCGCTGAAACTCCTCAGAGTGCCCATTGAACACCGCCCCCGGCGCGATCGTATTCACCGTCGCCCCCCGCGGCGCCCAGTAGCCGGCCAGCCACACCGTCAGCCCATGGATCCCCGCCTTCGTCACCCCATAGGCCGAGAAGTTCTTGAACGGCATCCCCTCATAAATCCGATGATGCGCCCCGTTGAGCGCATACATCGAAGCGACGTTGATCAACGTGCAAGGCCATTTCCCGACGATATCCCGATCCATCTGCCGCGCCACCATGAACGGCCCCGTCAGGTTCGTCCGCATCGTCTTTTCCCAATCGCTGACCTTGAGGTCCGCAAAGTCCGGAAACGGCTGCCCCGCCCCCATCAAAAGCTCCCCCGTGATGGCCGCGTTGTTCAGCACCACATTAGGCTCCCACCCATCCTTCAGGATGCGCTGGAATATCTCGGTGACCTCATCCTCCTGGGCCACATCCAACGGATAGAACCGAAACTCCGGGTTCCCCCCATGCGCCTCGACCAGCGCGTCGGCACGGCTCCCCGGCAGGTCCGAGGCAATCACCCGCGCGCCCTCGGCCAGCATCCTGCGGACGTAGGTGGAGCCCAGAACGCCCCCCGACCCGGTGATGAACACCGTGCGGCCTTTGAGTTGGTCAGCCATTCCGGGCCTCCTCCATAAGAAATTCGACAAGGCGGAAGTCAAAGGGTGTGTCGATATCCACGCACCGCTCGGGCGGCATGAGGTAGGGGATCACGCGCCCCTCCCACAGCCCCTTCGATCGTTTCAGATAGGCGGGATCAACAACATAGGTCGAGGCCGCATGCTCATAAACCACCGGCGCCTGCTGCCGCGCCACCACGCCGCCGGGCAGCGGCTTCGAGACATGGAGCGCCCCAGTCGCATCAGGTTCCACCAGGTTGAAGTACGGGTTCTTCCGCGCCTCGCAGCAGCTCATCACCATATCGGGCCGTTCCGCCGCAAACAGTTTCAGCGCTGCAGTGATATCCTCCGGCAGCCGCAACGGAGAGGTGCAGTCGAGATCAAGGAAGGCATCGACCGGGCCGACCAGTGCTTCGGACGCCTCCAGCGCATGCTGCCAGACCCCCCACTTCCCCGCCGTATCGGTCGCCAGATGCGCCGGGCGGAGGCCGATCTTCAGCGCACCCTTCGCGACCGCATGATCGTAGATTTCCTCGTCATCCGTCGAGACCACCACCGCATCAACCATCGGATGCCCCAGCAGCTGATCCAGCGACCAGTCGATCAGCGGCTTGCCCTGGATCATCCGGAAGTTCTTGCCCACAACACCTTTCGAGCCCTTCCGGGCCCCGATATGACCCAGGATCATGGGATCTCCTTCACAATTTCGCCAACAAATGTCCGCGCAGCCCAAGCTTCGGCCGCAAGGCGGGCCGAGGGAAGGCAGAGGTCCAGACGCGGCATCAGCGGGTTCCCGGATGTCGACTGGCCCGAGACCAGAGCCAGAAAGTCCCGCATCGCGTCGAGGAACATGGCGTTGCGTTCCAGCGGCAGGTCAAGCGTCCGAACCCCGGACGGCTCGGTCACCTGGTAGACCTGAGATGCGAAGTCGAAGTCGTGCATCCGTTCGTGCCCGCGCAGGACGGACCGGCGGTGCAGCTGCGGCGTGAGGTAGTCCATCGACACATCGCCCACGACGCCCCCCCACCGAAGCGAGACGCGGCTGGCGAAATCCACGCCGGGGAAGGCCGGGTGACCCAGGCTTTCGACCCGTGTCACCTCAAGCCCCGGGAAGAGGCAGGCCGCAAGGTCCAACTCATGGCAAAGGTCCAGCAGCACCCCTCCACCTTCCGCCTTCGCCGCATAGCTTTCCGAAAACCGCCAGTTCGCGCGCCACTGCGTCACGTCATGCCCGATGGTCAGGGCAAACTGGAAGACATCCGACAAGTCCGCAGTCGCCAAGACCTGCACTGCCGGATGATAACGCATCATGTAGCCCAGCATCGAGCGATCGGCGATTGGCTTTGCCACCTCAGTGACTGCCGCAAGTTCGGCTGGACGGAAGGCCAGCGGCTTTTCCACATAGACCGGTACGCCCGCCGCCCCGCAGACCGCGATCAAGGGCAGGCGGATGTCGGTCGCCGTGGCGATGACAACCGCATCGACACCTGCCTTCAGCCGCGCAGCCAAAAGATCAACCGAGTATTCGCGCCAGCCGATCAGCTCGGCCCTCGCGCCAAGCTCGGTCAGGTTAGCGTGGTGGCGTCGCCCGATCGAGCCCGCACCCACCACCAGAACATGCCGACTTTCCGCCATTCCGCCCCCGTATTCTTGCGACCGTTAGCGCGGATATGCCGAGAATGCCAGTGGGGCGAGGGCGCAGAGGTATCCCCACTTTCTCTGTGTGCCTGGCATGTTAAGGTTACGCTGCTTTGGAGACAGCTGAGGCAGCGGTTTCCTGTTGGTTCGGCCAAGGGCACGTTTCGGCCTGTCGCGGCGGGCGTTGGGCGACACCAACGCGCCGGTCTGGCCAGGGAGACATGATATGACGATCCGCCTTGCTCTGCTTGCAATTCTTGCCGCTGGGCCCGCTTTCGCGCAGGTAAGCCCGGCCTTGAAAACCTATCACTGCGAAGAACCTGGCAATCCGGGGTATTCCTACTTGATCGAATTTGATGCCGGGACCGTCTATAAACTCACAGAACCAAGTGGAAGCAGTGAAGGCATTTGGGCGGTCGGCCCAGACGGCTCCATCACCTTTACGGGTGGCGGGCTGGATGAGGCCACGGCAACCTTCGAGTTGGACACCCTGGTCATTCCTACGCTGGACGCGGATGTCATCTTCGTCTGCACCGCCACATAGTCATGCGAAGGCGTGTCTGTAGCAGCCTAAGAGACGGAGGGGCTTTGCACATGGTGCGCAGCGGGTTTGGGCGGGCGGCGCTGCGGCCATTCGGTCGCGCGGTGATAGGCCTGTCCAGTCGCCAGCACCCCGGCGTCGTCCCCCGACCTGCCGATGATCTGCATGCCCGACGGTAGGCCCTCGGGCGAAAACCCCACGGGGACCGACAGCGCAGGCAGGCCGATCAGGCTTGCGGGCACCACGACATCCATCCAGCGGTGGTAGGTGTCCATCTTGCGGCCCGCGATCTCCTCCGGCCAGCGCCAGTCGGCCGGGAAGGGCCAGACCTGGGCCGAGGGCAGCACCACCGCGTCAAAGCGCTGGAAGAGCCGCGCCGCATGGGCGTGCCAGCGGCTGCGGATGACGCTTGCCTCGTAGACCTCCTCAGCCGAAAGCCCCAGACCCTGCTCGATCTCCCAGATTGTCTCGGGCTTGGTCAGCGCGCGTTTTGCGGGGTCCTCGACCAGCGCTCGCTTGCCACCGGCGTTCAGCATGGCGCGCAGCGTGACCCATGCCCGCCAAAGCTGTTCCGCCGGAAAGGGCGGGGGCAGGGGTTCGACGATTGCACCAAGCTCCTCCAGCACCCTGAGGCCCGCCTCGCAGGCCTCCAGTATCCCCGGCTCCATCGGATAGGCCCCGCCCCAGTCCGCCAGCCAGCCGATCTTGAGGCCTTTCAACCCGCGGTCGAGGCCCGACAGCACATCCGGCACTGCGCGGGGAAACGGCACTTCGGGGTTCTCGCCCGCCTGCACAAGCAAAAGCCGCGCGACGTCCTCGACCGTTCGGCCCATCGGCCCCTCCGTCGAGAGCGTCGAAAAGTAAGTGTCTCCCTCGGCATCCTGCGGCACTAGACCCCACGAAGGCCGGAAGCCATAAACATTGCAGAACCCCGCCGGATTGCGGAGCGAGCCCATCATGTCCGACCCGTCCGCCACCCAAAGCATCCGCGCCGCCAGCCCGGCCGCCGCCCCGCCCGAAGAACCCCCGGCCGAGCGCCCAAGATCATAAGGGTTCCGCGTCACTCCGAAAATCGGGTTGAAGCTGTGCGACCCCTGGCCCCATTCCGGCACGTTGGTCTTGCCCGTGATGATCGCCCCCGCCGCCCGCATCCGGGCAGCGAGGATGTCGTCGGCCACCGGCACATAATCCTTCCAGATCGGAGAGCCCCAGGTCGTCCGAAGCCCCTTCGTCGCCACCAGATCCTTGACCGCAAAGGGAATTCCATGCAGCCAGCCTTTGGGCTCCGCATCATCCAGCGCTCGTGCCTCAGCCATCAACGCATCCGGATCGCGCAGCGAAATGATCGCGTTCACGGAACCGTTCACCGCAGCGACCTGCGCCAACCAGCCCGCCATCACCTCCGACGGTGCGACCTTCCGCGCATGGATCGCGCGCGACAGCTCGGAGGCCGACCACTCAAGTATGGCTTTCATCTTTGCGCAAGTATCCCACGGGGGTCCGGGGGTGCGAAACCCCCGGAGGTCGGGTCAGGCACCACCGCTTACTTCTGCAACTCGGTCCAGATCGCGGTGATGTATTCCTGTGCCTTGCCGGTGCAGGTCGACATGAACACGCCCTTGTCCTTCAATTCCGCCGGGATCACGATTTCCGGGGCATCCTTCATGTCTGCCGGCATGAAGGCGTCCGACCCCGCAATCCCGTTCGCATAGCGCGCAAAGGCCGAGATCATCGCGGCATTCTCCGGCACGGCGATGAAGTCGAGGAACTTGTACGCCTCCTCGACGTTCTGCGCGTCCTTCAGAAGCATCACCTGATCCATCCACAGGATGAAGCCCTCCTTCGGATAGCCGTACTTCACATCCGGGTTCTCCAGCCGCGCCCGGAAGATCGCCCCGTTCCAGTAAAGCGAGGCCATGACGTCGTTCGCCGCCATCTTCTCGGTCATGCCATAGTCCATCGACTGCCACTTGGGCTTGGCTTCCAGAAGCTTGTCGCGGACCTTCTTCATCAGTTCGGCATCTTCCGAACAGGGCTGACCGCCCATGTACATGGTCGCCAGCGCCAGTACGTCGTTCATCTCGGGCGTCACGTTGACCTTGCCGACGAGCTCCGGCGGTGGGTCGAGGAAGATCGCCGAGGTGTTGATGTCACCGGAATAGACGGACTGGTTCACCGCCATGCCGGTCGTCCCCCACTGCCACGGGATCGAGTACTTCCGGCCCGGATCGTAATCCACGTTCATCCATTCCGCCGCGATGTTCTTGTGGTTCGGGATCTTCGACAGGTCCAGCTCGGTGACCAGCCCCTTCTCCACCCAGATCGGCACATAGTTGGCCGATGGCACGACGAGGTCGAACCCATGCCCACCCGCCTCGATCTTGGCGAGCGCGGTGTCGTTTGAATCGTAGTCGGTCACCGTGACCTTGATGCCGGTCTCGGCTTCGAACTTCGCAAGCAGTTCGGGGCTGGTGTAGTTCCCCCAGTTGAAAAGCTGCAGCTCCCCTTCGGCCATCGCAAGCGAGGTGGTGGCGAGAAGCATTGCCAAGGCGGCGATTGGTTGTCTCATGTTCAGTCTCCCGGTTGGTGTCATTGGTCTTTTTTTCTGGTGAGCAAGAAGAATGCGGTCAGAAGCAGGACCGTCAGCAGCAGAAGCCCGCTCGAGATCGCGTTGATTTCGGGCGTCAGCTGGCGGCGGAGCTGTCCCAGCATGTAAGTGGGCAGGGTATCCTGTCCACCGGATTTGACGAACTCGGTGATGACCACATCGTCCAGGCTGATGACGAAGGCGAGCATCGCACCCGCGACGATGCCGGGGGCCATCAGGGGCAGGGTGACCCGCCGGAAGGTTCTCCATGGAGTGGCGTACAGGTCGGCCGCGGCGGTCTCCAGCGTCAGGTCCATCCCCTCCAGCCGCGCCCGGATCGGGAGGTACGCGAAGGGAATGCAGAAGGCCGAGTGGGCAATGATAAGGTAGCCAAGGCCTTGAATGCCGGTGGTGACCTTGATCCAGGCGAAGAAGATCAAAAGCGCCACCGCGGTCACGATCTCGGGCACCATCAGCGGCTGGTTGATCATCACGTAAATGAAGGTCTGGCCCTTGAACGCCTTCCTTCGCGTGGTCCCAAGCGCCGCCGCCGTGGCCGCAACGGTTGCGATCAGTGCGGCCGAGGTCGCGATGACGAGCGAGCGGAACGTTGCCTCCTTCACCGCCTCGTTGGCCCAGGCTTTGGCATACCAGTCGAGCGAGAAGCCCTGCCAGACGGCGACCGAGGCGCCCTTGTTGAAGGAATAGATGACCAGAACGATCAGCGGCAGGTAGAGCGCCAGGAAGACGCCGATGGCGGTTGCGGTGAAACCGGGCAGGCGGTCGACGGCGAAGCTGCGCTTAGTCATGGCGCACCTCGCGGTTTACTGCCCGGACATAGAACAGAAGCGCGGTTGCCACGATGACCAGCAGGATGACGGATAGCGCCGCACCCAGGGGCCAGTTCCTGCCCTGGCCGAACTGCAGCTCGATGAAATTGCCGATCATCATGTTCTTGCCGCCCCCCAGGACCCTCGGCGTCACATAGGCGCCAAGCGAGGGGATGAAGACCAGGATCGACCCCGCGACGATGCCGGGTTTCACCACCGGCACGATGATCCGGGTCAGCGCCCGCCAGCGGCTGGCGTAAAGGTCATAGGCCGCCTCCAGAAGCCGCATGTCGAACCGGTCGATGGCGGCGAAAAGCGGCAGGACCATAAGCGGCAGATAGACATAGGTCATGCC
Organism: Tabrizicola sp.; assembly: GCF_051645465.1. Taxonomy (GTDB): domain Bacteria; phylum Pseudomonadota; class Alphaproteobacteria; order Rhodobacterales; family Rhodobacteraceae; genus Tabrizicola. Next base: position 4,187 of record NZ_JBOFBI010000392.1, on the reverse strand, counting down.
GATCAGCACGGCCGTATCGGTGTAGAAGATCTGGATGGGCGTCTCGATGAGGCCAAGGCCGATCAGGGCTGTGTTCAGAACCCCTTCGTTCCGGATGATTTCGGCAATCGCGAAGGTGCGGATCAGAAGGTTGGTCCAGAACGGGATCGTGATCAGGAACAGCCACAGCGCCCTCGCCTTCGGCTGCCGTGTAGCGATGAACCAGGCGGTCGGGAAGCCCACGGCAAGCGTCAGGACCGTGGTCAGCAGCGACAGCTTCACCGACCGCCAGAAGATCGTCACATGCGCATCGGCAAGCTTCAGCGTCTCGTCAAACACATCGCGGGTGAAGACGGTGCCGACCCAGCCGTCGGTCGAGAACTCCCATTCCACGTTGCCGTATTCGCCCGACTTCAGGAACGAATAGACCAGCATGATGAAAAGGGGCCCGACCGCCGCAAAGGCCAGGATCGCCAGGGCCGGCAGCGACAGCAGCCAGCCGCTCCGGGCCGAGGTCCTGACTGCCCTTTCCTCGGCGGGGCTCATCATCAGTCCTCCACCATCTGCACCGCGCCTTCGGCAAAGCGCACGCCAACCGTCTGGTCCTCAGTCAACCCCGCCTCGCCGGAGGCCGGGCTTTGCAGTCGGGCGACGATTTCGGTCCCGTCCGCCAGCGCCAGATGGCAATGCGTATCGGTGCCGAAGTAGATCAGCGTCTTCACCTTCGCCTGCAGCCCGCCGTCTTTCGGTGCGCCCAGCCGCAGCTGCTCAAGCCGCACGCTGACCGTTGCCGTGCCACCTGCCCTAAGGCCCGGCACGTCGATCCGCTCGCCGGTTGCTAGCCGCAGGGTGCTGTCCTCGGCAACGCCGGTCAGGAAATTCGTCTCGCCGATGAAGCTCGCGACAAAGCGGTTCTTCGGGTGGATGTAGATTTCCTTGGCGCTGCCCACCTGCTGGATCTTGCCCGCGCTCATCACAGCGATGCGGTCGGACATGGTCAGGGCTTCCTCCTGATCATGGGTCACGAAGACAAAGGTGATCCCGGTTTCCAGCTGCAACCGTTTCAGCTCGATCTGCATTTCCTTCCGCAGCTTCAGGTCCAGCGCCGACAGCGGCTCGTCCAAGAGCAGCACCTTCGGCTGCGGGGCCAGCGCGCGGGCCAGGGCAACCCGCTGCTGCTGCCCGCCCGAAAGCTGGCTAGTCTTCCGGCCCGCCATCGCCTCAAGCTTCACCAAGGCCAGCATCTTCGCCGTCCGTGCCTTCACTTCCGCAGCCGGTTTCCCCAGCATCTCCAACCCGAAAGACACGTTCTGCGCGACCGTCAGATGCGGGAAAAGCGCGTAGCTTTGGAACACCGTGTTCACCGGTCGCCTGTTCGGCGGCAGGGTGGTGATGTCCTTCCCGTCCAGAAGGATCGTGCCACCGGATGGCATCTCGAACCCGGCGATCAGCCGCAGAAGCGTGGTCTTGCCGCAGCCCGAGGGGCCAAGCAGCGTGAAGAACTCTCCCCGCCGGATGTCGACCGATACGTCGTCCAGCGCCCTGACCGAAGCCGAGCCTTGCCCGAAAGCCTTCACCACGTTCCGGGCAGAGATCGTTACATCATCGGCCACGGACACACCCCCTGTCCCCCGGTCTTTTGATCATACTGTTCGGAAAAATATTTTCCCGACAAGCGATTCCTTTCGCCTTAACCGGCCAGCCCGGCCCTTTTGCCCGCCCAGGGTGCGGCACGCTCAATCTCTGCGCACAAGCTGATCAGAAGCTCATCTTCCCCGAACGCCGCCGCCAGATGCACCCCGATCGGCAGCCCGCCCGTCGACCAGCCAAGCGGCACCGAGGCCGCAGGCTGGCCGCTTGCGTTGAAGATCGCGCAGAAGGGGGAATAGGCGAAAATCCCTTCCGGGCCAGTGCGATAAGCCAGATAGTCCTCGGTCGCATGACTGAACCTGCCGACCCTGGCCGGGGGTTCGGCGAGCGTTCCCGTCAACAACACATCCGGCCCCGCATCGAAGAACCGCGCCATCTGGCGGCCGAAGGCATGGATCTCGCCCACCGCCTCCAGATAGCGCGTGGGATGGAGCGTCTGCGCATAGGCCCAAGCCCCGCGACCTACGCCCTCCACCTCATCCTCGCGCGGCGGGCGGTCGCCGATCTTGGCGCGGATAGACAGCGCCGTCCCCACGCCCACGATATCCGTCCAGGCCCGCATCATCATCGGCACATCGGCCTTGGGCCGCGCGGGTTCGACGTGATGTCCCAGGCTTTCCAGAACCCGCCCCGCCGCCCGCACTGCCTCGGCCACCTCCGGGTGGATCGGCTCCCCCGTCAGCGTCGTCTCGCAAATCCCGATCCGCAGCCGCCGGGGCGGGCGCGAGATTGCCGCCGAATGGCCCTCGCCCAAAGGTGGAGCCCAGTAGGGCGCCCCAAGGTCCGCGCCTTCGCAGGCGTCAAGCATCACCGCCGTATCCCGCACCGACCGGGTGAGGAACCCGTCGATCGCCATCCCCGCCCAGCCTTCGCCGACGTAAGGCCCGTCCGGCAGCCGCGCCCGCGTGGGCTTGAACCCGAAAAGCCCGCAGGACGAGGCCGGTATCCTCACCGACCCCCCGCCGTCCGAGCCATGCGCAAAGGCCACGATCCCCGCCGCCACCGCCGCCCCCGCGCCACCAGACGAACCCCCGGACGTGTGATCAAGGTTCCACGGGTTCCGTGTCGGCCCGCCGTAAACCGCCGCTTCCGTCGCCGCCCCGATCCCGCCTTCGGGGCTGGTCGTCCGCCCAAAAGTCACCACCCCCGTCGCCCTGATCCGCGCAAAGATACTGGAATCGCCGGAATAAACCGTATTCGCCAGCAGCCGCGAGCCGTTGTGCGACGGGAAATCCTTCGCCTCGATCCCAAGGTCCTTGATCAAAAACGGCACCCCCCGGAACGGCCCACGCGGCAGGCCCTCCCGGATCGACTGGCGCGCCACGCCCTCTTGCACCAGCACCACGGCGTTCAGCGCCGGATTGCGCGCCTCGACGGCTGCGAGCGCGGCATCCAGAAGCTCATCGGCCGTCACGTCGCCGCGCGCCACCATCGCCGCAAGTTCGGTTGCGTCGGCTGCACCAAGATCTCCGATCATGTGGCTCCCCAGATGATTTCCCTCAAGCCTGATAACTTGCCCCTATGGCGTCATGTCCGCCACCGACATGCCCTGCCGCTATCGGTCAGCGCCGTGCCAGGACCGAAGACAGCACCTCCCGCAGGGTCTCGGGCAGGATCGGTTTCGGCAGGAAGCCGTCGAAGGGATCGACCTCGCGCGGTTCGCGGCGGGCGGTCAGGACGTCTGCAGTCATCGCAACGACGGGAACCCGATCTCCCGGCAGCGTCCGGATGCGGCGCAGTGTTTCGTGGCCGTCCATGCCGGGCATCATCATGTCCAGAAGGACAAGGTCGATGTCGTCCCGCGCCAGCCGTTCCAGCGCCTCGGCACCGCTTGCCGCTTCAACAACCTGCACGCCGTTTGCCAGCAGAAGCTGGGTCGCCACCAGCCGGTTGGTCGCGATATCATCGACGACCAGGACGGTCCGACCCGCGATGTCCGAGGCTTCCCGCTTCGGCACGGTTTCTTTGGTCTCCGGCGCGGGAACCGTAAGCCGGAACGTCGTACCCTGGGCCATGGGCTCCAGCACCAGATCACCCGACATCTGCTGCGCCAGTGCCCGGCTGATCGCAAGGCCAAGCCCGACGCCGGGTGTATCAACCGAACCGCGGAAGAATGGCTCGAACATCCGCTCGCGCAGCGGCTCGGGAATGCCCGGCCCCTCGTCGATGATGTCGACCACCAGGTTCGGTTCGGAATACCCGACCAAGGTCGTCACCGGCCCGGTATGGACATGTTTCAGCGCGTTTCCGATCAGGTTCGCCAGGCACTGCCGCAGGCGCTGGCTGTCCACCATCAGGACATCGGGAACATTCCGCATAACCGTCAGCCGCAGATCGCGGCCTTGCGAGCGGGCCTGTGTCTCGAACATGAAGATCAGGGCCGACAATTCGGCCCGCACCGAAGCGGGGCGCGGCGAGATCGACACCCGGCCTTCGGTCAGGGCCGAGTAGTCCAGCGCATCGTCCAGCATCACCGCCAGATCGCGCGCCGAGGTGACAATGGTCTTCAGCCTTTGCCGCGACTGACCCTGGGCGGTCGCGGTCTCGATCTCGCCCAG
>NZ_JBOFBI010000391.1:0-8078 GCF_051645465.1 Tabrizicola sp. | reverse complement strand
AGGTCATTCTGCCTTCGATAAGGGCGTTCAAGACCCAAACGAGGCGTGGTCGAAAGGGCAGATCACATGAATATGAAGCAACTCCTGGTAGCAGGTTATCTTGGTGCGATACTCGCATCCACGGCGTTGACGCCGGTCTCTGCCGAAGTCCTGCGCGTTATGCAGGGTCAGGCACAAGAAGCACTCAACGTTCCGATGAACCGGGCCGTTGTCGTCGAAGAGAAGAAGGTCTGTTACGCGAAAGAGCGTAAGGACGGTCAGCTTGTTGACACCAGCATCGTAATTCCCTGCAAGGACGAATAGCCCTAGTAGCTTTCAGCGGCTTTCGAGGGGGCGCGGCCACAGCATATGGGGCCGCGCCCTTTCATTTTTCCAACCCTTTGCGACCTGTTGCAAGTTATCCACATCAAGTACGCCCCCCAAAGCATTGATTCTTGCAAAAAAACTGCGGCTAGTTCATTGTGCCTTTGATAAGGGCGTTCAAGACCCAAACGAGGCGTGGTCGAAAGGGCAGATCACATGAAAATGAAACGACTCCTGGTAGCAGGTTATCTTGGTGCGATTCTCGCATCGACGGCGTTGACGCCGGTCTCTGCCGAAGTCCTGCGCGTTATGCAGGGTCAGGCGCAAGAAGCACTCAACGTTCCGATGAACCGGGCCGTTGTCGTCGAAAGCGACGTTCCCTTCGCGGAACTGTCGATCGCGAACCCGGGCATCGCCGACATTTCGACGCTGTCCGATCGTTCCATCTACGTCCTCGGCAAGGCTCCCGGGCGCACGACGCTCACGCTATTGTCGCCGGACGGGCAACTGATCTCGAACGTCGACGTGCACGTCACGCCCGACATCGCCGAGTTCAAGGAACGCCTGCAGCAAATCCTTCCGGGCGAACACATCGAAGTCCGCACCGCAAACGACGGGATCGTGCTGTCAGGCAAGGTCTCTTCGACCGCCAAGCTTGACCGCGCGCTTGATCTTGCCAACCGCTACGCACCGGAACGGGTATCCAACCTGATGGTTGTGGGTGGCACACAGCAGGTCATGCTGAAAGTCCGGTTTGCAGAAATGAACCGTTCGGTCAGCAAACAGCTGGACACCGGACTTAGCATCACTGCGAGCGGCACCGACGGCGGCGTCGGGATCAATCTGGGTAGCTCCAACCCTGTCGATGGCGGAGTTATTGGTGGCCCCGGTGAATTCGCCTTGCAGGGTCCGAGTGCCGGCGGCTCCATCGGTGGTGGCTTCGTCGTAGGCGATCTTGCCTTCAACGTTCTGATCGAGGCGCTGGAATCGAAGGGGATGGTTCGTACGTTGGCAGAGCCCAACTTGACCGCCCTCTCTGGCCAGGAAGCCAAATTCCTCGCTGGTGGCGAATTCCCTGTCCCCGGCGAGTCGGATAGCGGCGGCATTACGATCGAGTACAAGCCGTTCGGTGTCGAACTGAACTTCATTCCGGTTGTGGTTGATCAAGACATGATCAACTTGACGATCAACGCGGCGGTGTCGTCCATCGACCCGGCCAACGGGATCGCAACCGAGGGCGGGAACATCCCGGCCTTCAAGCGCCGGGAAACGTCCACCACCGTCGACATGCGCGATGGTGAGAGCTTCGCGATTGCGGGCCTCTTGCAAGACGACTTCCGTGACTTGAACAACCAGGTTCCGTGGCTGGGCGATGTGCCGATCCTTGGCGCGCTGTTCCGGAGTACGGACTATCAACGATCACAAACCGAGCTTGTCATTATCGTGACACCTCATCTTGTGACGCCTGTGGCAGGCGAAGCGCTTGCACTGCCGACGGACCGTGTCCGCATCCCGACCGAGCGCGAGCTCTTCCTCTTCGGCGAAGTGGCGGGGTCACCAAATGGCGCTGCCGGCGAAGTTGCCCGGCAGGACTTCAGCAGCTCCTACGGCTATGTGATGGAGTAAGGAGATGACCGGTATGCTTCCAAAGCTGCTTGCAGCCTCGGCCCTCCTCGCGCTGACCGCCTGCGGTGAGTCGTCGGTAAGCTGGGACAAGGAACTTGGCTCCGAAGTGGACAAAGGCCAGTTCGGTAACGCCACGATGAACAACGTGCTGATCCAGACGGGTGAGCTCGAATACACCGTTGCCCTGGCCGAACGCTTCTCGGCCGAGGTTCCAGACACGATCAACTTCGCCTTTAACAGCGCCGAGCTGACTGCCGAGGCCCGTGACATCCTCAAGAAACAGGCGAACTTCATCCGCCAGTTCCCTGAGGTACGGTTCAAGGTCTTCGGCCATACCGACCTCGTCGGGTCGGCCGGCTACAACCAGCGGCTCGGCTTGCGCCGTGCCCAGGCGGCGGTGGCCTATCTTACCTCGCTCGGCATCAGCCGGTCGCGGCTTGAAGCGGTGGTGTCTTACGGCAAGTCGCGTCCGATCATCCAGACCAACCAGCCGGAAGAGCGTAACCGCCGCACGGTGACCGAGGTCTCGGGCTTCGTGAAATCGCACCCGCTGGTTCTGAACGGCAAGTATGCCGCAATCATCTGGCGCGAATACGTCGGCAGCGCGGTGCCAACGAACCAAGGAACCGCAGCCGACGCAGCGCCCGAGGGCGGCGGCTGATCCTCCCACATCGAGAAGAAAAGAGGCCGGGCCCAGTGCCCGGCCTCTTCGTTTCCAGAATCGTTATAATCCCAGAAACAGGCCCTTTGAGCCCAATTATCGCCACCATTCTTTACGATGGTCCCAAAGGTAAGCCGCGCTTGGGGACCGTCTCGTCCTTGGCAGGCCAAACCAGGGATTGCAGCGATATCCTATTGGAATTGCACTAGAAAACGGTCTCCGTACCGAAAGGACTAAGGCGAAATGACGAGCAAAGCTACAGTACAGAGTGATCCCGCGCCGATCCTCGCCTGCACGATTTCGCGTGACGTACAGCGATTCGATCTTCTGATCGACGACATGGAGCAGGAACTGGGCGAGGCTTGGGGCGACCTGAACTTTGAAGACGCTCTGGTCTTTCTGAAGCAGCCCGACAGCACCGGCATGCAATTCGTCGCGATCGCCGTCGACAGCGAGGACGAGAGCGAACTGTCGAAGATGAACGACGTGATCAAGGCGGCCAAGGCCAAGAAGATCAAGGTATTGCTGATCGCCAACCAGGTCAGCCCGTCGGTTCTGCACCAGATGCTGAAGCTTGGGGCCGACGACTTTGTCCCCTACCCGCTTCCCGAAGGCGCCCTGCACGATTCGATCGAACGCCTCCGCAAGCCGACCCCGGTGATGCCCGACGGCTACGATCCCGAAACCGGCACCTTCAACCCGGTCTTCAAGGCCAAAGGCGACCGCAACGGTGTGATCCTGCCGGTGCACGGCATGGCCGGTGGCGTCGGTGCCACCACTTTCGCGGCAAACCTGGCATGGGAGCTTTGCTGCATCCCGGAAACCGAAGGCATGCGTGTCTGCGTGATCGACTTCGATCTCCAGTTCGGCTCGATCGCGACCTACCTGGACCTGCCCCGCAAAGAGGCGGTGCTGGAAATCCTGACCGACACGGCTTCGATTGACGCGGATTCGCTCGTCAAGTCGATGCTGACCTTCAACGAAAGGCTGCACGTTTTCACTGCGCCGGCCGACATGCTGCCGCTGGAAATGGTGACGCCGGAAGACATCGGTCGCATCCTTGATACCGCGCAGGCAAACTTCGATTTCGTCATTGTCGACATGCCGTCCACTGTCGTTGCCTGGACCGAAGCGGTGCTGACCCGCTCGCATGTCTACTTCGCGCTCCTTGAGCTTGATCTCCGTTCGGCCCAGAACATCCTGCGCTTTGTCCGCGCGCTAAAGGCCGAGGCTCTGCCGCACGAAAAGGTGCGCTACGTGCTGAACCGCGCACCTAAGTTCACTGACCTGTCGGCAAAGGCCCGCGTCAAACGCATGGCGGAAAGCCTCGACATCGATATCGAAGTGCAGCTGCCCGATGGCGGCGAACAGGTCACCCAGGCCAATGACCATGGCCTGCCGATAGCCGAAAGCGCGGGTAAGAACCCGCTGCGCAAGGAACTGCAGAAGCTCGCCAAGTCCTTGTACGATCTGAACAAATCTGCCGAAGTCGCAAAGTCCTGAACTAGGGGGATTATTCCGTGTTTAGCCGTTTCCAGAAGTCTACGCCAACCGGGAGCCTTGCTCCAAGCGGCACCACGCCAGCAACGGCTCCGGTCGAAAAGACCGGCTTTGGTCCGCGCAGCGCACAACAGCCTGCAGTGCAGCAGCGCACAACCGCCGAGGCCGTTGCGGCCGACAAGGAAAAGAAGCGCAAGGAGCGGTTGACCGAGCTCAAAGTCGAGATTCACAAGCGCCTTCTCGAGGACCTGAACCTCTCGGCCATCGAATCTGCGACCGAGCAGAACCTCCGCGGCGAGATCGCGTCGCTGACCGGCGAAGCGCTGGACGACATGTCGGTCGCCCTGAACAAGGAAGACCGTCAGGCGCTGACGCAAGAGCTCTATGACGAAGTCATGGGCCTCGGCCCGCTGGAGCCGCTGCTGAAAGACGAAAGCATCAACGACATCCTGGTCAACGGGCCAAAGCGGATCTTCGTCGAACGGTCGGGCAAACTGCAGCTTTCGGACGTCACCTTCCGCGATGAACGCCACCTTCTGCGCATCATCGACAAGATCGTGTCCGCCGTGGGCCGCCGCGTCGACGAATCGAACCCCTATTGCGACGCGCGCCTTTCAGATGGATCGCGTTTCAACTGCATGATCCCGCCGATTGCGGTGGACGGCTCCCTCGTCTCGATCCGGAAGTTCAAGAAGGACAAGCTTCGCATCGAAGACCTCGTCCGCTTTGGCGCTTTCACTGAAGAGATGGCCGCCTATCTGCAAGCCGCGGTCTCCTGCCGGCTGAACATCATCGTGTCGGGCGGTACGGGTTCGGGTAAAACGACCACGCTCAACGCGCTCTCGTCCTTCATCGACAACCACGAACGCGTGCTGACGATCGAAGACACCGCCGAACTTCAGCTTCAGCAGGTCCACGTGGGCCGGATGGAAAGCCGTCCGGCGAACGTCGAAGGCAAAGGTGCCGTCACCCAGCGCGACTGTCTGCGCAACGCCCTTCGTATGCGTCCTGACCGCATCATCGTTGGGGAAACCCGGGGTGAAGAGGTCATCGACATGCTGCAGGCCATGAACACCGGCCACGACGGCTCGATGACCACGATCCACGCCAACAACCCGCGCGACGCGATCAGCCGCCTTGAGAACATGGTCGCCATGGCCGGGATCGAGATGCCCCTGAAAGCCGTCCGCAGCCAGATCGCCTCGGCTGTGAACCTGATGGTTCAGGCCAGCCGTCTGCAGGACGGAACGCGCCGGATGACCTCGGTCACCGAAATCACCGGCATGGAAGGCGAGGTCATCTCGATGCAGGAAGTCTTCCGCTTCGAACGGCTTGGGGTCGAACCCTCGGGCAAGATCATCGGCCGCTTCAATGCGACCGGGATCCGCTCGACCTTCTCTGACCGCTTCCGCCAGTGGGGCTTCGACCTGCCGGCCTCCATCTACGAACCGATCGTCTGACCGCCATGCAAATCAGCGCAGCACCCCTTATCTACATCATGATCTTTGTGGCGGTCGTCGTGATCGTCAACGGGATCTATCTGATTGTCTTCGGAAAATCGATCAGCCTTAACAGCCGCGTAAGCCGGCGTCTGACGCTGCTCGAGAAGAACGCGAACCGCGAACAGGTGCTCGAACAGCTCCGCAAGGAGATGAACCAGCACCTCAACGCGAAGAACATCCCGCTCTACTCGATGCTGGCCAAGAAAGCGCAGCGGGCGAACATCGCCTTCTCGCCGCAGGCCCTGATCGGCATCATGGCGCTTGTGTCCGTCTTCGCCTTCATGATGCTTTCGGTCTTCACCAGCGCCGAGTTTGGCCTGCGCGTTGTCCTTGGTATCGCGATGGGCATCGGCGGTGTGTTCGTCTGGGTGAGCCGGACCGAGAAGAAGCGGATCGGGCTTCTGGAAGAACAGCTGCCGGATTCGATCGAACTGATGGTCCGCAGCCTGCGGGTCGGCCACCCTTTCTCGACGGCCATCGGCATTGTCGCCAAGGAGATCCCCGACCCGCTCGGCTCTGAATTCGGCGTCATCGCCGACGAAGCAGCCTATGGCCGCGACGTGTCGGAATCGCTCAAGGCCTTTGCCGAACGGATGGACAGCCAGGATCTCCGCTTCCTCGCAGTGGCCGTCTCCATCCAGCAGCAATCGGGCGGTAACCTGGCCGAGATTCTGGAAGGCCTGTCCAAGGTGGTCCGCGCGCGGTTCAAGCTTTTCCGCCGGGTCCGCGCGATCACGGCCGAAGCAAAGTGGTCGGGCATGTTCCTCTCGGCCTTCCCGATCGTAGCGCTTCTCATGATCAACGTCATTCAGCCGGACTACTATGACGAAGTAAGAGAAACCTCTGCGTATGTCCCGGCGGCACTCTTCGTTGTCGTCTTCCTCATCATCAACATCATCTACATGAAGGTGATGACCAACATCAAAGTGTAGGTCGAAAAATGAGCTTTTTCTCCGACTTCATGGCCGGCTTGACCGAGCGTTTCGGCCCGATGGCTCCGCTTATGCTGGTCGGACTTCTGGGCCTGCTCCTGATCCTGATCGCGCTGCCGATCGTGATGAAACGGCAGCGTGACCGGTTCCGCGAACTCAAAGACCTTCAACCGAAGGCCGGCGAGGACAAGAAGCGCGCGCTGCGCAAGACGGAACGGATGGACAAGCTCGAGAAGTTCGCCCATTTCCTTGAGCCGCAGAAGAAAGAAGAGCTGTCAGCCGCAAAGCTGACCATGCTGCGTGCGGGCTATAACGGCAAGAACGCGGTGCGGATGTTCCACGCCGTCCAGTTCCTGCTCGCAATCCTTTTCCTGATCCTCGGCCTGATCATCGCGCTCATCAAGTCATTCTCGCAAGAGATGACCATGACCTCTGTTCTTGTGCACAGCCTTCTCCCTTGCGCCATCGGTTACTACATTCCGCGGTACTGGGTGAACAAGCGCGTCAAGCAGCGGCAGACCGAAATCATCCAGGGCTTCCCCGATGCGCTTGACCTCATGCTCGTCTGCGTCGAAGCCGGTCAGTCGCTCGACCAGTCGATCATCCGCGTGGGCAAGGAAAGCCGTTCGGGCTATCCAGCACTCGCCGACGAATTCGACATGGTCGCCCAAGAGGTGAAGGCCGGCAAAGAGCGGATTGCGGTTCTGAAGGACATGGCCGAACGGGTCGGCGTGCCTGACGTTGCCTCTTTCGTCACGACGATCATTCAGTCGGCGACTTTCGGCACCTCAGTTGCAGACGCATTGCGGGTCTATTCCGCCGACATGCGTGACAAGCGCATCATGCGGGCCGAAGAAAAGGCCAATATGTTGCCGACAAAACTCACTCTCGGCACTATGCTGTTTACAGTTCCGCCGCTCTTGGTCATTCTGATTGGGCCTTCCATCTATGGAATGGTGACAATGCTCACACAATTGGCAGCAGGCCTCTAAACTCGAACGGAACCTGAGTTGCGCCAGACGGCAATTCTGACGATCTGCTCTGCTCTTCTGCTGGCCGGTTGCGTACCGGCCAGTGGTGTATCCAGAAATAGCCCCTTTGGAATAGATGCACGTGGCGAAGGTGTCGATGGCATGACCGTCGGGCATCGTCTGATGGAAGCGGGCGAATACGAACTTGCGCTGAAATCCTATCTGCGCGGCGCGGGTGAGACCGGCGTCAACGCAGATACCCTTTCAGCTATCGGATCGGCCAACTTGGCTCTTGGTCGCCTGGGGCAGGCCGAAAAGATCCTCCGCCGCGCCCTGGAGCTTGATCCGGAATTTGTTCCGGCGCTCAACAATCTGGGCGTCGTGCTGATCGAGCAAGACAAGGCCGGCGAGGCCCGTGCCGTTTTCCAGAATGCGTTTGCGCTCGATAGTGGCGAAACGGACTCGATCCGCGAAAATCTGATGCTCGCTATCGCGCAAAGCGAAGCGAATGTGTATGATCCTAATCAAGAACAAGAAAAAGGCGGGTTCCGTCTCGTCCGGCAGGAGAAGGGCAAGTTCGTAC
>NZ_JBOFBI010000390.1:0-29137 GCF_051645465.1 Tabrizicola sp. | reverse complement strand
ATCGTTCCCTTACGAATGTTCTCCTGCTGTGGGTTGAGGATGCCGATCTGCTGCTGCCCGTGGCCGTCAGGCATGAGCTTCATTGGCCCGAAACGATCAACTGCCGCACCATCGGGTTTGGAAAGCGGCGCTCGAGTGTGACGGCATAGAACGCTTCGCTGATGCCGGGCAGAAGATCAGACTCGATCAGGGCGCCCTGTTCCAACTCATCCTTGACAACGATCGGCGGCAGGACGGCAAGGCCCACGTCCTCGCGCGCGAGCAGTCGCATCATCGCCATGTCATCCACTTCGGCCACGATCTGCGGCTTGACTCCCATGCGGGCGACCAGGGCATCGAACCCGATCCGCATCGAGCTGTTGGTGCTGGGCAGGATGATCGGCAGGTTTGCCAGACGGTCAGCCAGCGTCGCGGTGCCATCCAGGCGCGATGGGGTGCCGATGAGGCTTGCGGGCTGCTCGGCCAGCCGGTGTGACACGAAGGGCGTCGTCGCATCGCGCTGGGGCGGCTGGTTGGTCAGCACCACGTCAAGGTTCAGCGTCTCCAGCGCGTGCAGAAGCTCCGCAAGGCTGCCAGACCGCAGGATGACTTCGCTGTCGGGCTGCCCGAGCACGGGGCGCAGAAAACCAAGCTGGAAGTTGCGCGACAGGGTCGCCAGCGCACCCACCCGCAGCACCTGCAAGCCGCGCCCCGCGTCGCGGAGCGTGCCGACAAGTTCGTCCCCCACTTCAAAGATTGCGTCGGCATGGTCAAGCGCGATACGCCCGGCCTCGGTCAAGTGCAGCTGTCGACCCCGCCGCTCGAACAGAAGATGGCCAAGACGCTCCTCAAGCTTGCGGATCTGCACCGAGATCGCCGATTGCGACAGGTTCAACCGCTCTGCCGTGCGGGTCAGGTTGCCATCATGCGCGACGGCCCGGAACAGATGCAGGTGGTGATAGTTTAGATCGGCCATACGTTCTATTTATACGAACGATTATCTGTAAACAATGTATTTTACACACTTCTTCGCTGCGGCTACCACCCATTGGCCAATCCGAATTGAAAGGACCGTGCCGTGACCGCCGCGCTCGTGATTTATCTTGCCCCGCTCATCCTCCTTCTGTGCGCCGGCTTCGGTGCGCTCCGCCCCGGACGCCGTCCCGGACCGATCGCCACGATTGCCGAGCTGGCGGGACTGGCCACCATGGCCGTAGCTGTGACGGCGGCGGGCCTTCTGATACTGCACGGACCTGCGACGGCGACCTTGCTGCCCGGACTATCGGTCCGGCTGGATGTGATCAGCGTGGTAATGCTGTGTCTGGTCAGCTTTGTCGGCTGGGTGGTGCTGCGCTACGCGGGCTCCTACGTCGACGGCGAGGCGCGGCAGGGCGCGTTCATGGGCTGGATGTGCATGACGCTGGCGGCGGTGATGCTGCTGGTGACGGCAGGGCATCTGGTGCAACTGGTGATCGCGTGGGTCGCGACCAGCCTCAGCCTCCACCAGTTGCTGCTCTTTTACCGCGACCGGGTGCAGGCGCGGCGCGCGGCGCGCAAGAAGCTGGTCACCTCGGGGCTGTCGAACATCGTGCTGATCGCCGCGGCCCTTGTCATGTGGAATGGCTTCGGCACCGGCGACATCGCGACAATCCTGACAGAGGCGCGGGCGGGCACAGGCGGCAGTTTCGTAGTCTGGGCCGCAGCCCTGATCGCCCTCGCGGCAGTGCTGAAATCGGCGCAATTCCCGACGCATGGCTGGCTGACCGAGGTGATGGAGACGCCAACGCCCGTCTCGGCCCTGCTGCATGCGGGCGTGATCAACGCGGGCGGCTTCCTGATGATCCGGTTCGCCGATGTGATGCTGACCTCACCAGGAGTGCTGGCAGTGCTGGTCATGCTGGGCGGGTTCACGGCGATCTTTGGCGGCATGGTGATGCTGACGCAAAGTGCCGTGAAAACCTCGCTGGCTTGGTCAACCGTGGCGCAGATGGGCTTCATGGTGCTGCAATGCGGACTGGCGCTCTTCCCGCTGGCTCTCCTGCATATCGTGGCGCATTCGCTTTACAAGGCGCATGCTTTCCTGGCCTCTGGCGGTGCGGTCGATGCGGTCGCCCTTGTCCGCAGACCGGGCCCGATCGCGGTGCCCTCGGGCGCGAAGGTGGGACAGGCATTTCTTGCTGCAATCGCGATCTACGCGCTGATGACGGTCGGCTTCGGCGCAGCGGGCATCGGTGTCAAGTCGCCGCAGGGCATTGCCCTTGGGGCCATCCTGATCTTCGGTGTCGCCTATCTGATCGCCCAAGGCCTGGCCGGGGCCGCACCCCGCGCTCTGACCCGTGCGACGGTCATGTACTCGCTGGCGGCCTCGCTCGGCTACTTTGCACTGCAGGCGGGGGCCGAGGCGCTGACCGCTGGTACCCTGCCAGCAACCCCGGCGCCAGGCCCCCTGGAGTGGGCGCTGATCGTGCTGGCGGTGTTCAGCTTTGGCCTGGTCGCTGTGGCGCAGGCGCTGTTCCCGCTCTGGGCGCACCACCCGGCGGCGGCAGGCCTTCGCGTTCACCTGACGAATGGACTTTACGCCAATGCGGTGTTCGACCGGCTGCTCGGCGGTTGGTCAAAGTCGCCCGCGCCCTGATCCCCCCTTCATCTTCGTTGAGGCTTTGACCTATGATGATCCACAACCCCGAACTCGCCACCGCCCCAAGCACCGCCCTGATCGCGGCCGCCAATGCCGCGGCACGCGCCATTCCACCGCTGTTCCCGCTGGCCTCCAGCGTGGCGGTGAACCCCTATCTGGGCCAGTCGGGCGACAGCCTTGCAATGACCGCCGCGCGCCTTGGCCGGATTGCGGGCACACCGGTAACGCAGCCCCGCGCATGGTATCTGGCACGGATCACAGATGGCCGGATCACCGATGCCGACCTTGAGGCAGCGCTTGCCGCCTCGCCCGACGCCGACCGGCCTGCCGACCTTGCCGCCCTGAAGGCCGCAGCGAAGGGGCCGGTGGCTTTGCAGAAGGCCGTTCCCTCGGTCGCCGATCTTTCGTCGGGGGCGTCGGGCATCGACTGGCCCGCACTGGTCAACGACCGCATCAGCGCCTGGGCCGCGGGATATTTCGACAATGGCCAGGCGCTGTGGACCACGGTTCCAGGAACCTCGGCCTTCACGTCCTGGCGCAGCTTTGCAATCCATGACCTGACGCCCGAGATTGCGGGGCTGACCGGCTTTGCCGCGTTCGTCACGGCATCCCCCGCAACGGCGAACGAGGCGCTGGCGTGGGCCACTGCCCGGCTGGGCCTGCCGGATGGCGCGCTGGACACCGCGTTTCATGCGGCGCTTATGTCGCTGGGGGGCTGGGGCCAGTATGCACGCTACCAGCTGTGGCAAGCCGAACTGGCCGGGGGCAACGACAGCGCGGTGACCGATCTGCTGGCGATCCGGCTGATCTGGGACGCAGCGCTGCTGGCACAGTATCAGGACGCAATCGGCGCAGGCTGGGCTGCGGCGGTTTCAGCCCATGCCCATCCCTTGCGGCCAAGCTCCGCGCAGGTCGTCGACGCGATCCTGCAAGAAGCGACCGAGCGTGCCGCTCAGCGCGACATCGCGGCCGCCTTCGCAACCAAGGGCGGACCGTTACGACAAACACGCCCCGCTCTGCAGGCAGCCTTCTGCATTGACGTCCGTTCCGAAGTGTTCCGCCGCGCGCTGGAAGGCGTCGATCCGGGCATCCAGACCATCGGCTTTGCCGGGTTCTTCGGCGTCTTCGTCGAACACCGGCCCTTTGCCTCTGATGTGCCCGAGGCGCGGCTGCCGGTCCTGCTGAATCCCACCGTGACCTCCTGCGCCATCCCACCCCATGCCGGGGCCGAAGAGGTCGCCCGGATCGCCGCCCGCTCCAAGCGGGCATGGGGCCGGTTCAAGCTCGCCGCCGTCTCCTCCTTTGCCTTTGTCGAGGCGACGGGGCCGATCTACGTGTACAAACTGGTCCGCGATGGGCTTGGCCTTGGCCCATCGAACCTACCGCACGACCCCGCGCCGCAGCTGTCGCCCAGCCTGGACACGAAGCAAAAGCTCGCCTCGGCAGAGACGGTGCTGCGCGCGATGTCGATGACCGACGGGTTCGCGCGCATCGTGCTGCTGGCGGGCCATGGCGCGAATGTCACCAACAACCCCCACGCCAGCGCCCTGCACTGCGGCGCATGCGGCGGCTATTCGGGTGAGGTCAACGCGCGGCTTCTCGCGACGCTGCTAAACGACCCCGAGGTGCGCAAAGGCCTTCCGGAGCGGGGCATCACCATCCCCGACGACACGTTGTTCCTGGCCGGGCTGCACGACACCACCACGGACGGGGTGCTGGTCTATGCCGACGACCATCCGTCAACAGGCCACGCAAAGGACGTTGCCGACCTCAAGCGCTGGCTGGCCGCGGCCGGGCTGATCGCGCGTGGCGAACGCGCCTTGCGGCTGCCCCGCGCATCGGGTGCCAACGACATCGCCGAACGCGCGCGCAACTGGGCCGAGGTGCGCCCCGAATGGGGCCTTGCAGGATGCCGCGCCTTTGTCGCAGCACCCCGTAACCGCACCACCGCGCAGAACCTTGGCGGCCGGGCGTTCCTGCACAGCTATGACTGGCGCCAGGACAAGGGCTTTGGCGTGCTGGAGCTGATCCTGACCGCGCCGGTCGTGGTGGCCAGTTGGATCAGCCTGCAGTATTACGGCTCGACCGTGTCCCCCACAGCCTTTGGCGGCGGCAACAAGCTTTTGCACAACGTCACCGGCGGGATCGGCGTGGTCGAGGGCAATGGCGGGCTGCTCCGCGCCGGGCTGCCCTGGCAATCGGTCCATGACGGTGCGGACCTGGTGCACGAGCCCTTGCGCCTGTCGGTGATCGTCGAGGCACCGCAAGCCGCGATCAACGACATCCTCGCCCGGCATGACGGGGTTCGGGCACTGTTTGACAACCGCTGGCTGCATCTGTTCACACTTGACGATGCAGGGCTGATCCAGGGCCGCTATGTCGGCGGGCTCAAGTGGGAACCGATTGGGGACGCGGCCCAAACCAAGGCGGCCTGACCGCTAGGCCGGACCCGTGGCAGCACAGTTCGAGTGAGGCCGTCCGCATGTTGCGGCTGGTTCAGATGGGCATTCCCGGATGCGCTGCCGACGGATAACGACCGGCGCGCTTGCTCTTGCTGGTTCGATTGACGAATATGCGCCGAGCCAGACAAAAGCAGCCATCCAGATGCTCAACCGCCCAAAACACGTCCGCAAGCCCTACAGCAGCGATGCCCTTGCTGGCGTGATCGAGGTGCGGGGGGTGCTTGGCAGCACGGTTTCGGCCCTCGGGACGCGTATCCTGGGGGCGGAATGGGCCCCGGGCGAGAGCATTCCCAAAGAGTCCGACATTTGCGATGAGATGGGGGTCAGCCGCTCCGTCGTGCGCGAAGCGTTTCGCATTCTCGGCGCCAAAGGACTGATCCGCAGCCGCACATCGGATGGCACGCGGGTACAAGCGCGCAGCGAATGGCGGTTGCTCGATCCCGACGTGATGAACTGGCGCATAAAGGCCGGCGATACGAAATCGCTGTTGCAGGACCTGCTGAAGGTCCGGCTGGTTCTGGAGCCGGGCGTTGTCTACACAGCCACGCTGACCGCATCGGATGCGGCGCGGGACCGGGTTCGCGCTGCCTGGGCGTGGAAGGAACAGGAGTTTCGCACCCCCGATCCGAACTATGCCGAACGCAGGCAGCGGTTCATCGATGCCGATCTGGAGTTCCATCGCGCCTTTCTTGCCGCGGTGGACTCTGACCTATTGTCACAGCTTTTCGCGGTGATCGAGGCAGCGCTTGGCCTCCTCCTTGACCTGCAGATGCGCGCGCGCGGCTACACCACCGAGATGATCGGCATGGACGAGAGCCAGGTGCTTCACGCTGCCGTCTTTGACGCGTTTGAGCGTCGTGACCCCGAGGCGGCGCAGGCAGCAATGCACCATCTGATCGCCCGCGCCATCAAGGACGCCAACGAAGGATTTGCGATCCTCGACCGTTAGATCCCGTCCTCGTACATGCGGATGCTGACGCCGCCGTCGATGACGACGTTCTCGCCGACCATGAACCGCGCCTCGTCCGAGGCCAGAAGAACCGCTACCGCAGCCACCTCGTCCGGTCGGCAAAGGCGTCCCGGCGGCTGGCGCGCCTCGACATCGCGGCGGGCCTTGGCGGGATCAGGGGATTTGTCGAACACCTCCTGCGCCAGGGCCGTGTCGGTATAGCCCGGCGAGATCGCGTTGATCGAAATCCCCCGCCCGGCATATTCCAGCGCCAGCGATCGCGTCAGACCCAGAAGCGCATGCTTGGCCACCGGATAGGGAAAGGTCCCGCGCATGACGGTCATCGCATGGTTCGAGATGATGTTGATCACCGCGCCGTCGCGGCGGGCGATCATGTCGGGCAGGACAGCGCGCGTGCAAAGCCAGGCTCCTTCCAGATCGACGGCCATGCAGCGCGCCCAGTCGGCTTCGGTAGACTGCAGCGGTTCGCGGAACACGTTGACGCCTGCGTTGTTCACCAGCACATCGATCGGCCCAAGGGCATCGCGGGCGGCCTTGTGCATAGCGGCAATCGATCCCGCGTCCGAGATATCGCAGGTCAACGCAATGACCCTTTGCCCCGTTGCCTGGGCGATACCGGCGGCCGTTTCCGCGGCAAGGTCAGCCAGGATATCGGCCACCACCACTGCCGCGCCCTCCGCCGCAAAGCGCCGCGCGATGGCCGCTCCGATCCCGCGCGCAGCCCCGGTGACGATTGCGGTCTTGCCTGAAAGTCTGGCCATTTCTGTGCCTTTTCATGTCGCTTGCGTTTGTCTGATAAACCGTCTTATCGTTCCATGATCAAGGCTCATCTGGGAGGAGGCAATGAGAATGAGGAAACTACTTCTGACGACCGGCACGCTGGTGGCCATCCTGGCGGCGGGTGTGGCGCAGGCGCAAGACAAGCTGATCGTCGCGATCTACAAAAGCGGCACGCAGCAATACTTCATTGATCAGGCGGCGGGATTTACCGCGGCAGCCAAGGAGCTTGGCTATGAAGCCCGGATCATCAACGTCGAGCTCGATTCCAACCTTGCGATCAGCGCGATGTCGGATGCCATTGCCTCCGGTGCAAAGGGTATCGGCATCACGGCGCCTGACCAGGCACTGGGACCGGCCTTGGCAAAGGCGGCTGCCGATGCGGGCATTCCGTTGATCGCAACCGACGATCCGCTGGTCGACGAGGCGGGCAAGCCTGTGCCGTTCGCGGGCTTTGACGGTGTCGCCATGGGCAACAAGGTCGGCGAAAAGGCGGCGGAACTCTTGACCGCTTCGGGGTGGCTCGCGGGCACCGACTACGGGATCCTGTCGACCGAGGTGCAGACACTGTCCGTCTGCAACGACCGCACGACGGCGGCGAAGGAAAAGCTGATGGCCGCAGGCGCCTCGGCGGACTCCGTCAAGGTCGTGGCGTATGACGGCACCACCGATGCCGCACTCTCCGCCGCCGGTCCGGTGATCACCGCCAATCCCGGCATCAACAAGTGGGTTGTCGTGGCCTGCAACGACGAAGGCGTGCTTGGCACCACCAACGCCCTGAAAAACGCGGGCATCGCGCCCGCCGACGTGATCGCCGTGGGTCTGGGCGCGTATGAGGCCTGCCGCCCCTGGAAGGAAGGGATCGACACCGGCTTCAAGGCCGCGCTCTACCTTAGCGGCGTCGATGTGGGCGATGCCGCCGCGCGCGCCCTGATCAACGCGATCGAAAAGGGCGAGCCTTTACCAGAGAAAACCGTGGCGAACACCACGATCGTCGATCCGACCACCTATGCAGACATCATGCCCTGCAACTGAGTTCCTCCCCCCAACTTGGCGGGCCTGTCATGGGCCCGCCTCTTTCCCCGGCTCACGATGACCCCGCCGATCCTTGACATCCGTTCGGTCGGAAAGGCCTTTCCCGGCGTACGCGCGCTGGCCAACCTCTCGATGCAGGTCGGGCGTGGCGAGGTGGTGGCATTCGTCGGCGAAAACGGGGCTGGTAAATCGACGCTGCTGAAAATCCTCTGTGGCGACTACACGCTGGACGAAGGATCGATGCAGCTGGATGGCGCCGATGTTTCCCACGCCTCGCCTCTCGCGGCGCGACGGGCCGGGTTCCGGCTGGTGCGGCAAGAGCCCGAGATCGTACCCGACATCTCGGTCGCCGAGAACGTCTTTGTCGGGGAATATCCGCGCCGAGCCCTCGGCCGGGTCGACTTTGCCGCGATGCGGGCCGAGGTGAACGCGATGCTTGCGCGGTATGGCTTTCAAGGCATGGTCGACCCGGATGCCGATGGCCGAAGCCTGTCGCCCGCGCAGATGCATCTGGTCGAGATTCTGCGGGCGCTGAAACCCGGGGTCAAGGTGGTGGCGTTTGACGAACCCACCTCCTCGTTGACCACCGATGAGGTATCGCGGCTCTTCGCCCTGATCCGGCAACTGGCTGCCGAAGGCCTGGGGATCATCTATGTCAGCCACCGGCTTAAAGAGGTCATGGCGATTTCCGACCGCGTGGTCGTGCTGAAGGACGGCGTGCAGACCGGCGATCTGGTGACGCGGGAAGCGACCGAGGATCAGATCGTGCGGCTGATGGTCGGGCGCGAGCTGATCCACGATTTCCAGAGAGCCGAGACGACACGCCCGGACATCGTGCTAAGCGTCGAACACCTGACCAGCCGCTGGCATCGAGGCATCTCATTCCAGATCCGCGCGGGCGAGGTGCTGGGCTTCGGCGGTCTGGTGGGCGCGGGCCGTACGGAACTGGCCAAGGTCATCTTCGGCGAATACCGGATGACCGGGGGTACCGTGCGCATCGCTGGCCAGGACCGCCATATCCGTACGCCCTCGGACGCGATTGCCGCCGACATCGGCTTTGCCCCTGAAAATCGCAAGGTCGAGGGGTTGATCCTTGTCCGCTCCGTGATCGAGAACGCCTCGCTTGCCGTCTACAACCGCCTGTCGCGCTGGGGCATGCTGCGACAGGCGCAGATGGTCGATGCGGTAGGCCCCGTGATCTCGCGGCTGGAGGTCAAGACCCCTTCCATGGCGCAGGAGGTCGGCAAGCTGTCAGGCGGCAATCAGCAGAAGGTCGTACTGGCCCGCTGGCTTGCTGCCGGACCGAAACTCCTGATCCTTGATGAGCCGACCCGCGCCGTCGATGTCGGCGCCAAGGCCGAGATTTACCGGCTGATCGACGCCCTTGCCGCCCAAGGCATGGCGATCATGCTGATCTCGTCGGAAATGCCCGAGCTTCTGGCCCTCTCCGATCGGATCGTGGTGATGCGCGAGGGGCGGCTCTCTGCACCGGTGGAAAAGCGCGACGCGACCGAAGAGATGATCGTGTCGCTGGCGCTTGGCACGCACAGGGCAGCGTGATCGGGGGCAGCGCTAGAATGACAGGAACCGCAGGATGACCGTACGCGACGACACCCCGATCCGCCGGATGCTGCGCCTGATCGGGGCCGAAAATCTGTCCCTGATCATCGCGCTGGTGATCCTGATCGCGTTGATCGTCAGCCAGACAGAGTTCTTCTTCTCGGCCCGGAACCTCTTCAACATCGGGCAGAACATGGCGGTGGTCGGGTTGATTGCCGTCGGCATGACGATGGTCATCGTGTCGGCGGGGCTCGACATCTCTGTCGGCTCGATTGCCGGCTGCGCCTCGGTTGTCTGCGCGCTGATGGTGTCGCAGGTCGGCACCGTCACGGGCGGGATCGGGGCTGGCATCGCCATCGGCCTGGTGCTGGGCCTGATCAACGCGGTGATCATCAACTACCTCAGGGTCAATGCCGTGGTGGCGACGCTGGCCACATTCTCGGCCTTTCGCGGCGTGGCCTTCCTGATCGCGCCCGAGGGTCGCCCGGTAGGTGTGCTGGACCCGACCTTCGCGCTGCTCGGCTCGGGCCGGTTCCTGCAGTTCGGGGGCTTTCCGGGCGTGCCGATTGCCTTTGCCATCCTGGTCGCCGTGGCGGTAGCTGGCCACATTGTGATGTCTTCGACCGTGTTCGGGCGGCAGGTCTATTCGATGGGCGGCAACCCGGCGGCGGCGCGGCTGGCGGGGATAAACCTCAACCGGATGCGGCTCTGGATCTACGCGATCTCGGGTGGGCTATCGGGGCTCGCGGGCGTGATTGTCACCGCGCGCACGTCGTCGGGCCAGCCGGCGTCCGGCACGCAGGGGCTGGAACTGGAGGCGATCACGGCAGTGTTCCTCGGAGGCGCCTTGCTCGCTGGCGGCAAGGGCACGGTGGTTGGCACGATGCTGGCGGTGCTGCTGCTGGCGGTGCTGTCGAACGGGATGAACCTGCTCGGCATTCCGACCTTCTACCAGCTGGTGGCAAAGGGGCTTCTCCTGGTTCTGGCCGTCGCCATCGGCCAGTGGCGCATGGCAGCCTCCGAGGCCCGGCAAGCCAGGCTGACCGCGGCGGGGGGCGAATGATCACGCTTGAGAACGCCCATCTTGCCCTGACGGTAGAGCCCGTTTTCGGTGCGCGGGTGACGTCGCTGACCGACATGGCCACTGGGCGGCAATGGCTGGTGCCGGGTGACCCCGCGGACGGCGAGGCCTATCTCGGCGAACAAGCGCGGGGTTGGGACGAGTGCTTCCCGACCGTGGGCGTCTGCACCCATGCAGCCTGGGGTGGGCCGATGCGCGACCACGGTGAGCTTTGGGGTCGCCCCTGGACCGTCACGCGTGGCGCCGACGCCTGCACCGCAGTCTATGTCGATCCCCGCTTCATCTTTACCCGGTCCCTCCAGCTGGAGGGCACCAGCGTCATTGCCCGCTATCAGGTCACGAACAGCAGCCCCGACCCGCTGCCCTATCTATGGAGCCAGCACGCACTTCTGGCCACCACGCCATCAGACCGCATCGCAGTTCATGGCGTCGCCGACATCTGGGCTGACGGCCACCCGGTCGACTGGCCACACCACCCCATCCGCGACTTGTCGTCCATTGGCGCAACGGATGAAGGTTTTGCTCTTAAGCTCTATGGGCAGGCACAACACGCCGCCAGTGCCGCGATCCTGGGCCCGGAAGGCGGCATCCGCTTCGACTGGTCGGGCGCCGAAATCCCCGCCTTCGGGCTCTGGCTCGACTACGGCGGCTGGCCCGCGGACGCGCCGGTCCATCAACTGGCGCTGGAGCCGACGACCGCCCCCGCCGATGATCTGGCCACTGCCGAAGCAACCGGCAGCGCACGCCATTTGCCCCCCGGTGACTCGGATCGCTGGTCCGTCCGCATCACCCTTCTCCCACCCGGTCCGGTCCCCGCATGAGGCTCCCGTGAAGATCACCGCGCTCAAGACCTTTCTCGTGCCCCCGCGCTGGCTCTTCCTCAAGGTCGAGACCAACGAGGGCATTTCCGGCTGGGGCGAACCGGTGCTTGAAGGCCACGCCGAGACGCTTGCGACCAAGGTGGCCGAGCTTGGCGATTTCGTTATCGGACAGGATCCCCGCCGGATCGAGGATATCTGGCAGATGATCTACCGCAACGGCTGCTATCGCGGCGGCCCGGTGCTGATGTCTGCGCTTTCCGGTATCGACATGGCGCTCTGGGACATCAAGGGCCGCGCCCTTGGTGTACCGGTCCATCAGCTTCTGGGCGGGCCGGTGCGCGACCGCATCCGCAGCTATTGCTGGATCGGCGGCGATCGGCCCGCCAACCTGATCGAGGGCGCCAACGCGATGCGCGACCGGGGCTATGACGCCGTGAAGTTCAACATCTGCGAGGAACTGCAGATCGTCGACACCTACGCGAAGGTCGACGGGATCATCCGGCGCCTCTTCGATCTTAGGGCTGCGGTGGGCGACACGATGGACCTGGCCTTCGATTTCCACGGTCGGGTGCATGCCCCGATGGCGCGGGTGCTGCTGAAAGAGCTGGAGCCCCTGCGCCCGATCTTTGTCGAGGATGCGGTGGTCTCGGCGATGGTCGAGACGATGGCCGATCTGGCCCGCGCCACATCCATCCCGCTTTGCATCGGGGAACGCCTGCATTCGCGCTATGACTTCAAGCGGGTGTTCGAACTGCGGGCGGCGCAGGTGATCAACCCCGACACCGCGCATGTCGGCGGTATCTCGGAAATGGTAAGGATCGGGCACTGGGCCGAGGCTTATGACGTGGCACTGGCTCCGCATTGCCCGCTTGGCCCGATCGCGCTGGCCGCCTGTCTGCAGGTCGATGCGGTGTGCCACAACGCCTTCATCCAGGAGCAGAGCCTGGGTATCCACTACAATCAGGGCGGCGATCTGGCCGACTATCTGTTGCCCGGTCATGGCTTCGTGCTTGAGGCCGGGCATCTCAGCATCCCGCAGGGCCCCGGCCTTGGCGTCGAGGTCGACGAGGAGCGTGTCACCGCAGCGGCAAAGATCGGCCACCGCTGGCGCGCGCCGGTCTGGCGGCATCAGGACGGATCGATCGCCGAATGGTAGGACCGCAAAGATTCCCTGGCATCCACTGCGTGCTTTACGCGCTGTTCGATGCGGACGAGCGTCTCGACAGGGCGGCGATGGCCGCGCAGGTGGCCTATGTCCGCGCGCTCCGGCCTGACGGCATCACCGTGCTGGGCCTTGCGACCGAGGTTGGCAAGCTGAGCTTCGAGGAACGCTCGGACCTCATCCGCTGGACGCGGACCGATGCGCCGGACCTGCCCCTGTCGGTGACCATCGCGGGGAACTCGGTGGCCGAACAGCAGGCACTGATCGGCGTGGCCGAAGCCGCAGGGGCCGACTGGCTGATCCTGCAACCCCCGGTCGCGGGCAGCTACGGCGCGGCCGAATACATCGACTTCTTCGCCCTCGTCGGCGCCACGACCCGCCTGCCTTTCGCCATCCAGAACGCGCCGCAGTACCTCGGCCGGTCGCTCTCGGACGACGACATCGTTGCATTGCGCGCGCGCTGTCCGGGGTTCGCCCAGATCAAATCGGAAACCGGGGCGGTGGACCTTGACGCTCTTGTCCGGCGCGTCGGACCCGACATGACGGTCCTGAACGGACGCGGAGGCCTTGAGATGACCGATTGCCTGCGTGCGGGCGTTGAGGGCTTCATCGTCGCTCCTGACGTTCTGCCGGGCGTCTTGCGCTGTTGGCGGGCCTGGTCTGCAGGCGATCTGGCTGGGGCCGAGGCCGCCTATGCGGACTTCCTGCCCGCCGCGCTTTTCGGGATGCAGTCGCTGGAACACCTGATCTGCTACGGCAAGCGCATCTTCGGTCGGCGCGCCGGAATCCCCATCCACGACCGCGCGCCAGCGATGCGACCGACTGCCTTTGGCCTGTCTCTGGTGCGGCATTGGGCGGCCAAAGCCCCGGCGCGGGTCTAACCGACACTGTAGCCGACCAGCCTTCCAAGCAGCAGCACCAGCGGCCAGAGCGCCAGCGAAAGAAGCGCCAGCACGCGGGCGACAACGACATTTGTCCCGGCTATCCGCGAGTGCAGCCAGGCGTTGGCTACCGCGATCCCGATCAGCCCGATCTTGGCCAGGAACGTCGGATTGCGGACATAGTCGCTGGCTTGCGTGATGAACAAAAGCGCCCCGAACCCGGCGGCAAGCAGGAAACCAGCGATGGTGAACGGCCGCAGCAGCGCCTTTGCCGCAGCCGGGTCCACGCGCCTTAGAACTCCGGAAAGCGTGAGGTCCAGCGGCACGACAGCCCCGACCAAAAGCGCAACGCCAAGAACGTGCCCCGCATTTACCAGGGGATAGATCCACTGTGACCCCTTAAGGAACTGCGCCAGCGCGGTCGCCTCCAGGGCCGCTGCGATCTCGTTCAAAGCCGATCAGGGTAGAGGTCGTAGTTCTGACCCGCGATCGTGACCCTTTCGACCTTCATCAATCGTTGCTCCGGATCGGCGGAGCGCTGCCCCAGCAAAGTGACCTCGGTGCCGATTGCCAGCATGGCATCGGTCAGACCCGCCGCCTCGTTCCGGTAGGGCTGGCCAACCTCTGCCTGCCAGATCTCGCCCTCCGCATCGATCGTCAGCACTCCGTGCGGGTTGCCGAGCCTTGCTTCGATGATGATGCCGGTCAGTTCGAAATCTCCGTCATCGGTCCAGCGCCAGCCGTGATGCGCGAATACGGGAAAGGCCAGCGTTGGAGCAAGCGTCATGGGGGCGAGCATAATGAACGCACGTCGCGCAAGTCTCACATCCATCCTCCTTCTGGTTCCTAGATTATCTTTCCTTCAGCAAAAGTACGTCCAATTCTGCGATCGGCAAATCAATGTCGCGTCAGCCGCGATACCAGTCTTCCGTCGACTGCCGCGTCGGCCTTCGCGGTCGCGCCGCCAAGCCGCAACTTGGACAGTCCTGCACAGCTTCGCTTGATGGCCCGCCAGCGTCCCGCTAGCTCTCCGGATCACGGCAGGCTTCGGCCCGCCGTTGGGAAGGTGCGCTCGGCCTTGTAAGCCCCGAAGCTTGAAAGCTCCTGCGCATTGCATTCGTCCTGCCAGCGACTGCCCGGCATCACCGCGGTCACGACCGGGAACCGACGGGCGAAGGCATCGGTCGCGGGGCAGGGCTCCATCGCGATGGTCGCCAGCCCCGCGACGATCCCGCCCTGGCGTTCCACCAGGGCGATGGCCGCCTCCATCGTACCACCCGTCTGGATCCACTGATCTGCCAGAAGCACCCGTGTGCCTGGTGCGAAGGCGGGTGCACGCATCTCCATGTCCTGGGTCTTGCCGGAGTAGTTGGTAAAGCTGACGCGGTCGGTATCGACGCAAAGCTTGCCCGCCTTGCGGACGGGCAGGAAGCCCCGTCCGGTACGCGCCGCAAGGCCCGCGCCAAGGACAAAACCCATGGCGTCACAGCCTCCAACAACGTCGAACTCCACCTCCGCCAGGTCGATAATCAGGTCGTCCAGCAGGTCCTGGAAAGCGGCGGCGTTGATATAGATGGAGGTCGGGTCGAGCCAGGCGAACTTCGGACCCTTCGTATTGGGCGACATCAGCGACAGATACCAGCGGTCGTCGCGCGGTCCTTTTGGGTCGGTCATCGAGGGGCTCCGTAGGCGCGGGTGAGGTCGAGAAGGGCCGCAAGGCGTGCGGGGTCGATGTTGTAGAAGTCGCCGGGCCGGTTGATGCCGGTCGCGACCAGAAAGCAGTCCACCTCGGAGGCGTAGCGGGCCGCATTGTCCGGCGTTACGCCCGAGGCGATGGCAAGCGGCGCGGACGCCAGGCCACGGCGGAAATCAGTGATCTTCGTAAGGTCAGCCGCTTCTCCGGTGGCGATGCCCGAGGTGGTGACGACGTCCATGAAGGGCAGGGCGATCCGGGCCGAGTGCTCATTAAGGGCCGGGTCGACCGGACGCTGCTTCTTGAACGCGACCCCGCCGAAGTAAAGACCCTGCCAGCCGCTCGCATCGCGGATCGCTGCGATGGCGTCGGCCTCGGTCTGGGTTGGTTGGCGTTCGTCCAGGCAGGCGTCGTCCGCCCAATAGGCGTCGATCGGGCAGCCCTCGGTCGAAAGGCGCCCCAGGATGGGGAACGCCACGCGCCCCGGCTGGGCAAGGAAGTTGACGCCAATCCAGACATCGGGGCACTCGGCGCGTACCCCGCGCAGGATCGGGAGGAACTGATCCACCGGAAAGTCATGATTGATCAGGAAGATGCCGGGCGCGCCAAGCCGCACCGCATGGCCGACGTTGGTCAGTGTCTGGCCAATGTCCAGCACATGGATCACGGGCGTTACCACCGGACCGGGCGACTTGAACAGGCGGTGGAATGCGCTGCGGTCCATCGGGCTCTCCTTCCGCGACCATGGATAGGAAGGACTTTGAGATTTTCGAAATTGATAATTACTATGCTTCCATAACGCCGCGTAATGACGGAGCGTGACCTGATGCTCACCAACGTCCCGACCGATCTTCTGCGGACGTTCGTCACTGTCGTCGATCTCGGCAGCTATACCCGCGCGGCCGAGGCACTTGGGCGGACGCAGCCCGCGATTAGCCTGCAAATCCGCCGGCTAGAGGACCTGCTGCGGACGCGGCTGATCAACACCGAGGGGCGGCAAATCCGGCTGACCGATTCCGGAGTGGCGCTCGGCCCTTCGGCACGTCAGATACTTCGGCTCAACGACGACATCGTGGCGCATTATGCGGCCGAGGCGCTGTCGGGCTGGATCAAAGTGGGCCTGCCGACCGACTTTTCAAACGCCTTCCTTCTGGGCGCGATCACCCGGTTTGCGGCAAGCCATCCCGATGTTCGGATCGAGGTGGAAAGCAGCCTCTCACGGGACCTTCGGAAGGACCTTGCGGCGGACCGGGTCGACATTGCCGTCAGTATCGCGCCGACCCAGGACGAGGCGTATCTCGTGAACACCGCCACGATCACGCCGATCTGGGCCGTCGCCGAGAGCTTTCGGTGGGACCCGAAATCGGCGCTGCCCCTAGTGCGCCATCCGGACCCCTGCGAATACGCTGATCGGATGCGCAACGCTCTCAGGGGCGCGCGCAAAAGCTGGAAGACCAATCTGGTGGCAAGTGATGTGGCAGGTATTCAGGCGGCGGTGCTGGCCGGGATCGGCGCAAGCGCCCTGACGCCCGCCACACTGACACCGGGAATGCGGGTCGGCACCGCGGCCGAAGAGTTTCCGCCACTGGCCCCCTTGCGCATCGGCTTGTTCTACAAGCACGCGCGGCTGTCGCGGGCCGGACACGGCTTGGCGCAGTGGATGATGCAGCAGATCACGCTGGCGGGGCAGGGGGTACCACCATAAGCGAAGCTTATAGGAGCATTCGGAGACCAAATTTCCGATAACGGCACCATCGCCCCTAGAGTTTGCTCAAGGCCGGGGCGAATCGCCACAAGGCCATCGCAACAGGGGATGCCAGACATGACCGAGAGCCGTCTTAACCTGACCCGCCGTCGCCTTCTGCAGGGAAGTGCCGCCACCGTGGCACTGGCAACCCCGATGCTTAACCGCGCTTGGGCGCAGGAGGCCACCCAGATCAACATGCTGGCCTGGTATGGCCATGCCGAGCCGGACATCGTTGGCGAGTTCGAGGCCGAGAACAACGTGAAGTTCGTGCCGAAATACTACGCCGGCGGCGACAACATGCTGGCGCTGATTTCTCAGTCCCCTCCCGGCACCTACGACCTGATCCTGTCGGACGCCGAGTTCGTGCAGCAGCTGAATGCCGCAGGCTACATCGAAGAGATGGACGCCTCGCTCTACCCGTTTGACGACTTCTGGCCCGAGTTCCAGAAGTTCCCCGGCCACTGGATGGATGACAAGCTCTGGTCGGTGATGGTCCGTTACGGTCTGCTGGGCGTTGCCTACAACACCGATGCGCTGACCCGCGAAGAGGCGATGAGCTACAACGCCTACTGGAATCCGAAGGTCACCGGCAAGGTCGGCCATTTCGACTGGCACCTGCCGAACCTCGGGCAGATGTCTCTCCTGAACGGCAACAAATCCCCCTCGCCTTGGGACATCGACGAGGCCGCCTGGGAGGCCGTCAAGGAAAAGACCCTGAGCCTGAAGCCGCAGATCGGCGGGTACTTCGATTATGGCGGTACGTTCTCAAGCCTCAAGAACGGCGAGATGCTGGCGATGGCGGGGATCGGCGACTGGATCACCGGCGTCCTGGCCAAGGACGGCGCCAAGGTCGACAGCGTGATCCCGGAAGAGGGCGGGATCCAGTGGACGGAAAGCTATTCGATTGGCGTGGGCACGACGAAGCAAGAGATCATCAACAAGTTCATCACCTACATGCTCGGGCCGAAAGGCCAGGTGAAATCGATCCAGATGGCTGCCTATCCGGGTCTCTCACCAACGAAATCCGGCTGGAAGGCCATTCAGGAAGCGAACCCGGACGAGGCGAAACGCTCTGGCCTGATCGAAGGCGCCGACAACGATCCGATCAAGCTCTACAAAGAGGGCAGGGTGTTCTACCGCGATACGCCCAAACAGCAAAGCCTTGAGGACTGGAACGACTTCTGGTCAGACTACAAGTCCGCCTGAAAGGACGCGTGGGCGGCCCTTGACCCGGTCGCCCGCCGCCGAAGATGAGCGCAACTCGCCGCCTTGACCTTTATGCCCTCGTCTGGCGCATGCCCCTGTTGGTCTGGCAGGGCGCCTTCTTTGTGGTGCCGCTTCTCTTCATGGCGGCAATGAGCTGCTGGCTCGTCAAGAACTACCGCATGGAACCGGCTTTGGTGTTCGACAACTGGAGCCGGATGCTGGGCCGCGGGGCATTCTGGGACGCCTACTGGCTAACGCTATGGCGGGCGGTGCTCGCAGGGATCATCGCGTCGGCTATCGCCTTTCCAGCAGCACTGATCCTCGCGTTCCGCATGTCCGAAAGCGCGCGTCGTTTTGCGCTTCTCTGCCTGATCGTGCCCTTCTTCACCTCCTTTCTCGTGCGCGCCTATGCCTGGCAGGTGATCCTGGCCGAAAGCGGGCCGGTGAATGCAGCACTTGGCGGGCTAGGCCTCGGGCCGTTCCAGATGCTGAACTCCGGTTTCGGGGCGATGGTCGGGTACCTGACCCTGGTCCTGCCTCTGGTCGTGATCTTTCAGACGTGGAGCCTTTCGGCCATCGACAGAAGCCTGATCGAAGCCGCGGGGAACCTGGGTGCCGGCCCGCTGCGAACGCTGGTATCTGTCATCATTCCAGCAGCGAAGACGGGTCTGATACTGGGCGCGCTCTTTGCTTTCATCATGACCTTCGGCGATTTCGTCAGCCCCTTCTATCTTGGCGGGTCAAAGCCGCCGACGCTGACCATCCTGATCATCGACACCACCAAGTCCGGCCAGCAGTGGCCCCGGGCCGCAGTAGTGGCGATCATGATGATCGTCACGCTTTTCGCGGTGGCCACGGCGGCGCTGAAGGCAGCCTACGGGAGGCGCGGATGAAGGCGTCCAGCGTTCTGGGGTGGCTCTACCTTGCTGCACTCTTCGTCTTCGTCTTCGCCCCCATCGCGGCAAGCTTCGTCTTTTCTTTCAACTCCGACCGCTTCCCGACCCTGCCCTTGGGCGAGTTCACGACCGACTGGTACGCGCGCGCGTTTTCGCGGCCCGAGGTCTGGGTGGCAATCGGCAATTCGCTGATCGTAGCGGGCGTTACTTCGATCCTGTCCACCATCATCGGCTTTGCTACCGCCTACACTGATTTCCGCTATGGCTTCCGGTTCAAGCAGGCTTATCTCGCGCTTGCCCTTCTGCCGCCGACGCTGCCCTTGGTGATCCTCGGCCTCGCCATGCTGGCCTGGCTTTCGCAGGTCGGCATTTCAGGCACGCTGACCGGCATCGTCATCGCCCATGTCGTGCTGGCCACGCCGTTCGCCATGGCGATCTGCCGACTGCGGCTAAGCCAGATGGACCCGGCGCTGGAGGCTGCGGCCTGGAACCTCGGCGCAAGCCAATGGACGGCCATGCGATATGTCATCCTACCCTTCTGCGCGCCCGCCATCGTCTCTGCGCTCTGCCTGACCGCCGCCGTCTCGTTCGACGAATTCGTCGTCGCCTGGTTCGTGTCTGGCCTTAACCGCACAGTGCCGGTGATGATCCTGGAAATCCTGCAGGGCAACGTGGACCCGCAGATCAACGCCATCGGCACGGTTGTCTTCATCACCTCGATGACACTGGTGATCGCGGCCCAGTTCCTGATCTTCCGGAGACGCCACGATGGCTGAGCCGCTTGTCCAGTTCCGCGAGGTGCAGAAACGTTACGGCTCGTCGGTTGCGGTCCGCTCGCTCGACCTCGACATCTATCGCGGCGAGTTTCTTGCGCTCATGGGCCCGTCGGGTTGCGGCAAGACGACCACGCTCAGGATGCTGGCAGGTCTCGAGGCGCCAACCTCGGGCACGATCACTATCGGCGGCAGCGTGATGAACGACGTGCCCCCGCACCGTCGCAACACGCCGCTGGTCTGGCAGTCCCTGGCTCTGTTCCCGTTCCTCAACGTGATCGAGAACGTCGAGTTCGGATTGCGGATGCGGGGCATGTCGGCGAAGGACCGGCGGGAGCGGGCGATGACATGGCTCGACCGGATGGAACTGAAGGGTTTCGAGACGCGGCGCATCGATCAGTTGTCGGGCGGCCAGCGGCAGCGCGTAGCGCTGGCGCGAAGCCTCGTGACCGAACCGCCGATGCTTCTTTTGGACGAGCCCCTGTCGGCCCTGGACGCTCATCTGGTGATCCGTATGCAGGGCGTGCTGACACGGCTGCAAAAAGAGCTGGGCATCACGTTCGTATACGTGACGCACTCGCAGTCCGAGGCCTTCGCGATGGCGGACCGCGTTGTCATCATGGGCCACGGCCAGATCGAGCAGATCGGCAGCCCGCGCGATATCTTCCGTGGCCCGAAGACCCGCTTTGTCGCCGAGTTCGTCGGGCGAAACAACATCCTCGCCGGGCCGGTGAAGGCGGGGATGATGGAGACGGCGCATGGCACCATTCCCGTGACGGCCCCGGATGGCAGCGCCGAAATCGTGGTTGCCGCCGACAGGATGACGATCGCGCGGGACCGGCCCGAAGGGGTGGCAATCCGCGCCTCGTTCCTGTCCGAGGAATTCGCGGGGACCGGGATCATCTGTTACTTCGAAACGCCCGATGGCGCGGAATGGAAGGCCCAGGTCACCGAAAGCCAGCTGGCCGAGCTGACGCCGGAAAGCGGCCAGCCATTCTGGCTGACCTGGGACCCGGCGCGCGTACACGTGATGAAGGGATAGCCTGATGGATTGGCCAAACGCTGCCCCCTTCGCTGCCGCGATCACCTTCGACATGGATGCGGACAGCCTTATCCATGCCGCCGACCCGGATGGCTGGAAACGCCCCTACGCCATCAGCATGGGCCAGTATGGCCCGACCGTGGGAGTCCCGCGCATTCTGGAAACCTACCGCCGCCTTGGCCTGAAACAGACCTTCTTCATTCCCGGCTGGTGCGCGAAGACCTATCCGCAAGCAGTCGAGGCCATCCTGGAAGGCGGGCATGAGATCGGCTGCCACGGCTGGATCCACGAAAACCCCGCGGCCCGGACTTTGGTCGAGCAGGCCGAGGACCTCGACCGCGCGCTCGAGGCGCTTGCCGCCTTCGCCGGATACCGTCCCTGCGGCTATCGCGCGCCGGTCTACCAGCTGACGAACGATACGCCCGCCCTGCTTCTCGACCATGGCTTTGCCTACGACAGCTCGATGATGGCGGATGACGAACCCTATGCGCTTGATCTTGGTGGCAGAACGCTGATCGAGATTCCCACCCATTGGGGCATCGACGACTGGCCTCCCTTCGCCCATTACGCCGAGATCGGCTACATGATGCCGGTACGCGGCCCTTCTGAAGGGCTGGCGCCGTTCTTCGAGGAATTCGAGGCAGCAAAGCGCGATGGCGGCCTCTGGCACGCGGTCTGGCACCCGTTCCTGACAGGGCGGCGTGCGCGCTGGCAGGTGGTCGAACGCTGGCTGGAAGGCGCGCTGAACTCCGGCGCTTGGTTCGCCACTTTGGGCGAGATCGCCGACCATGCCGAGGGCTTGCGGAGCCGAGGACGCCTGCGCACCATGCCTTTCCCGACCTATAGTGAGCGCCAGAGATGACATTCGATCTGATCGTGAAGGGCGGGCTTCTGCCCGATGGTCGGCAGGCCGACATCGCCATTTCGAAAGGCCGCATAGCCGCTGTCGAGCCGGGCATTGCCGCCGATGCCCGCGAGGTGATCGATGCGACGGGCAAGCTGGTCAGCCCGCCGCTGATCGACTGCCATTTCCACATGGATGCGACGCTCTCCTACGGCACACCGCGCGTGAACGCCTCAGGCACGCTTCTCGAAGGCATTTCGCTTTGGGGTGAACTCAAACGCCTGCAAAGCCGCGACGCGATCGTCGCCCGCGCGCTTGACTACTGCCGCCAGGCGATGGGCAAAGGCGTGCTCGCCATACGCAGCCACGTCGACGTCACCGACCCCGCGTTCCGCACTGTCGAGGCGTTGTTGGAGGTCCGGGACGCGATCAAAGGCAAGATGGATCTGCAGCTCGTGGCCTTCCCCCAGGACGGCTGGCTGCGCGCGCCCGGGGCCGAGGCGCAGGTCATCCGCGCCCTCGACGCGGGCGTCGATATCGTCGGCGGCATTCCGCATTTTGAACGCACCATGGCCGACGGCGCGGCTGCAGTGCGCGCCGCCTGCCGGCTGGCCGCCGAGCGCGGCCTGATGGTCGATCTGCACTGCGATGAAACCGACGACCCCCAATCGCGCCATATCGAAACGCTTGCGGCCGAAACCATCGCCTTCGGCCTCCAGGGCCGGGTCGCGGGCTCTCACCTCACTTCGATGCATTCGATGGACAACTACTATGTGTCCAAGCTGATCCCCCTGATCGCCGAAGCGCAGGTGGCGGCCATCGCCAATCCGCTGATCAACATAACGCTTCAAGGCCGATCAGATACGTACCCCAAACGGCGCGGCATGACCCGTGTGCCCGAGCTCATGGCTGGTGGAGTGCTTGTGGCTTTCGGCCAGGATTGCGTTATGGACCCGTGGTATCCCCTTGGTTCGGGCGACATGCTGGACGTGGCCCACATGGGCCTTCACATCGCCTTGATGACCGGGACGGAACAGATGCGCCGGTGCTTCCACATGGTCACCGACGCGCCCGCCCAAGTCATGGCGCTGGACTTCGGCCTCCGCCCCGGCGCACGCGGCAGCCTTGTCGTGCTCGATTGCGCCACGCCCATCGACGCCCTCCGCCTGCGCCCGGCCCGGCTGTCGGTGATCTCGGACGGCGCCGTAGTGGCACGAACCACGCCTGCATCGACCGAAGCTGCTCGGTTTGGTTAGCCGAAATAGGGCCAGAGTATCAGTGCCGGTCTAGCGAGCTTTGGCTGCCCAGGCATGGCTTTTACTTCAGGAGGTCCTCCACTCGCAGCTTCCATCGCCAATCGGCCCAATGGAGAATCCTTCTCGATTCACCCAAGCAATATCCCGGTTCAGACCGCCTTCCGCATCTTGGCCTCCAATACGGCCGCTTCCAGCAAAGCCTGAAAGCTGTGCTGCGCTGCAAACGTGGTCAGGTTGCTAAACACCCCAGCAGTAGCGGCTTCATCGGGCTTTGAGTTGAGATCGAAGTAGTGAATGCCAGATAGCAGCGGGGGCGAGAGCATCTCGGATATGACCGGTTTGCCCCGGAGATATGCCTTCAGGAAGCGTGGGTATTCGGCGTACTCCCCCTCACGAAAGTGCAGGTTCAAGACGGCGCCATGCTGTGAAATCAGCGTGTCGAGAGGGCCCCCAAACGTGCCATGCGGTGCAACCTCGACCTGACGCCTAGTTTGAAGTTCCGCCAAGACGCCACGTCGCCGGTCATTAAGCGATCCAAAGAACAGCGGCGCCGTGTCCAGGAAGGTCGGGCCTACCGGCTCCTTGGGGAAGATATGCGGACCGAACCGAAGCTTGGCTCGCAGCTCCGCAGGAAGGAAGTCGTATGCCGGAGCATTGTCCGGGCTGAGGTCGAGCAATAGGTCATAAAATGCAGCGTACCGATTACGGAACCGTTCGCGCGGAATACGCCACATTGGCTGGCCGTTTCTGTCCAGGAATTGCTCTGTCTGAATACCGACGCGGAACCGACCGGTGTCGGCTGGCCGGTCGACGGCGTGGACGCCCACGTAGACGTCGATCGGCGCCGAAAGCGGTCGGGAGACGCAGCGTGCCAAATCGCGGGCAAAGTCGCGCAGTACGCGATGGCCGGAATAGAAATCGACACCGTGGGCCGAAACCTTGCTTAGCTTCGGCGGTTCGGGCGCGACGGCCGCAGCGTTCGTGACCGGAGGAACAAGCCGCTTCTCCAGCTGGACGAACTCGCGGCAAGCAGGGCGAAAGGTCTGGAAGCCATCATTTGCAAAGGCTATCGGATCGACATACGAGAAGCTGCCATAGAACCGCTCCACCCCGAAATCGGCCAGCGTCAGGTCGCGATAGCGTTCGACAATCTTGTCGTAGTTCTTGGTCAGTACCCTGTTTCTTGGCTTCAGGTCCGATACAAGAACCAACCCCGTCGGGGCGCAGTCCAGCACCTGGATTTTGAGGTCCGGCCGGTACTCCTGCAAAATCGGGATCAGCTTCCAGACGTCCCCGGTCCAGGGGCCACGTGGTATGTTGTCCAGGTCTCTCGTGGTCATGCCGTGGCCGAAAGGGCAGCAGTCGTGCAAGGCAATGACCGATGTCGGATTGCCTGCGGCCTCGGTATTGATGAAGTCGCGCAGAAGGTATTCAAACAGATGCATCCCGTCGAGGAAGCTGAAGTTTGGCTTTGCTTTCAGTGCTTTAAGGTGATCGCCGGCGAAGAAGTCATCGCTGGTCATCTGATAGAGGTGCAGGGCCGGTTTGTTGCCGGCAACGTCGTATTTGATCCGGAACTCCGGGTCGACCGCAACCGATGCGCTGCGGGACTTGGCAAGTGACCGCCCAGTCTGGGAGCCAACTTCCAGATACCAGTCAAAGCGCATGCTTTGGTGCAGCGCTTCAAGGAAATCCCGGTAGTCCAGGCCCTTCGCGGCTACGAACATGTTTGGCTCCCGATCCCCTATAGCGTCAGTTGGCCACGGGATGCCGTGAAGCGAACGGTGTCAAGGGCTGAAGCCTTGATACGCCATGTCCTAATCACGATCTCCCCATGGCGAAAAGCATAACGACGCCCAGGGGCAGGACGTTCTTAGGTCGGTGCACGGTAGCGGATTGCTGCGCAGGACCAAAGGACTTGTAGCGCGCTGTTCGCAGAGTGGCCCCAAGACCAACCCGCCAGAATTCCAGCGAAAACTGATCTATAAGGTGAAGTGGTGCCCAGAGCCGGAATCGAACCAGCGACACGCGGATTTTCAATCCGCTGCTCTACCAACTGAGCTATCTGGGCACGCTCTTTGGTGGGCGGGTGATATCCAAGGCGTCAGGGCCTGTCCAGAGGGAAAACGCCCCTAGTGCGCCTTCGGCAGGTCGTCGTCTGAAGGGGTTTCGTCGGCCTCATCCTCGGTTTCGGCGGGGATCCGGTAGCCTTCCGTCAGCCAGCGTCCAAGGTCGACATCGGCGCAGCGGCGGGAACAGAAGGGGCGGTAGTCGGGGGCGACAGGCTTGCCGCAGATCGGACAGCTCATGGCAAAAGCTCCGCCAGGGGCAGGCGGTCGCGCTTGCGGGTCAGCTCGTAAAGGCCCAGCGTCGTCCAGCCTGCAAGGTTCGCATCGCCCTCGGCCTTGAAGGCGGCCTTCATCACCTGGTCTAGAATATGCCGCTCGCGCTTTGGCATCGGCGCGAAGTCCACCACGACCTGCCCGCCAAGACCCCTCAGCCGCAGCTGGCGAGGCAGGTCGCGCGCGGCGGCGATGTTCGCCTTCAGACTTGCGGCAGGCGATGTGTCAGGGCCGGTGTTCACATCCACCGCCACGAGCGCCCGGGTGGGTTCGATCATCATGCTCGCGCCAGCCTCCAGCGCCACGCGAGTGCCCCGAAGCGCCTCGATCGCCTCGATCACCCCGTTGCGCTCGAAGCTTCCAGGATCGGTGTCGGCCTCGTCAACGGGTGGGTCAAGCCAGTCGCGGAAGGCCAGGTCATGCGCCGACGGCCCGTCGACCAGAAGCTCGGGTCCGCCGCTCAGATCAGCCAGAACCGCTTCGGCCAGGCCCCGCATCGCGGCGATGTCTTCAGCGACCGCACCCCTGTCGGCCTCGGCACATCCGGAGCGAAGGATCAGCCCAAGCCTTGCGTCCGCCCCCTGCATGCCCGTTTCAGCCAAAGCCGAAAGCCCGGCCCTAACCTCTTCCTCCCGGATCTTCTTGGAAAGGTTCAACCCCGGCGCGTCCGGGGTCACAATCGCGAAGCGCGACTTGAAAAGCAGGCGACCCGTAACCGGCACGGCCTTCCCCGGTTCCGTCGGCCCGGTAACCTGAACCAGAAGCCGCTGACCCGGGGCCACCCCGGAAATCTGCCGCAGAAACCCCGAGCCGCCGGGCAGCTTCACGAAGATCCCGCCCTGGCCCTTCATCGGCCTGTCCGCCACCCCGCGATAGATGGCACCGGGGACAACGACGTCGCCCGCCGGGTCGATCGCCAGCTCTTCCAGCCGCCCGTCAACCATCAGCGCGGCGGACTGCCGCCCGTCGATCTCATCCAGAACCAGCACGCGGCCCTTCATTCCTGCCTCCAGACCGGATAGCCCACCGCGCCCAACAGCGCCGCCGTCTCGGCCACCGGCAGGCCCATGATGCCGGTGAACGATCCCGAAATCCACGGGATCAGAGCGCCGGCGAGCCCCTGGATACCGTAGCCCCCGGCCTTGCCGCGCCATTCGTCGCTGGCAAGATAGGCGTTCAGCTCGGCGTCGGACAGCCGCTTCATCTTGACCACGCTGACGCTTTCGCCCGTCAGCACCCGCTCGCCCCGCCGGACCGCAATGCCAGTGACCACCTGATGCCGCCGCCCGCCAAGCGCGGTCAGGAAGGCCGCAGCTTCCCCGGCATCGGCAGGCTTGCCCAGGATGCGGCGTCCGATGGCCACGGTGGTATCGGCGCAAAGGACCACGTCGTCCGGCTCCGCAGGGACGGCCAGAGCCTTTTCCCGCGCCAGCCGCAGGGCATAGGGGCGGGGCAGCTCGCCCTTCCGGGGGGCCTCGTCGATGTCGGGGGGAAGGATCAGGTCAGGCACGATCCCGATCTGCGCCAGCAATTCCTTGCGGCGCGGGCTGCCCGATCCCAGGATAAGCCGCAAGGCGGGTTACTTGAAACGGTAGTTGATGCGGCCCTTCGACAGGTCGTAGGGGGTCATTTCCACCTGCACCTTGTCGCCCGCCAGAACCCGGATGCGGTTCTTTCGCATCTTGCCTGCCATTGTCGCGATGAGTTCATGGCCGTTCTCGAGTTCGACCCTGAATGTCGCATTGGGCAGGAGTTCCTTCACGACACCGGGGAATTCGAGAATGTCTTCCTTGGCCATGGTCTCTCCATTGCAAATTGGCCCGCGGTTGGCCGCAGGCTTCCGCCGGGCCGTATGCCCGCGAAAGAGGCCGGTTTCAAGGAAATTCTGGCGGACTTGCCCGAAGGCGCCCCGCCGGGTCGGAGGGGAACGATCGGGGGCGGTTTGCGACCTGGTTGAGGGTGGGCACAGTGCTCAGTCTGGGGCCGCAAGGGATTCCAAGGGGTTACAGGGGGGTCTTTAGGGTTTTTTTAGGGGTTTGTGGGACCTGTCATCGTCGCGAAAGCGAGGGTCCGGGGGGCCGCAAATGGGTCCCCGCTTGGGCGGGGAGGACAGGGGGAGTGGGGCGCCAGAGGTCCGATCAGGGGACTGTCCAGTGGACAGTGACCCGGACCGATTGCCCGGAGGTGCCAGGCCGGAGGGCAAGGGGTTCTCAGCATTCCCGGACGGTTGGAAATCGGGCGGAAGTATGTGGTGGGTTGGCGAGTACCCTGCGCGCGCTGTTGCGCAAACCCAAGGTTTTCTGCCTGCTTTGTTTGGAAAACCTTTACCTATGCCCGGCTAGTTGGTAGCGTTTTGGGAAGAGTAGCACAGGGCTTTCGTATGTCAGAAGCGGAATGGGTTGGTAGTGACGGCCCGACTGACGGAACCACTGTAGCCTTCGACTACATCAAGTCCGCCGATTTTCGCACAGTTTGGGCTGATGGGGCGATAGGAGGTGTGACTCCTTCGGGTCTAGTCCACTTTGCGGTATATTCGGAACGACCAGCAATACCTCGGCGGCAAGTTTTCGCTGTTTTAGATAACGGGGAAGCAGGCCAACGCCTTGGGTCGGAGATCATCGAGAAGAGGATTGCTCGCGATGCAATAATCCGGGAAATGCCGGTCGACATAG
Organism: Tabrizicola sp.; assembly: GCF_051645465.1. Taxonomy (GTDB): domain Bacteria; phylum Pseudomonadota; class Alphaproteobacteria; order Rhodobacterales; family Rhodobacteraceae; genus Tabrizicola. The sequence goes on along the minus strand of NZ_JBOFBI010000390.1, from coordinate 1,300 downwards.
TAGTGTCTGTTAATGTTGCCGAGAGCCTCGCACAGTGGCTCTTGCAGCAAATAGAGATTATCCGTAGTGCACAAGAAGCGGTGAAAAAATGAATACAAGAAGTACGGCAGTCAGCAATCCCGTTGGGCAGCAGTTTAGATTTTGGGGGCGCAATACCAACACGAGCTCTCCGGGGCAATACAAAGCAAAAGCCGATGATTTTGTCGGCTCCTTCTATGCCGTTCTGAACCGCTGGAGAAGTGAGACCAAGTTCCTGTCTGATCCAGCCAAGATCGCGTTGCACCCTAGCTATGCTGCTCTAGTGGAGAATGCTGAGAAGGTCATCCCTTTGATTAAGATGGAGCTTTCTCGGGAACCATCGCATTTGATTTGGGTTTTGGAAGATCATTTTGGCACCGATCCATACTCCCCTGGTGACGAGGGAAATGTCGCAAAGCAAACAAATAGATGGCTTTCGTATTTGGATGCGAATGGGTGAGTAGTTGTTTGCAGAGTTTCCTCGGCTGAAAGACGTTGCGGCTAAACAAACGAGCGCCCCTACACCCCAGTATAACTGTATTGCATGGGCGTTCGAAGACAACACTAAGTGGTGGTGGCCGATGCGCCGCCAATATTGGCCCGTTCCGTTTGATGGAAAGTCCACGATGGAAGCTTTTGAAGACTGCCTTAAGGGAAGTCACTGGGAGCGAACAGAAGACCGTTCCGTTCAGGCCGGTGTAAAGAAGATAGCACTGTATGCAAGCGTTGCAGATGGCCAGCCAACCCACGCCGCGCGCCAGTTGGAAACAGGCGCTTGGACCAGCAAACTCGGCGGTGACTTAGACCTCACGCACGAACTACACGAGCTGGAAGGACCCGCTTATGGGACGGTCGTTGCTATCTATGCAAAACCTTACTAGGGGGGTTAACCCTCACCCCTGCAACGTCCTAACCCCATACCCCTCGCCTCGCGCTTTCATCGCCGCCACCGCAGCGATGCTCGCCGCAGCCGTGGTGAAGTAGGGGATCTTGTCCATCAGCGCCACGCGGCGGATGTCGCGGCTGTCGCTGATGGCCTGGGTGCCCTCGGTCGTGTTCATCACCAGGGCGATCTCGTCGTTCTTCAGGCGGTCGACGATGTTCGGGCGGCCTTCGTAGACTTTGGCGACGGGCTCGGCCTTCACTTCGTGCTGCGCCAGCCAGGCGGCGGTGCCGCGGGTGGCGACGATGGTGAAGCCCATGGTGACGAGGTCCTGGGCGGCAGTCGCTAGGGCCGGGGTCTTGTCCATGTCCTTGACGGAGAGGAACACGCGGCCTTCGG
>NZ_JBOFBI010000389.1:0-7040 GCF_051645465.1 Tabrizicola sp. | reverse complement strand
TCAGATCAAGGGCAAACAGGCGCAGAAGATCGCGGAACTTGCGCTCCGAGATTCTCCCCCGAAACAGATACCGGTTTTTCCAAGCCATGAGAGCACCTTAGCACGCTCCCAGAACCCCTCAGCTAGGGTAGACCCTTGGCAAATTTCTTACTTAAGAAATTTGGTCTCAGGCGGTGACGTCGTGACCATAGAGCCAGTCGAAGCGGCTGATCATCGTTCCGGGTGAAATGCGGCCCAGGAGGCGCAATCCGCTATGCCCGATAACTTTCGGCAGACCCGAAAGGTGGTAGGCCCGCGCGTTGGCGTTCGCGGCGGCAACGATGCGGGTGGTCCGGGGTTTTCGCCTGGCCTGATAAGCCGCAAGTGCCGCAGCCACGGTGTCGTGCGTTGCCAGCGCTTCGGTCAGAACCCAGGCGTCCTCCAGCCCCATCGACGCGCCCTGCGCGAGGAAGGGCAGCGTTGGGTGGGCCGCATCGCCAACGATCGCGGCGGCTCCGGCAGGGAGCGTATGGGTCCAGCTTTCGGCGACCTTGTGGCGGAAGAGGCCCCAGAGCCAGGGGTCCTCGACGCTTTCCAGCCAGGCTCGGACGCGCGGACTGAATTCCTGGAAGGCGACGCGCAGGTCCATGCTGTCATCGCGGAAGGTCCAGCTTTCCTCGGCCCATTTCACCCGCTCTTCGACGGCCACGATGTTGCGCAAGGTGCCGCCACGCAGGGGGTAGCTGACGAGGTGACGGCCTGGGCCCATATGGACCTCGGCGACCGGGCGGGCACCCGGTTCGGCAGGGATGACTGCGCGCCAGGCGACCTGGCCGGTGAAGAAGGGTTCCTCTGATCCGTTCAGCGCAGCGCGCAGGCGGGACCGGAGGCCATCGGCGCCGACGAGAAGCGATGTTTCAACCACCTCTCCGCTTTCCAGCGTGATGACGGGTCGGGCGCCGGAAAGCGAGATGTCGGTCACGCGGGAGAGGAGGCGGAGGGTCACGCCAACCTCGGTTGCGGCCTTGAGGAGGAGCGCGATCAGGTCGGCGCGGTGGAGGAAGTGGTAGCCTTGGCCGGGGCGGAGACGGGCAAGGTCCAGGCGCGTGACGACCTCACCCGAAGGACCGTCGATCAGCTGAACCGCCTCGGCCCGGATCGAGGCGTCGTCAAGCGCCCCCTGCAGACCCAAGGCGCGCAGGACGGCGGCTCCGTTCGGCGAGATCTGGAGGCCTGCACCCACTTCGCGGATCGCGTCGGCCTGTTCCAACACGGTGACCGATGCCCCCCGCTGCGCAAGCGCCCGGGCGACGGCGAGGCCCGCGATCCCTGCCCCGATTACCGTTACAGATTGGCCGATAACGCTCATCTCAGACCCTCCGAAACGACAACGCCGGACCAACGGCCCGGCGTCAAATCCGAATGCAGCACCGGGCGGTGTCAGTCGTCGCGATGCACTTTCTCGCGGCGTTCGTGCTTTTCCTGTGCTTCCAGCGTCATGGTCGCGATCGGGCGGGCATCGAGCCGCTTCAGGCTGATCGGCTCGCCGGAGACTTCGCAATAGCCGAACTCGCCGTTCTCGATCCGGCGGAGCGCGGAGTCGATCTTGGCCACGAGCTTGCGCTGCCGGTCACGCGTCCGCAGTTCCAGCGCGCGGTCGGTTTCTTCTGAGGCGCGGTCGGCGATGTCGGGAACGTTGCGGGCGCTGTCCTGCAGGCTGTCGATGGTTTCAGCGGACTGGTCGAGCAGTTCCTGCTTCCAGACCAGAAGCTTGCGGCGGAAATACTCCAGCTGGCGGTCGTTCATGAATGGCTCGTCCTCGGCGGGACGGTAATCATCAGGCAAGAAAACTTCGGCCTTCATCGAAACTCTCTCCTTCGCGCCGGATCGCTCCGACAGGTTGGCTTCTGTCATAGTGCGCTCCTGTTGGCGGGCGTTTATCGCAAGCCCAAACGATTGTCACTAGCGGTTGCGACATTTTCTGGGCGCAGGTAGGGTTTGTGAAAGGCTGCCAAACAGGATGTTGATACTGCGATGAAATTTTCCTCGACCGCGACTTACGTGGCGTCAGCTGATCTGGCAATTGCCGTCAATGCGGCGGTCACCCTGCAGCGTCCGCTTCTGGTGAAGGGAGAGCCCGGGACCGGGAAGACCGAGCTTGCGCGGCAGGTGGCGGCGAGCCTTGATCTGCCCCTGATTGAGTGGCACGTGAAGTCCACAACCAAGGCGCAACAGGGGCTGTACGAGTACGACGCGGTCAGCCGCTTGCGCGACAGCCAGCTTGGCGAGGCGCGGGTGCATGAGGTGCGGAACTACATCCGCAAGGGCAAGCTTTGGCAGGCGTTCGAGGCCGAGGGCCGCGTGGTCCTGCTGATCGACGAGATCGACAAGGCGGACATCGAGTTTCCGAACGACCTGCTGCAGGAACTCGACCGGATGGAGTTCCATGTCTATGAGACGGGTGAGATGGTGGTGGCGAAGCACCGCCCGGTGGTGATCATCACCTCGAACAACGAGAAGGAACTGCCGGACGCCTTCCTGCGCCGCTGCTTTTTCCACTACATCCGGTTCCCTGATCCCGAGACGCTTGCGGCCATCGTTCGCGTGCATTTCCCGGACATCAAAGACCAGCTTCTGAGTGCGGCGCTGACCCAGTTCTTTGAGCTGCGCGAGGTGCCGGGGCTGAAGAAGAAACCCTCCACCAGCGAGGTGCTGGATTGGCTTCGGCTTCTCTTGGCCGAGGACCTGGCGCCCGAGGATCTGCGCAAGGATCCCAGGAACGCCCTGCCCCGGTTGCACGGCGCGCTTCTGAAGAACGAGCAGGATGTGCAGCTCTTTGAACGGCTTGCCTTCATGGCGCGGGGGCAGCGGTAGCGAATCGGTCTGGGCGTGTTTTGCGATCACGGATTCGGTGCGAATTGTTGCAGTTTGTAATATTGCGTGAAGCCTGTGGATAAATGCTGCGCCGCAGATTACTTCAACCGCGATGGATAGTGGTCGGAAATTTCGTAATTTTCTGCGAATTGACTCACTGCCTTCCAGGACCGGACACTCGCCGGGCCCCATCTGCCGGGGCGCTGCCAGACTGGTTTTATGATGCGCCTGCCCGTTCTTCTTGCCGCGCTGTGCGTGGTGTCCGCCTGTGCGCCGCCCGCCCAGGTGTCAAAGAGCCGCCCACCTGCAGAGGTTGGGGTGGGTTTCGGCGACCCAAACGCGTTCCGGGCGGTTTCGGCGCCCTTGGCGGGGTCTTCGCTGACGCGCGATTTCATGGACCTGACCTTCGCTATGGAAAGCGGTCGGGGGCTTGATACGTTTTCGCGCTTTGAAGGGCCGGTGACGGTGGCGATGACGGGCAATGTGCCCGGCTCGGCCGCGCGCGATCTGGGGGCGCTGATCGGGCGGCTGCAGGGCGAGGCGGGGATCGATATCTCGCCGGCGTCGGGTGAGGCGACGATCACCGTCGAATTTGCCAGCCGGTCGGAACTGAGGCGTCTCGCGCCGACGGCGGCCTGTTTCGTGGTGCCGAATGTCAGCTCGCTTGCCGAATACCGCAAGAAGCGCGGTTCGGACGAAGTGGACTGGGCGCTGGTCACGCAGCGCGAGCGGGCGGCGATCTTCATCCCTGCAGACACGAGCCCGCAAGAGGTGCGCGACTGCCTGCATGAGGAACTGGCCCAGGCCTTGGGGCCTTTGAACGACCTTTACCGCCTGCCCGACAGCGTCTTCAACGACGATAACTTCCATTCGGTGCTGACCGGCTTCGACATGGAGATCCTGCGGCTGACCTATTCGCCATCCCTTGCCAGCGGGATGAGCCGGGAAGAGGTGGCCGCACGCCTTGGCACCTCGGCTGGGCTGACCGGCATGGGGGGAACGCCCGCCGACTGGACCCGCGCGATCGAAACGGCGCTTGGGCGCAACGGATCGCTGGCCAGCCGTCAAGCGGCGGCAGAGCGGGCCTTGTCGATTGCCGAAGCAGCAGGCTGGAGCGACAGCCGGGCCGCCTTCAGCTATTTCGCGGTGGGGCGGCTGATGGCCGGACGCGAACCGGAGCGGGCGTTGCAGGCGTTTGAACAGGCAGCCGCCATCTATTCTCGCCTGCCCGGCGGGGATGTGCAGCTGGCACATGTCGACATGCAGCTCGCGGCGATGGCCCTGGCCGGAGGGCTGGCCGAAGAGGCCGTTCGGCTGGCCGACCGGGCGATCCCGGTGGTCCGGCGGCATGAGAACGCAGCCCTTCTCGCAACGCTGATGCTGGTGAAGGCCGAGGCGCTGGAGCAGCTTGGCAACCCCGCGGCTGCGGCGGCGCTGCGGCTCGACAGTGAGCCGTGGGCACGCTATGGCTTCGGGTCTGACAGCGTGGTCAAGGCCCGGATGCGCGATATCGCGGCAGTGGCCAATCGCGCGGGCAACGGCTGAAGGGGCGGCAAAGCCCTGGAAATGGGGCGGAATGTTCGTGATCGGCGGTCTGGTCTTAGGCGCAATCGGCGGTGGTCTTCGGGCCAAGATGCGCGGCGGCAAGCCTGCTGACATCGCGCAGTACGCAGCGGTCTATGGCATTGTCTTCGGGCTGATCGGCCTTTTCCTGACCATCTATCTTGATCGCATGCTGCGGGGCTGATCCGCATGTTCCTGCCATTCTTCCAGATGTTAAGGGAAGAAGGCGTGCCGGTCTCGCTGCGCGAATTCCTGAGCTTTCTTGAGGCCATGGCTGCAGGCATCGTGATCTACGACGCCGACGGCTTCTATCACCTCGCCCGCCTGACCCTGGTGAAGGACGAACGCCACATAGACCGCTTTGACCGTGCCTTTGCTCGGGCTTTTTCCGGGCTGGAGACCGTCACGGTCGATCAAATCCTCGACGCCTTGAACCTGCCAAGGGACTGGCTGGAAAAGCTCGCCGAACGGCATCTGACGGCTGAGGAGCGCGCGGCGATCCAGGCGCTTGGCGGGTTCGACAAGCTGATGGAGACGTTGCGCCAGCGGCTGGCCGAACAGAAGGGCCGCCATCAGGGCGGGTCGAAATGGATCGGCACCGCCGGGACCTCGCCCTTTGGTGCCTATGGCTATAACCCCGAAGGCGTGCGCATCGGGCAGGACGAAAGCCGCCACCAGCGGGCCGTCAAAGTCTGGGACAAGCGCGAGTTCCGCAATCTGGACGGCGATGCCGAGATCGGGACGCGGACGATCAAGCTTGCGCTCCGGCGCCTCCGCCGCTGGGCGCGGGAAGGTGCGGCGGAAGAGCTGGACCTTGACGGCACGATCCGCGCGACGGCTGCCCAGGGCTGGCTGGACGTGCAGACCCGACCGGAGCGGAGAAATGCCGTGAAGGTTCTTCTCCTTCTCGACATCGGCGGGTCGATGGACCCGCATGTCCGGGTGATGGAAGAGCTCTTCACCGCCGCAAAGGCCGAATTCCGGCATCTGGAGGTGTTCTACTTCCACAACTGCGTCTACGAAGGCCTTTGGCGCGACAACCGCCGCCGCTGGGATCACCAGACCCCGACTTGGGACGTGATCCGGACCTACGGCGCCGACTGGCGACTGATCGTGGTCGGTGATGCCTCGATGAGCCCCTACGAGATCACGCATCCGGGGGGCGCCAATGAACACTGGAACCGCGAGGCGGGCGAGGTCTGGCTGCGACGGATAAGGCAGCAGTGGCCGTTCAATCTGTGGATCAACCCGGTGGAGGAAACGGGGTGGAGTTACACCCGCTCGACCGCCCTGATCCATGACATCTTCGAGGGGCGCATGGTGCCAATGACACTGGACGGCCTGTCGCGGGGGATACGAGAGCTTAGATGATCAACCGCCTGAGACAGCTCTGGCGGGCGAAACCGGTGTTGACCAGCGCCTTCTTGCTGGCCTGCGCGCTGACGCTCTTCTTCGCGGGGAACTTTGCCTATCGCACGGTCTATTGGGCGACCCACCAGGAAGAACCGGTTCGCCCCTGGATGACCGTGGGCTACGTCGGCCGGTCCTGGGACCTTGACCCGCGTGAGATCGACCGTCTTGCGGGCCTGCCCCTTCCCGAGGTCAAGGGCCGCCCGCAGCCCTTAAGCGAGATTGCCAGGGACCGGGGCGTTCCGGTGGAAGAGATCATCACCCTCGTCGAAGCCGCCATTGCCGAACTTCGCGCCCGTGACGCGGCTCGGGACGCGCAGCCCGGTGCCGACGGGGCCAGCGAATGACTGCCTGGCTTCTGGCGCTGGTCCCGCAGTACGGGCTGTGGCTTCTGGCCGCGACGACGTTCTTTTCCTGCCTCGCCCTTCCCTTCCCCGCCTCGATCCTGATGCTGACGGCTGGAGGCTTTGCGGCCGCAGGCGATCTGGTCCTGTGGCAAAGCTTCGTGGCCGCGGCCGTCGGGGCGATTGCGGGGGACCAGGTGGGATACTGGGCGGGGCACGGTTATGGGGCGACGCTCTTGCACCGGCTGCGCGCCGATCCTGCGCGGGACCGGCTTCTGGCGAAGGCCGACGCGCTGATGGACAGGCAGGGTCTGCTGGCGGTCTATTTCTCGCGCTGGCTGGTCAGCCCGCTGGGACCGTGGGTCAACCTCATCGCGGGCAGCACCCGCTACGGCTGGACCCGCTTTACGCTGGCAGGTGTCGCAGGCGAGGCGACCTGGGCCGGGCTTTACGTCGGCACCGGCTATGGCTTCGCCGGGAACGTGGAAGCGGCGAGCGAGATGCTGGGCTCTGCCCTCGGGATGGTCGGTGGCGTGGGGGCGGTTGTGGTTCTGGGGTACTGGCTCTTCAGCAGCCAGCGAAGTGACACCGACAACGGGCGCGGCTGACAGCTTGTGTTCGTTGCGGCCTGTTATGCGGCTGCCTAGTTGGCCCGTTGGGGGTTTGACGCGGCGCTTGTCGCCCCCATATCCGAGGGATGACCAAGCTTCTCCTCCCTATCGTATTGGCGCTGGCATACGCCTTCCTGATGCTGCGCTTCTCGATGTGGCGCACGAAGAAGCTTCTAGACGAGAAGTCGGTGCCGCTGACCGACCCCTCGATCACCCGGCTTGCGGATCGCATGGCGGCGGCGATGGAGGTGCCGGAGAT
>NZ_JBOFBI010000388.1:0-1665 GCF_051645465.1 Tabrizicola sp. | reverse complement strand
TTTCAGGTGGCAGATCCTTCAGGTCGATGCCCATCCCATCCCAGACTTCGGTGGCCGTCGAGGCGGGCACAACCGCCTGAACCCTGACGCCGGTGCCTTCGACTTCGTTCTGAAGGCCAAGGCTCAGCGACAGGACGAAAGATTTCGTGGCCGAGTAGACGGTCGTGCCGGGATAGGGGCTGACCGCGTTGGCGGAGGCGATGTTGATGATCGTGCCGCTGTCGCGGGCAACAAAGCCGGGAAGGGCGGCGCGGGCGAGGCGGCTCGGTGCTACCGCATTGACCATGAGGAGGCTCGCGTGATCCGCCGGGCTCAGATCGATGAAACGCCCCAGCCGCGACAGGCCCGCATTGTTGACGAGAACCGTGACGCCCGCGTCGCTTTCAAGCAGCGCCTCGACCGCCGCGATTCCTGGCTCCGTCGACAGGTCAGCCACAAGGGGGCGAACCGCAACGCCATACCTGGCCCAGAGACGGTTGCCTAGCTCTGCAAGGCGATCGCCGCGGCGGGCGACCAAGACAAGATCGTGACCGCGGGCGGCAAAGCGATCGGCGTAGACGGCGCCGATACCTGAAGACGCGCCGGTGATGACGGCGACAGGGCGGGGCGGGGTCTGAGCGTTCATTGCGATAGTCCTTTGGTGTCCTTTGCCTTGCGAGACCGAGAGTAATCCTTGGTCCGTGTTGCGATAATGTCCTATAATCTGCATGAGCTGTTGAGCAGGAGGCAGCAATCATGCGCGGAACCGAATACGCCGAACTGGCGGCATTCCTTGCCATCGCCGAGGAGAGCAACTTCCGCCGGGCGGCCCAGCGGCTTCGGATGTCGCCCTCCTCCCTCAGCCACTCCATGCGCGATCTGGAAGAACGGCTAGGCGCGCGGCTTCTCAACCGGACGACGCGAAGTGTCTCGCCAACCGAAGCCGGGGCGACCCTGTTCAGCAGGCTCTCACCCGCCTTCGCCGAGATCGCCGCCGCCGTGGAAGGGGTCCAGCACTTTCGCGACCGGCCAGCAGGAAAGGTCCGGTTGAACATGCCGCGAGCGGCGGCCGAGGTTGTGTTTGTGCCCGGCTCTGGTCGTTTTGCCCAGCAGTACCCCGAAATACGGCTGGAACTGATCACCGATGATGCCTTCGTCGATATCGTGGCCAAGGGCTTTGATGCCGGTGTCCGCCTGGGCGAGTTCGTCCAACGCGACATGATATCCGTCCGCCTGACCTCGGACGTTCGCTTTGCCGTTGTCGCATCGCCCAGCTACTTCGCGTCGCGTCGCCATCCGGCCACTCCACGCGATCTCCACGACCACGCCTGCGTCAACTTTCGCTTCGCCCACAATGGCGAGCTGTTTCCCTGGCGGTTCGCGAAAGGCGGGGAGTCGCTGGAGGTTTCGGTTGATGGGCCGATCACCACCAACGACGTGAACGTCAGTCTGGCGGCAGCTTTGGAAGGTGCCGGCCTCTTCAGGACGCTGGAAGCACAGGTAGCCGAACACATCGCGACCGGGCGCCTTGTCCGCGTGCTGGAGGATTGGTGTCCGTCCTATCCCGGCCTGTTCCTCTACTATCCCAGCCGAAGGCAGATGTCGCCCGCCCTCCGGGCAGTGATCGATTTCTTCCGTTTCAGAGAGACATGACGCAGAGCCGGCCCAAACCCGCCGTTTCTCGCT
>NZ_JBOFBI010000387.1:0-2684 GCF_051645465.1 Tabrizicola sp. | reverse complement strand
TGCGATCGTTACCTTGTCTACGCCCTTGAGGCCCATCAGTGACCTTGCGGCATCCAGAATGCGCAGGCGTGTGTCGACCGCAGCGTCGGCCCTGACTTGCGACGCGTAGCGGCGCGGGCGAGGTGTTGACGTATTCATTGTAGTAAGCTATATCCAATTATCACAACTGACAACCTGACTTTCGGGAGGACCGATCTTGGACGTTCTTGCCAATCAATCGAGCATCGGCGGCTGGTACGCCCCGGCGGCAGTCGCAGTCCTGTTGGCCACGGCGGTATCCTGTGCATCACTGCTGTTGCTCCATGTTCTCAGTCCTGAGTTCTCACCGTCATGGCGCATGGTCAGTGAGTACGCCAATGGACATTACCCATGGCTGCTGACCCTTGTCTTCGTCGGCTGGGCGGTCGGCTCATTCGCGCTGATGGTGGCACTCTTGCCGCTGTGGGCAAGCACTCTGGGCAAGATTGGGCTCCTTTTCCTCGTCCTTGCAGGTATCGGCCAGACCATGGGAGCTCTGTTCGACATCAACCACAAACTCCATGGCCCGGCGGCGATGATCGGAATCCCCTCGCTTTGCATTGCAGCGGTAATTCTAACCATGGCGCTGTCACGCCGTGCCGATATAGCGGCACCACCGCTGTGGTCAGCGCACCTGCCGTGGATCAGTTTCGTGCTAATGCTGGGTGCTTTCGCCCTCTTCTTCTCTGCTCTGAAGAACGCTGGCATCGACATGTCCGGACAGACGAGTCCGTTGAGCGAGCTTCCGTCTGGCGTGACAGGCTATGTGGGCTGGGCCAATCGCCTGCTTTTTGTGGCGACATACGTTTGGGTGGTACTGGCAGCGCTGGCGGTCTTGAACGTCGGGCGCAGCGGCCACTGAGCCGCGCGATGATAGGGGTCGACGCGACAGCGGTCGTTTACGGGGCCCCCAGAGGCTAGGTGCAATCTCTCTCTCCGAAGGCGCATTCCCTCAGGGTGCAAAGGTCCGCTTCGGGGAAGCTGCAGCGCAGCGACGATCGTCCCTCGAATGACCGAGAAGGGCCGGCTCTGCGTCACGTCTCCCTGAAACGGAAGAAGTCGATCACTGCCCGGAGGGCGGGCGACATCTGCCTTCGGCTGGGATAGTAGAGGAACAGGCCGGGATAGAACGGACACCAGTCCTCCAGCACCCGGATCAGGCGCCCGTCCGCAATCTGCGCAGACACCTGCGTCTCCAGCGTCCGGAAGAGGCCAGCACCTTCCAAGGCAGCCGCCAGGCTGACGTTCGCATCATTGGTGGTGATCGGCCCATCCACGGAAACTTCCAGTGACTCGCTGCCCTTTGCGAACCGCCATGGAAACAGTTCGCCGTTATGGGCGAAGCGAAAGTTGACACAGGCGTGGTCGTGGAGATCGCGTGGCGTCGCCGGGCGGGGATGCGACGCGAAGTAGCTGGGCGATGCGACAACGGCAAAGCGAACGTCCGAGGTCAGCCGCACCGATATCATGTCGCGCTGAACGAACTCGCCCAGGCGGACACCGGCATCAAAGCCCTTTGCCACGATATCGACGAAGGCATCATCCGTGGTCAGTTCCAGCCGTATGTCCGGGTATTGCTGGGCAAAACGACCCGATCCTGGCACAAACACAACCTCGGCCGCCGCGCGCGGCATGTTCAACCGGACCTTTCCAGCTGGCCGGTCGCGAAAGTGCTGGACCCCTTCCACGGCGGCGGCGATCTCGGCGAAGGCGGGTGAGAGCCTGCTGAACATGTTCGCCCCGGCTTCAGTTGGCGAGACACTGCGCGTCGTCCGGTTGAGAAGCCGCGCGCCTAGCCGTTCTTCCAGTTCCCGCATGGAGTGACTGAGTGCGGAGGGCGACATCCGAAGCCGTTGGGCCGCCCGGCGGAAGCTGCGTTCCTCGGCAATGGCAAGGAATGCCGCCAGTTCGGCATACTCGGTTCCGCGCATGATTGATGCCTTCTGCTCACTATCTCATGCAGATTATAGGACATTATCGCAACACGGACCAAGGATTACTCTCGGCCTCGCAAGGCAAAGGACACCAAAGGACTATCGCAATGAACGCTCAGACCCCGCCCCGCCCCGTCGCCGTCATCACCGGCGCGTCTTCAGGTATCGGCGCCGTCTACGCCGATCGCTTTGCCGCCCGCGGTCACGATCTTGTCTTGGTCGCCCGCCGCGGCGATCGCCTTGCAGAGTTGGGCAACCGTCTCTGGGCCAGGTACGGCGTGGCGGTCCGCCCTCTCGTGGCCGATCTGTCGACGGAGCCGGGTATCGCGCAGGTCGAGGCGCTGCTTGAAAGCGACGCGGGCGTCACGGTTCTCGTCAACAACGCCGGCCTGTCGCGGCTGGGGCGTTTCATCGACCTGAGCCCGGCGGACCACACGAGCCTCCTCATGGTCAATGCGGTTGCACCCAGCCGCCTCGCCCGCGCGGCCCTTCCCTGCTTTGTTGCCCGCGACACCGGCACGATCATCAACATAGCCTCTGCCAACGCGGTCAGCCCCTATCCCGGCACGACCGTCTACTCGGCCACGAAATCCTTCGTCCTGTCGCTGAGCCTTGGCCTTCAGAACGAAGTCGAAGGCACCGGCGTCAGGGTTCAGGCGGTTGTGCCCGCCTCGACGGCCACCGAAGTCTGGGATGGGATGGGCATCGACCTGAAGGATCTGCCACCTGAAA
>NZ_JBOFBI010000386.1:0-3446 GCF_051645465.1 Tabrizicola sp. | reverse complement strand
GGAGGCACGTGATGGCCGAACGCTTCGGCGGCAAGTACTCGCCCACCGGCAACCACCAGACGCAGACCCAGGTGTCCGTGGCGGAACCCCGGCCGCAGGGCCTGTGGCGGACGACCGTCCTCTTCCTTTCGGCCTTCCTGTTCCTGTTCCCCGCATTCGGCGACGGCCCGCGCGAGATGCTTCTGGGCCTCGCCGCCGGGGGTCTTCTGGTGCTCTCTGCCTGGCTCACACGCGAAGGTCTGAAGGCCGAGGCTGCCTACAACGCTCGCAAGCTTGCCCACCGCCCCGCTTTCCCGCGCAAGATCTTCGGCGCGGTGCTGGCGGGGGCCGCCCTTGCCGTGGGCGGAGTGATTGCCGATCAGGGCGTCCTCTACCCGGCCCTCTACGCGCTCGTTGGCGCGGGGCTCCATCTCCTCTCGTTCGGGCTTGACCCGATGGCCGACAAGGGGATGGAAGGCGTCGACACCTTCCAGACCGGGCGCGTTGCCCATGCTGTCGAAGAGGGCGAAAAGCACCTCGCGGCCATGCAGGATGCGATTCTGCGGGCCAAGGACCGGGCACTTGAGCGGCGGGTGGGCCAGTTCGCCTCAGCCGCCCGCGGCCTCTTCCGCACTATCGAAGGCGATCCGGGCGATCTGACGGCTGCGCGCAAGTACATGTCCGTCTACCTGATGGGCGCCCGCGATGCGACGGTGAAATTCGCCGACCACTATGCCCAGACGCGCGATGCCTCTGCCCGGACCGAGTACGAGGCCCTGCTTGCCGATCTTGAAACCACCTTCGCCCAGAAGACCACCGCGTTCCTGTCGAACAGCCGCACTGACCTTGATGTCGAAATCGCCGTTCTGCGTGACCGACTTAAACTTGATCATTGACCTCTAGGAGGATTGCCCATGTCCGAGACCGTCCAATCCAACGCCGCCGCCCTTCTGACCGAAGTCGAGAAAGTGACCGCCGTGATCCTGCCCGAGCCCGTGGCCGAGGTCGTGCCGCTTGAAACCGCAACGCCTGATCAGGCCGAGGCGATCAAGAAGCGGATGGGTGAGGTCGATCTGGCAAACACCCAGTCGATCATCGCCTTCGGCTCGTCCGCGCAGGCCGAGCTGCAGGTCATCAGCCAGGCGATGTTGCAAGATGTAAAGAACAAGGATGTCGGTCCCGCTGGCGACAGCCTTCGCAAGATCGTCACCACGATCCGCGGCTTTGCAGTCGACGAGCTTGACCTGCGGCGCGACGCCAGCTGGTGGGAGCGCCTGCTTGGCCGGGCTGCACCCTTCGCGGAATTTGTCGCGCAGTATGAGGACGTGCAGGGCCAGATCGACAAGATCACATCGGAGCTTCTGACCCATGAGCATACTTTGCTCAAGGATATCAAAAGCCTGGACGTGCTGTACGAGAAGACGCTCGCCTTCTACAACGAGCTGGCCATCTACATCGCGGCTGGCGAAGCGAAGCTAGCAGAGACCGAAAAGACCGCGATTCCCGCGAAGGAAGCGGCCGTCGGTGCCGCTCCAGAGGCCGATAAACTGATCAAGGCGCAAGAACTCCGCGACCTCCGCGCCGCCCGTGATGACCTGGAGCGCCGGGTGCATGACCTGCGCCTGACGCGGCAGGTGACGATGCAGTCGCTGCCGTCGATCCGGCTGGTGCAGGAAAATGACAAATCGCTGGTGACGAAGATCAACTCGACCCTCGTCAACACCGTGCCGCTTTGGGAGACGCAGCTTGCCCAGGCCGTCACGATCCAGCGGTCGAAGGAAGCGGCGGAAGCGGTCAAGGACGCAAGCGACCTGACGAACCAGCTTCTGAAAGCGAATGCGGAAAACCTGCAGGAAGCGAACAAGGTGGTGCGTGAGGAAATGGAGCGCGGGGTCTTTGACATCGAGACGATCCAGCACGCCAATTCGACGCTGATCGCGACGATCAACGAAAGCCTGGCCATCGCCGACGAAGGCAAGACCCGCCGAGCGGCAGCCGAGGCCGAACTTGAGAAGATGGAGGCCGAACTGCGCGACGCCCTGGCCGCGTCCAAGGCGCGCCAGCCAGCCCCGGCCGCCCCGGCGGCGTCGGCCTAAAGGCAGCGGCGGGCAGGACATGGCAGGATCACGCACAGTCAGAATTCTGGCAGCCATTGCTGCCTGCCTTGTCCTGTCCGCCTGCGACGCGATGCAGATGGGGGCACCGTCAGCCGCCCCCCCTGCCCCCGCGTCGCCCGTCGTCGCGGCCGAACCGACCGCGAAAAGTGCTGCCGCGACGGTCTACTACGCCCAGATCCAGCAGACGCTTCTGAACGAAGGCATGCTGCGCACGGACAGCGGCGCGAAGGTGCCTTTCACCAGCGACATGCTGTCCGAGAACTTCATGCGCATAGCGCTTTTCAATGAATACCGGCGAGATTCGACCGGGGTCATCCGCGGAGAAACCGAGACCGAGCTGCGACGGTGGAGCGAACCGGTCCGCGTCAGCATCCGCTTCGGCGCCTCGGTTGCACCAGACAAACAGGCCACCGATCGCGCCCGCATCGCAAGCTTCCTCAGTCGCATCTCGCGCGTGACCGGACATCCGGTTCGCGTGGATGAGGCCAATCCGAACTTCTGGATCTACATCGTGTCGGAAGACGAGCGCGAGGCGATGGGCCCGGTGCTTCGCGACCTGGGTCTTGGTGTCGACGACGACGTCATCTCCACGATCACCCGGATGCCCCAGACAACCTATTGCAATGTCTTCAGTATTTCCGGCACCGACAGTCACAGCTACCGGAACGCGGTCGCAGTTGTCCGCGCCGAACACCCCGATCTTCTGCGGCTTTCCTGCTTCCACGAAGAGATCGCGCAAGCCCTGGGCCTGCCGAACGACAGCCCGCGCGCAAGGCCCTCGATCTTCAACGACGATGAGGAATTCGCGCTCTTGACCGATCATGATGAACTTCTTCTGCGCATCCTCTACAGCCCCGAGCTTCGCCCCGGAATGACCGCTGCAGAGGCGCGCGCCATCGTCGAATCCCTTGCGCGCCGTCTGACCGGCGGCGAAAGTTGACCTGTCCTGAACGGAGGAAGCCATGGTCTTCGATTTTCTCAAAGGCGAATTCATCGACGTCATCTCCTGGCTCGATGACACCCGCGACACGATGGTCTGGAGGTTCGACCGGCGCGGCCAGGCGATCAAGTACGGCGCAAAGCTGACAGTGCGCGAAGGCCAGGCCGCCGTCTTCGTCCACGAAGGCCAGCTGGCCGACGTCTTCTCCCCCGGTCTCTACATGCTCGAGACCAACAACATGCCGATCCTGACGACGCTGCAGCACTGGGATCACGGCTTCCAGTCGCCCTTCAAGTCCGAGATCTACTTCGTCAACACCACCCGCTTCAACGACCAGAAGTGGGGCACGAAGAACCCGATCATGGCCCGCGACCCCGAGTTCGGGCCGGTCCGCCTGCGGGCCTTCGGCA
>NZ_JBOFBI010000385.1:0-20806 GCF_051645465.1 Tabrizicola sp. | reverse complement strand
CCACGAGGGGGAGGGGAGGCGCTTGGGGCGGTTGGCGCGCTTGACTTCAGACGTGGTCAGGCGGCCCTCTCGGTCGCGATCACGGGCGGGCGGGCCTCACGCGGGCAATGCTCGGACAGAGCGCTTTCGATTGCGGTCTTGCGCAGCGGTTTCGTCAGGTAGCGGTCGATCCCGGCGGCGAGGATGCCTTCGGCGTCGCCCTCCATTGCATGCGCGGTCAGGGCGACGATCGGCACATTCGAGCCTAGCGCGCGGATGGTGCGGGCGGCTTCCTTGCCGTCCATCTCGGGCATCGAGATATCCATGAAAATGAGGTCGGGCTGGAAGCTCTGGAACTTCTCAACCGCGATCCGGCCGTTGTCGGCAAAGACCAGCTCGATATCCATGTCGCGCACCATCTTCTGGAAGACCAGCTGGTTTGTCCGGTTGTCTTCCGCCGCGAGGACGCGCATCTGGCGAAGGTCCACGGCTGCGACCGGGGCCGCCTCAACCACTTCGGGGGCCGCAGGGGCGGTGAGACCCTGCAGGTGGCGGTAGAGATCGGACCGCAGGATCGGCTTTTGCAGGACCGCCGCAAAATCAGCCGCACGCGCCCCGAGTGCAGTGGCGTGCGAGCTTAGGAGTATCACCGGCAACTCGTGACCTGCGCTGCGGATGCGCTGCAAAAGCGTCACTCCGTCCATTTCCGGCATCGCATGGTCGGTCAGGACCACATCATAGGGTTCGTCGGCTGCCAGCCGCTCCAGCACCTCGGCGCCCGAGCGGCAGAGCGTGACCGCGATGCCGCAGGGGGCAAGCTGACGTTCCAGGATGGTTCGGTTGATGAACTGGTCGTCGACCGCGATCACCCGCTTCACCGAAACCGGCACCTGCACCGGCCCCGCATCCTCGGCCACCGGGAGGGTCACGCGAAACCCGAAGCTGGAGCCCTTGCCGAAGTCGCTGTCGACCCAGACCGCGCCACCCATGTGTTCGATCAGCCGCTGGGTGATCGCAAGGCCAAGGCCGGTGCCTTCGAACTTGCGGTTCCGCTCATCCTCGACCTGGTTGAACTCGCCAAAGATGTGGTCAAGGAATTCGGGCGCGATGCCGATGCCGGTGTCTTCCACCGTCACATGCAGCGTCTGGAGGCCGCCGTCTTCGTCGATCCCGACGACGCGGGTCAGGACATGGCCCTTTTCGGTGAACTTCACCGCGTTGCCGATGAGGTTCGTGAGCACCTGCCTAAGCCGTCCTGGATCGGCCACGAAGCGGGTGGGCAGGAACATGTCGAAGTCGATCATGAGGTCGATGCCCTTTTCCCGCGCGCGGGGTTGAAGGAGCATCGTCACCTCGTGGATCGTGCGTTCAAGGTCGAAGGGTTCGGGACGCAGGGTCAGCCGCTCTGCCTCGATCTTGGAATAGTCGAGGATGTCGTTGATGATTACGAGAAGCGCCTCGCCCGAGGACCGGATGGTTTCGGCGAAGAGGCGCTGTTCCTCGGTCAGCGCGGTGTCGCAGAGCAGTTCGGCCATGCCGACGACGCCGTTCATCGGGGTGCGGATCTCGTGGCTCATGTTGGCGAGGAAGGCCGACTTCGCGCGGTTCGCGGCCTCGGCGGCCTTGCGGGCGGCATCGAGCGCGGCCTGCTGTTCGCGCAGCGCGGTGATGTCCGTGCGCAGGCCGACGCGGCCGCCGTCGGGGGTGATGTGGTCGGATTCAAGGATCACCCGGCCGCCCGCAAGCGCATTCTCGGCGATCGTGTCGGCAGCGCGGAAATGCTGCAGGCGGTTCGTCAGCCAATCCTCTTCGGACCCCACGGCCTCGGGGATGTGGCCGTTGCGAAGGCCGTTGCGCAAAAGATCCTCAAACGTGACGCCGGGCTGCATGAGCGGCGCAGAGTCGGGGAACATCTCACGATAACGCTGGTTGCAGGCCAAAAGACGTTCCTCCCGGTCAAAGAGAACAAAACCATCGGGCAGCACGTCGATTGCGGCCCAGATGCGCATCTGTTCGGTGATGTCGATGGCAAGCGAGACAAGGTCGCCATCCCGGGCGCGGCGATCCTGAAGCTTGATCCAGGTGCCGTTCAGGAGCTTCAGCGTCACCGGCTCAAGCGGGTCGGTCTCGATCCGGGCAAGCATGCGGGCCACGAAGTCTTCGGTCGTTTCCTCGCCGAGGTCGAGCTTGGTGTTGGCGAAGATGCCAAGCATTTCGTCATAGGGGATGCCGGGGGCGACGTGCTGGCCGTCGAACGACGAAAGCCAGGCCCGGTTCGCGGTCGCAAGCTTCAACGAGGTGTCGAAGACGGCGAACCCGTCGCGCACGGTGTCGATCGCGTCCCAGAGCCTGCGTTCAGCCATGACGGCAGCGGTATGGGCGCGGTCGAGGTCTTCGACGAAACGGGTGTTCTGATCCTTCAGAACCTCCGCCTCGGACAGCGCGGACCTTACGGCCTGGCGCTGTTCGACGATCTGGTCGGACAGCGAGCGGGCATGGATCGCCAGCTTTTCGTTGGCGGCGAAAAGTTCGCGGCTTTTTTGTTCAAGCAGGCGTTCGGCAGCAAGCCTTCCGCGCCGTTCTTTGACCAGACGTTCCGAAAGATCCATCGCTTCCCAGCCGAGATTCTGCCCCGAACCCGGCTTTGCGATTGAACCGCACGTCTGGATTCCGCGACTACACTCCCTGAACAAAATGAACCAAGGCTTAACGCTGAAAGGGTCGGCCTGGCCTTGCCAGTAAGTCCCCGGACATGCGACATTTACGCCAATCCATCAGGGAGGCATTTTCGATGCGTTGGTTTCTGAAAGCGGTTGTTTGGGCGGTATTCCTTGGTGTTTCGGGGCTGGCCCAAGCGCAGGAGCTGATTCCCGAGCGGCGCTTCGTGGTGAGCCAGGATCAGGACCTGCCGGGGGGCGATGTCGCATCGATCTTCGACACCACGATCGAGGCCTGCGAGCGGGCCTGCCTGACCAACGCGCGCTGCACGGCCTATGTGTTCAACACCCAGAACGGATCGTGCTTCGTGAAGAACGGGCCGGGCGAGGGCGTGTTCTTCGCGGGTGCCTATTCGGCCTACGTGATCGAGGCGGACGCTTCGGTGCGAGAGGCGGCGAAGGAGCGGCGGGTCGAGCTTTCGTTCCTGCAGGACTGGGACATTCAGCCGGCCTTCGAGCAGGCGCTGGGGCTTGGTCGCCAGCACACGACGGGCCCATGGACCGCCGAGGAACATCTCGCGGCGGCTTTGAACGCTGAAGTAGCGGGCGATTGGGCAGGAGCCGCGGCCTATACGGGTGCCGCGCTGAACCTGACGGATGACGCGGCGACCTGGGGCGAGTTTGCCCGGCGGCAGCTGGAGGCCGGGAAGGCGGATTCGAACCAGTCGGGGTACTTCTTCAACCAGGCGTTCCTGTCGTCGGTCAACGCCTATCTGCGGGCCGTGGATCCGGCGCTGCGGCATACGATCCTGGTGACGATGGCCGACGTACTGGAGCGGAATGGCCGGGGCCGGGATACGGTGCAGGCGCTGCGGCTGGCTCAGGGGCTGCAGGAGCGGACGGATACGGCGGCGCTTCTGGACGATGCGATTGGCAAGTACGGCTTCCGGATTGCCGAGACGATCGTGCAGTCCGACCTGGCACGCCCGCGGATCTGCGCGACCTTCTCGGAGGACCTGGTGGCGTCGGGGGTCGATTATTCGACCTTCGTGCAGCTGACCGAGCCTGGGATGGTGGTTGAATCGGGCGGCTGGCGGCAGCTTTGCGTCACGGGCCTGGAGCATGGCAAGCGCTATACGGTGACGTTCCGCGAGGGGCTGCCGGCGGCGGACGGGCAGACGATGGCGAAGTCGGTCGAGATTTCGCAGTACATCCGCGACCGCGCGCCGGGGGTGAAGTTCCCAGGCCGCGGCTATGTGCTGCCGAAGGCCGGTGAGGCCGCGCTGCCGGTCGAGACGGTGAATACCGAGAAGCTGGACCTGACCCTGTACCGGGTGACGGACCGGAACCTTCTGCGGTCGATCCAGGACTACTATTTCGGCGCGCCGATCAACGTCTATTCGGAAGAGTACTTCGCCGACACGGTGGGCGAGGAGCTCTGGACCGGCACGGCCACTGTGACGCAGGAGGTGAACAAGGACGTCACCACCCGCCTGCCGCTGGGCGAGGCGCTGGAGGGGCTGCCTGCGGGTATCTATGCGCTGAAAGCGGCGGTGCCGGGGGTTGACCCCTACAACATCCCGCCGGGCTGGCAGTGGTTCGTGATCTCGGACCTCGGGGTCACCACGATGTCGGGCGTCGACGGGCTGCATGTGTTCGTCCGTGCGCTTGGGACTGCCGAGGCAAAGACGGGCGTGACGGTTGAACTGTTGAACCGCGCCAACACGGTGCTGGGCACGGCCACGACCGACGATCAGGGCTATGCGGTCTTCGATGCGGGGCTGACGCGGGGGACGGGCGGTTCGGCCCCGGCGATGGTGGTGGTGAAGGAGGGCGATCAGGACATCGCCTTCCTGTCGCTGACCGATCCGGAGTTTGACCTGTCCGACCGTGGGGTCGAGGGCCGTGAGGCGGCGCCTCCGGTCGATGTGTTCCTGACTACCGACCGTGGGGCCTATCGGGCTGGCGAAACCGTTTATGTGACCGCCCTTGCCCGCGATGCCGAACAGGCTGCGGTCGAAGGCCTGCCTCTGACTGCCGTTCTTATGCGACCCGATGGTGTGGAATACTCGCGCCAGCTGGTCGAGGATTCCGGTGCGGGCGGGCATGTCTTCAGCTTGCCTATCGCCGGGTCGGCTCCGCGCGGGGTGTGGCGGCTGGAGATGTATGCCGATCTTGAGGCTCCGGCGCTGACCTCGGCGACGTTCCTGGTCGAGGATTTCCTGCCCGAGCGGATCGACTTTGACCTGACCATGGCCGATACACCTTTGCTGGTCGGCGTCGATTCCGCCTCTGATCTGACGGTGGCGGCCCGCTACCTGTTCGGTGCGCCGGGTGCTGGCCTTGCCATCGAGGGCGAGGTGCTGCTGCGTGCCGCCGAGGGGCTGGAGGCTTACCCCGGCTATGTCTTCGGCCGCCACGACCAGCCCTTTAGTGCACAGATGTCGTCGCTGAACTCGGCCGAGACGGACGAGGCGGGCAATGCGGTGGTCCCGGTCTTCCTGCCGATCATCGAAGACCCGTACCGCCCGCTTGAGGCGCGCGTGACGATCCGCGTTGCCGAAGGCTCTGGCCGCCCGGTCGAACGGTCGGTGACGAAGAAGATATCGTCGTCCGATCAGCTGATCGGGGTGAAGCCGATGTTCGATGGCGTGGCGCAGGAAGGCGGCGAGGCGCGGTTCCAGCTGATCGCGGTTGACGCGAACGAAGCGCTGACCGCCCTGCCGGTGACCTGGACGGTCGTCCGGGTCGAGTATGACTATCAGTGGTACCAATCCTACGGCAACTGGAGCTGGGAGCCGGTCGTCAACCGGACGCCTGTCGCCGAAGGGGAAGCGACGCTCGGAGCCGCCCCGGTAGAGATTGCCGCTGACGTCGACTGGGGAACCTACGAAATTGTCGTCGAGCGCGCCGATGGGGGCAAGGCCGCGACCTCGATGGAGTTCTATGCCGGCTGGTATGCGCCCGCCGATGCGTCGGCCACGCCCGATACGCTGGAGCTGTCGCTTGACAAGGAAGCTTACAAGCCGGGCGACACCGCGACCTTGCGGATCGTGCCGCGGGCTGCGGGGACAGCGCTGGTGACGGTGCTGTCGAACCGGCTGGTTTCCATGCAGGCGGTCGAGGTGAAGGAAGGCGAGAACCTGATCCAGCTTCCCGTCACCGACGAATGGGGTGCGGGCGTGTATGTGACCGCCTCGGTCCTGCGTCCGATGGACGTGGCGGCGGGCCGGAACCCGGCGCGGGCGCTGGGGCTGACCCATGCGTCGATCGATCCGGGCGAGAGGGCGCTTTCGGCTGTCGTCGAAGTTGCCGCCGAAGCCGCCCCCCGTGGGCCGCTGGAGGTTGCGGTGAAGGTCGATGGTGTGGCGGAGGGCGAAACCGCCTGGGTCACGATTGCTGCGGTGGACGTGGGCATCCTGAACCTGACGGGTTTTGAGGCGCCCGATCCGCAGGGCCATTACTTCGGCCAGCGGCGTCTGGGCGTGGGTATCCGCGACATCTATGGCCGTCTGATCGACGGGCTGAATGGCGCTGTGGGCGAGGTCCGCTCGGGCGGCGACGCGGGCGCGCAGGCGAAACTGCAGGCGCCACCTCCGACAGAGGAGCTGGTGGCCTATTTCACCGGCCCGGTCGAAGTGGGCCCCGATGGCTATGCGCGGACGACGTTCGACCTGCCAAGCTTCAACGGCACCGTGAAGGTCATGGCCGTCGCCTGGTCGAAGACCGGCGTGGGCCAGGCCACAGCCGATGTGCTGGTGCGCGACCCGGTGGTGGTAACGGCAAGCCTGCCGCGCTTCATGTCGCCGGGGGACAGCTCGCGGTTGCTTCTGGAGATCGTCCATGCCACCGGGCCTTCGGGCCGGATGAGCCTGGATGTTGTTGCAAACGGGTTGACCCTGGGCGAAGTGCCCTCGGGCTTTGAGCTTGCCGACAATGCCAAGGCGGTCTTCGAGGTGCCGGTAACGGCGGGTGGGGTGGGTATTCAGACCATCGATGTCAGTCTGACCACGCCGGACGGCAAGGTCTTGAAGAAGACCCTGACCATTCCGGTGCAGGTGAACGACCCGGAGGTCGCCAAGATCTCGCGGCTGGAACTGGCGTCGGGGCAGACCTTCACCTTTGACGAGAACGTCTTCGTCGGGCTGGTCGAAGGGTCGGGCAAGGCGACCATGGCCGTCGGTCCTTTGGCGCGGCTGAATGCGCCGGGGCTTCTGGCGGCCTTGGACCGCTACCCCTATGGCTGCACCGAGCAGATGACCAGCCGCGCGCTGCCGCTGCTCTACTTCGACGAAATCGCCCGCGTGATGGAGTTGAAGGGTGCCGACAACATTCAGCAGCGCATCGACGAGGCGGTGGTGGAGATCCTGGCGAACCAGTCCTCGACCGGCGGCTTCGGCCTCTGGGGTCCGGGGCAGGGCGACTTCTGGCTCGACGCCTATGTGACCGACTTCCTGAGCCGGGCGAAGGCGCAAGGCTATCAGGTGCCGGACCTTGCGTTGCGGAATGCGCTGGCGAACCTGCGGAACCAGGTGAACTACGCGCCCGACTTCAGCGCCGAGACCAATGGCGGTGGCGAGGCTCTGGCCTATGCGCTGATGGTGCTGGCCCGCGAGGGTGCGGCGGCGGTGGGCGACCTGCGCTACTACGCCGACGTGAAGGGGGACGACTTCTCTACCCCCATCGCGCAGGCGCAGCTGGCGGCGGCGCTGGCGTCTTACGGCGATCAGGCGCGGGCCGATGCGATGTTCCGCAAGGCCGCAGCCAAGATGGAGGCGCTGGCGGGTCCGGATGTCGAGCAGATCTGGCGGGTGGACTATGGCACACGGTATCGCGACGCGGCGGCTTTGCTGACGCTGGCGGTCGAGGCCGGGTCTCAGGCCGTGGACCGCGAGGCGCTGACCGACCGGATCGCGGTGCAGGGCAACCTGCTGTCGACGCAGGAAGCGACCTGGGCGCTTCTGGCGGCGAATGCGCTGATCGACCGGCCGGGGACGGAAGGCATCACCATCGACGGCAAGCCCGCCGATGGGCCGTTGGTCCGGGTGCTGGATGCAGGCTCGGTGACCCCGGTAGTGGTGAAGAACGACGGCCCCGACACGACGGTGACGGTAACGACGTATGGGGTGCCGTCGGAACCGGAACCGGCAGGCGGCAACGGCTATGCGATCAAGCGGACCTACTACACCATGGCCGGTGAAGAGGTGACGGTTGAGAACGTGGCGGCGGGCACGCGGCTGGTGACGGTCCTGGAGGTAACGCCCTTCAGCTACGGCGAAGCCCGGCTGATGGTGTCGGACCCGCTGCCTGCGGGCTTCGAGATCGACAACCCGAACCTGATGTCGGCGGGGTCGACCTCGGAGCTGGGGTGGCTGGATACGCTGCAGGACGTGCAGCATTCGGAGTTCCGGCAGGACCGGTTCCTGACGGCGGTGGACTGGTCCTCGGACCAGAGCTTCCGTCTTGCCTATGTCGTCCGCGCCGTATCGCCCGGCACGTTCCACCACCCAGCGGCCTCGGTCGAGGACATGTACCGCCCCGACTTCCGGGCGCGCAGTGAGACCGGGACCCTGACCATCACGCCGTAAGGATGGAGCAACGGCGAGCATATGCGCCTCCCCTCCCCCCCGTGGGGAGGGGATGGGGGTGGGGGGCTCCCGGCAGATGTCGCGCAGCCCCCCCTCCCTCTCCCTCCCCCACCAGGGGGGCGGGAAGCGCTTGGCGCAGGCGGTGGTCATGATGCGCGCCCGATGGTTCGTTGCCCTGGCTTTGGGCCTCTGGCTTGCCGCCCTCGGGCGCGACCGGTTTGACGACTGGATCGACGCGACGGTCCTGCCGCCCTTGGCGGTGGAAATGTCCATCGAGGTTCTGGACCGGGATGGTGATCTCTTGCGGGCCTATACCGTGGCCGATGGCCGCTGGCGGTTGGCGCTGCCGCCGGACAAGGTGGACCCGCTCTATCTCCAGATGCTCATGGCCTATGAGGACAAGCGGTTCCGCGAGCATGCCGGGGTCGACCCACGGTCGATGACACGGGCGGTGCTGCAGGCGGTGTGGAACGGGCGGGTCGTCTCGGGCGGGTCGACCCTGACGATGCAGGTCGCGCGGCTTCTGGAGGAGGGGACGACCGGGGAAGTCGCGGGCAAGCTGCGGCAGATGCGGGTGGCGCTGGCCTTGGAGCGGCGGCTGAGCAAGGACCAGATCCTGCAGCTTTATCTGCACCTTGCACCTTTCGGAGGGAACCTTGAAGGCGTGCGGGCCGCGTCGATCAGCTACTTCGGGAAGGAACCGTCGCGCCTGACCCCGGCGGAGGCAGCGCTGCTGGTGGCAATCCCGCAAAGCCCTGAAAACCGCCGCCCCGACCGGGCCGCCGACAAGGCCGAGGCCGCGCGGAACCGGGTGCTGGCGCGGGCGGTGGGTGAGGGTGTGATCGACGCGGAGGAGGCCGAGGCCGCTTTGCGCGAAGAGGTGCCTGGCATCCGCAAGCCCTTCCCGGCGCTGGCCCCGCATCTCGCCGACCGGGCGCGGGATGAGGAGCCGCAGCTTCTGACCCATGTCCTGACCCTGGACGTCGAGTTGCAGCGAAAGCTTGAGACGCTGGCGGCGGAGGCGGTCGAAGGCCGGGGGGAAGAGTTGCAGGTGGCTATCCTGGTCGCCGACCATGCCTCGGGCGAGATTCTCGCGTCGGTCGGATCGGCGGGCTATCAGGCGGACCTGCGGCAAGGGTTTGTCGACATGACCCAGGCGCTGCGCTCGCCGGGATCGACGCTGAAACCGCTGGTCTATGCGCTGGCTTTCGACGAGGGCCTTGGGCATCCCGAAACGATGATCGAAGACAAGCCGATGACATTCGGCACCTACGCGCCGCAGAACTTCGACCGGCTCTACCGCGGCACGATCCGCCTGCGCGAGGCGTTGCAGCTGTCGCTGAACATCCCCGTCGTGCAGCTGACCGAGGCGCTGGGGCCTGCCAAGCTGATCTCGGCGATGGAGAAGGCGGGGATGAAGCCGGTGTTTCCGGGTGACCAGCCGGGTCTCGCGATTGCGCTCGGCGGGGTGGGGGTGACGCTGTCGGATATGGTGCAGCTTTATGCCGCGCTTGCGCGGGGCGGAGTCGTGCGGCCGCTGACTTACCGGATGGAGGGTGAGGCGGCCGAGGGGCAAAGGCTGGTCTCCGAGGTCGCGGCCTGGCAGGTGGGGGACATTCTGGCGGGCCTCGCACCGCCTCCGGGGGCACCGTCGAACCGGCTTGCCTACAAGACGGGCACGTCTTACGGCCACCGCGATGCCTGGGCCATCGGCTTTGACGGCACGCATGTGATCGGGGTCTGGATGGGCCGGGCCGACGGCACGCCGGTGCCGGGGGCTTTCGGTGCGGATGTGGCCGCGCCGGTGCTGTTCCAGGCCTTCAACCGGCTGAAAGGGAAGCTTGATCCGCAGCCTGCCGCGCCCGCCTCGACCCTCCTAGTCTCAAACGCGGAACTGCCGCAGCCCTTGCAGCGGTTCCGCTCGCGCTCGGCGGCGTTCGAGATGGAAGCTGATGCCCCAGCGGTGGCGTTCCCGCCGGATGGGGCGGAGGTTGAGTTGCTGGCAGCGGGGCTGAAGGTCAAGGTGAATGGTGGGACGGCGCCCTTTACCTGGCTGGCCGACGGAGTACCGATCGTGGTCGCTTCGGACGAACGCGAGGCGATGCTGGCAATGCCAGGGGCTGGGTTCGTGACGCTGAGCGTGATCGATGCCGAAGGGCGGTCGGACCGGGTGCAGGTCGAGTTGCGGTAGGGCGGGACGGGGTGCGCTCGTCGATGACTTCGTCACTCCTCGCTGGTGTTCCGACGAGTAGACGAAGTCGAACGAGGAGGCACGCCGGAGAGGTCAGGCGCTCTCGATCCCCAGCGCGATGCCTTGGCCGCCGCCGATGCACATGGTGATGAGCGCGGTGCGGCCCCCGGTGCGTTCCAGCTCATGCAGCGCTTTGACCACCAGCATCGCCCCGGTCGCGCCCACCGGATGGCCAAGGGCGATGGCCCCGCCGTTCGGGTTCACCTTGGCTGGGTCAAGCTCCAGCGCGCGGGAGACGGCGAGGGCCTGCGCTGCGAAGGCCTCGTTCGATTCCACCAGGTCGAAATCCTGGGGCTTGATCCCGAGCTTCTTGCACAGCGCCTGCACGGCAGGGATCGGCCCGATCCCCATTACCTTGGGATCAACACCCGCATGAGCATAGCCCATGATCCGGGCGCGCGAGCCCTTTGCGTACCGGGACAGAACCAGCGCCGCCGCGCCGTCGTTGATGCCGGAGGCGTTCCCTGCGGTCACCGAGCCGTCCTTCTGAAAGACCGGTTTGAGGCCCGCTAAGGCCTCGGCGCTGGTGGCTTTGGGGTGCTCATCGGTGTCAAAGATCACGGGGCCTTTCTTGCCGCCGATCTCGATGGGCGCGATCTGGTCGGTGAACCGCCCTTCGGCAATCGCCCGGGCGGCGCGGGTCTGGCTTTCGAGGGCAAAGGCATCCTGATCCTCGCGGGTGATGCCGTGCTGCGCGGCCACGTTCTCCGCTGTCACTCCCATATGCCCGGTGCCGAAGGGGCAGGTCAGCGCACCGGTCATCATGTCCAGAGCGCGGGTGTCGCCCATCTTCTGGCCGAAGCGGGCTGTGGGCAGGATGTAGGGCGAGCGGCTCATGCATTCGGCTCCGCCCGCGAGCGCCATCTCGGCATCCCCCAGCATCAGGGCTTGCACTGCCGAGACCACCGCCTGGGCGCCCGAACCGCAAAGGCGGTTCACGTTCATCGCGGGCGTCGTCTCGGGGATGCCCGCCTGCATGGCCATGACGCGGGAAAGGTACATGTCGCGGGGTTCGGTGTTGATGACATGGCCCATGACGACATGGCCGATCTGCGCACCCTCCACCCCGGCGCGGGCGAGGGCTGCTTTGGCGGCATGGGTGGCGATGTCGATGGGCGGCATCCCGGCGAGTGAGCCGCCGAAGCCGCCGATGGCGGTGCGGGCGGCTGAAAGGATGTGGATGTCGGTCATGGGTCCCTCCGTCTGTTTTGCGGAGCATGCCCCAATTTGGCGAAGCTGCCGAGACAACGTAGCGTCACATGGTCACCATTGACAGTGGCAGATCGGCGGGGGAAGTCAGGCAGGTCAGCAGGAGCGCAGCTTTGAAAGACCTGATCCGGACCCATGCGGCGCTGCTTTTCGCTGGAGTGGCGACCTTCGTGATGATGGGGGCGGGGCAGGCGCTTTTGGGGCCCGCGCTGCCGGTCTATGTGCTGGACTTCCGGCTGGGTGAGGGCGAGGGGGGGCTGTTCGTCTCGCTCTTTTGGGTCGGCTGCTTTCTGGGCGTTGGGCTTATGTATTTCAACGGGGGCGTGATTGGTCCCCGGCATGCGCTGGCGGCGATGGGCGTGGGCGCCGGGGGGATGGCGGTCGGGGGCAGCTGGGGGCTGACGCTGGTCGCGACGGTGGTTTTCGGCCTGGGCTACGGGATGGCGACGGCGGTCTTCAACCCGCGGGTGATGCGGGCTTTCGGGCGGCACGGGCCGTCGATGCTGAGCCTTCTGAACGCGACCTTCGGGGTGGGCGCGATTGCAGCGCCGTTGGCCTTTGTCTGGCTTGGCAGCGATCCACGCTGGGCCTTCGGGCTGGTGGCTGCGGTGGTTGCAGGGATCTGGGTCTTCGCCGGGCCTGCCGGCCGGGCGGGCTCGGCGCCTCAGGGCGAGGTCAAGGCCTTCAGGCCGCATTGGGCGATCCTGGCGTTCGGAGCGGTGGCGATCGGGATGGAGGCGAGCCTGGCGGGGCTTGGGCCGTCTGCGCTGATCCGGGCGGGGGTCGAGGAGGCGCGGGCGTCGGAACTGCTGAGCGCGTTCTTCGTGGTGTTCCTGCTGGCCCGGGTGGCGCTGATCTTTGTGGCGCACC
Organism: Tabrizicola sp.; assembly: GCF_051645465.1. GTDB lineage: Bacteria > Pseudomonadota > Alphaproteobacteria > Rhodobacterales > Rhodobacteraceae > Tabrizicola. The sequence goes on along the minus strand of NZ_JBOFBI010000385.1, from coordinate 8,252 downwards.
GGGTGCAGCCGTTTTTCCTTTTCACCCTGTCGGTCAGCTCGGCCGCGGTCTTTGCGCTGGGGGCGGTCTTCGTCTCGCCCTCGGTCTTCTTCGTGGCGATGGGGGCGTCGACAGGGGTGTTCTTTCCGGGCTTCTATGTCACGGCAAGCGGCAAGATGGGCGAGGATATCCGGGTGCCGCCGACCATCGTCGCCTCGGGCCTGGTGGGGGCAATTGGTGTGCCCCTGATCCTCGCACCGCTGGTGGCGGGCATGGGGGACCGGGGGTTTTTCTGGGTGGTGGCGGGGATCCTGCTGACGCTGACGGCGGCGGCGCTGCTGTCCTGGCGGCGGATGCGCGTGTAAACGCGCCGAATTTTCGACGAAAATTCGCAGGGTCAGCGCAGGGCTTGCCAGTCGGACACGGCTTCGACCGGGTAGGTCAGCATCAGGATGTTCAGCGCCAGACCATCGCGGATGAGCCAGATGGTCACCGCCTCGAAGACGAGGATAATCGCGACGGTCGCCCAGACTGGCAGCTTTGACGCCAGCCAGAAGCCAAGCACCATGGCCAGCACATCGGCCACCGTGTTCAGGACGGAATCGCCGTAGTAATCCAGCGAGATGGTGACCGACCGGTAGCGCTCGATCACCGCGTCAGAGTTCTCGGCGATCTCCCAGGCGCATTCGACCAGCGTGGCAATCGCAAGCCGCCAGCCCAGCGACAGCCGCCGTGCGAAAAGCCAGAGGAGGCCGTAGAACAGGAACCCGTGGATGATGTGGCTGGGGGTGTACCAGTCCGAGATGTGCTGCGAATTCTCGGAGCTTACGACCTGGCCATGCCAGAGCTTGATGTAGCCGCATTTGCAGATCGGCTCGCGTCCGATCCAGAGAAGGTAAGCTGCGGAGAGTAGGATAATCCCTACCAGGACAACGGTCGGCGAGAAGCGTCTTATCATGGCGCAAGGGAATCACGGGTTTCGCGCCCCGTCCAGCGGAATGAGGATGCGATGCGGAAGATGATGATGGCTGTGGCTTTGGGGATGATGCCGGTGGGGGCCGAGGCCTGCACCTATCTTGAACCGTTCGAAATGAAGAACATCGCCGGGGCCGAGCTTGTGGTTGTGGGCGAGGTGACGGGGTATCAGGACCTTGGCTCTCCCTGGGGTGCGGCATTGGTGACCGTCCAGGTGGACGATGTGCTGAAGGGCAAGGCCAAGGGCGAAGTCACTTTCATCTGGAACAGCGGGATGGCGCAGGGGCCGCATGAATCCCGGGCGACCGGCCGGGTGCTGATAGGCGCCATGGATGGAGGACGGATTGCGGTCAGCGACATGGCCCCGGACGCGCGACCGGACTTGCCTTCCATCGTGCAGCCCTATTGTGGTGAGGTGTGGATGCAGCCCGCAACCAAGGCAACCGTGGCGGAGGCGCGAAAGGCTCTGGAATGACGGAAAAGAACCCCTACCGCTTCGGCCCCACGCGGGGCGAGCTGTGGTTCTGGCTTTGGATGTCGGCCGGCGGCTTCTGCCTGATGGCCGTGGCCTTGTTCGTGCGCGGCATTCCGGAAGGCCCGGCGATTGCCGAGGTCGTGGGGCTTGCGACGGTGGTTTTCGGCTATCTGGGCGGGCGGTCAGTCAAGCGGCTGATCCGGCGGGAGCATCCTTGAAGCGGTGCTTCGCACCTCTGCCCTGGTGGCGCTTCTCATTGCGACCTGGACGTCATTGAGGCTGTCTCCGACGACCAGCCGCCCGGCATGGTCGCGCTGTGGCTGACCTAAGGCGTCGGTCGCAGCGAGGAAGTTTTGAATAGCGAAGACGGTGCCCGAGGAAAGCCGCCGTTCCTCGCGCCGGGTCTCCAGCGCCAGGTCGTTGATGTAAAGCCGCTAGGTGATACCGTCCGCCCAGTCGACGCTGGCGTAATGCTGCATCTTGGTGCGGAAGTCGTCCGGCAGGGCGATCCGCGCGCCCTCCTGCGCCACAAGCGCCAGCGGGAGGAGGCCGATCGCAAGGGTCAGAAGGGGGCGCATCGTCTGTTCCCCCTACCGGTTGGTCATGCGCCAGCTGTCGATCTTGCCGCCCTCAACCGTGAAGACATAGCGGGCGGGCGAGGTCATGCTGCCGCCGCGTCCCCACATGACCAGCGCATCGACCGTATCGCCGGTCACCGTGGCGCTTTCGATCATGAACTGCGATCCGGGGCCGGTGATGTCGCTGGTGATCCAGCCGTCAAAACCGTCGCCCCGCGTGAGGTTGCCGTCGAGTGAATAGGCATAGCCTGCGTCCGGGGTGAAGCTGCCTTCGACAGTGGCGGCATCGCCCGAGGCCATCGCGGCAATCAGCGCGTCGACGGCGTCCTGCGGGCCGGTCGCGAAGGCGGGGGTGGTGAGGGCCAGGAAGGCCACGGAAAGGGTGAAGCGTTTCATCGTCAGTCTCCTTGAGGGTCAGGGTGTTTCTGTCGAGGCCCCCCACCCCCAACCCCTCCCCACACGGGGGGAGGGGAGGCGCTTTGGCGGAAAGGCCTGTTTGCTGATCGGCGTCAGGGGGTCAGCGCCTTGGCCCGTTCCATGGCCTGGGTCGCCACGTCGCGGTCGCCGATCTCTTCGGTCATGGCGAATTCCATCCGCGTGACCTTCCATTCACCGTCGATCTTCTGCAGATCCCAGTTGTAGTTGCCCACCGGGCGCCACAGCTGATCACCGATCCAGTGGCGGCCATCGACAAATGCCGTCGCCGTGGCGGTGTCGCCGGTCACCGTGGCCTGCACGTCCGACAGCTCATGCCAGGTCGCATCGAACCCCGGCACGATCCCGCGCCATGCGGTCATCAGGTCGGCGGGGGTCATCGTCGCAGGCTCGCCACCCCAGAGGCTGGTGTAGTCGATGACGATTTCGGGAGCGAAGGCCTGCTCGGCGAGGTCGTAGGCCGCAAGGTCGACGGCCAGCGGGATCGACGAGACGACCGAGATCACGCGAGACGTTTCGATGTCCCCAACTGCAGGAAGCTCGCGCGTTTCTGCAAGGGCAGGCAGAGAAGTGGCGGCCAGAGCGGCGGCAAAAGCAAGGGTTTTCATGGCATGGTTCCTTTCATTCATGGGGGTTTGGGAAAGGACCCGCACCGGGGAGGGAGGCATCCGGTGCAGGTCATGGCGCCGGGATCAGCTGCCGAAATGCTCGGCAACCGTATTGGCGGCGGCGTCGACCGCATCCTCGCGGTCGTAGAACGAGAACTGGTCGACGTTATCCAGCCACTCGACCACAGCTTCGCCGGTGTAGCCGGCAAGGAAGGCGCGCACGCCATCCGGGATCGCAGCGGCTTCGGAGTGGACGATGGCCAAGGGCTTGTCGAAGGCAGCCGCATGGTCGGCGGGCAGGTAGGTCAGCCAGGCTTCCCAGCTGAGGTTGTTCCACTGGTTGTCGTAGGCCGGGATCGCTCCACGGGCCGGGTCGGCATAGTAGCCGTCCATCGCCATCAGCACGCCCTCGGTGCCCGCAGGCCCCGCCGCGCCGATGATCACGCCGCCCGGCGTTGCGGCAGCATCCGCCGCCATCTGCCGCAGCCCCGCGACGCCTTCAGCGCCGCCATAGACCGCCTCGACGATCGTCTGGTTCTGCAGCCACGGCGCTACCAGGCCGACATTCTTGACCAAGGGGTTGCCGGTCGCGGCATCAACCATGTAGCCCGCCGACGCGCAGATCCCGAGGCCGCTGATATTGGCCGCATCCACCTCCGGCAGCGCCGCCACCGTCTCGAACGCGGCCTTCAGGTCGCTGATCTTGGCGGCCGGGTCTTCCTTGAAGCGGATGTTCTGCGGCAGGTCGCCGGATTTGCCCCAGCCGCGGAAGTCGAAGGTGAAGGCGGCAAAGCCACGCTCGACCATCTCTTCGGCGTATTCGCGGGGCATCTGCTCCTCGACGCTGGTCCAGGCGCCGGTCACGACGACCGTGGGCAGCTTCTCGCCGTTGTAGTCGGCGGGCAGATACAGGGTGCCCGACAGCGTGACGCCTTCGTTCTCGAAGGTCACCGTGCGGGTCTGCACCTCGGCCATGGCAGTCGTGGCGAGCAGCATGGCGGCGGCGGAAAGGGTCAGGGTTTTCATCGTTCGTCTCCATCTCTCTTGGGCGCTTGCCCGGTTGCGATGGGATGAAGATGGCAGCCGAGCGGTCGCCTGAGAGGCGCGGTTCTTGCGGTTGGTTATGCGATTCTTGCGGAGTTTCTCAGTGCGCGCGGAAGGCCGCAGGCGTTACCCCGACACGCGTCCGGAAGTGTTGGCCAAAACGGCTGACGTCGTTGTAGCCAATGTGCAATGCGATCAGGGAAAGGCTGAGCCTCATGGTTCGCAGCAGAAGCTTCGCCAGATCGATCCTGGCACCGATGACATATTGCAGCGGTGACTGGCCCGTCGCCGCCTTGAAGGCCCGCGCGAAGTTAAAGGCGCTCATCGCCGCCTCTTCAGCAGGTTCGATGAGGGAAATGTCCTCGGCGAGGTAATCGTTGATGAATTCGACCGCGAGTCTTATCCGCCGGTCATCCATCGGCCGCGCGGCCTCATTGATCGGAGAAACGGTTGACGGGACTTCCGCAGCGAACGCGCGTTCCAGCGTCTCGTGATAGATCGCCCCATCTCTCTGAATTTCGGCGCGCGAAGGGCAAGCTGAACCATGAGCAGCGCATGCGGATCATCAAAGACACAGCACCCTTCGCTTCCGCCCGGCATGATCAGGCCTTCGTGTGCCATAGGCGGCACATGGCGGTGCCGGTCCGCTCCATGAGCAAGCCAATGCCGGGGTTGATCAACAAGTCAAATCCCGACCGTCATGCTTTGAAAGCTGTAGGCGGCCACTCCTGCTTCGAAGCGGATTGTCTCGACATTGATCATGCGCTGGCCTTGCGATCGTTTTTGCTCCTTTGGGGGCGGACACTCCGCCGAACCTGCGTCTTGCCATTGATGGGCGGCGGCAGCCAGAAATCTCACCCCGCCCGATACGTCCCCGGCGTGACACCGGTGTGCCGTTTGAAATGCTGGCCAAAGCGGGAAAGATCGCCATAACCCACACGCCAGGCGACTTCGGCCACCGGCAGGGCGGGGCTCTTCAGAAGCGCCTTGGCGGTTTCGATCCTGGCGCGGATGACGTATTGCAGCGGGCTTGTCCCGGTTGCCGCCTTGAACGCGCGGGCGAAGTGGAACGAGCTCATCGCAGCCTCGTGCGCGAGGGTTTCCAGCGAGATGTCTTCGGCCAGATGGTCGGTAATGTAGGCCACGGCGCGGCGGAGGCGCGGGTCGTCTAGCGCCTGGGTTTCGGACGCCTCGGGTGCCAGGGTCTGGACGATCTGCGCGACCAGAGCGCGCTCCATGGTTTCGCGGAACAGCGTGCCCTGGGACGCGAAGTCGGGGGCCTTCATGGCAAGCTCGACCGTCAGCGCGGAAAGCGCGCCGACCTGGGGGGCAAAGCCCGCGGTGCCGCCCATTTCGGTCATCAGGCGGTCGGGGATGGCCACGGTCAGAAACTCAAGCGGGGCGTCGTAGCGGCAGAGGCCCTCGCTGCCGGCGGGCATGATCCAGCCCTCGCGCGCCTTCAGCGGGCGGTGGTCGCGGCGGTCGGAACCGATCGCAAGGCGATGGGTGGGCTGATCGACAAGGAAGATGCCAAGGGTCGCCTGGTCCAGCCGGAAAGCGCCGCCTCCGGCGGGGGTTGCCGCGATCTGCGCCTTGACGCCTGACATCCTGCCTCCGGATCGTGGATGGCAGGGATATGGGATCAGGCGTGGGCCAAGTCCAGACCCCGGCCTGCGTTTGCCGGTTCAGCCGCCACGGATCGGCAGCCTCCGGCGCCCCTCGGGGGTCAGAAGTGCGGCCTCCCGCCCCTCGATGACCACGGCAGACAGGGGACCGCCATAGGCCGCACCGCTGTCAAGGTTCAGGCGGTTGCCATAGTGGGTGGCAGCGTCGATGGTCGTGTGGCCATGGACGACAAGGGGGCCGAAGCTGATGCGTTCGATCAGGAAGGGCTCGCGGATCCAGATGAGATCGGTCTCGGTCTGCTCTTCCAGGGGGACGCCCGGACGGATGCCTGCGTGGACGAAGAGCGCCTCGCCCGTCTGATGGTAAAGCGGCAGGCTGTCGATGAAGGCCACGTGAGCGGCGGGAACGGCCTTGGCGGCATCGGCGTGGACCTTGGCGACCGGGCGGTCGGCGGCGTTCTCGACCCCGTAGGAGGCAAGCGTTGCGGCCCCGCCGAGCCGGGGATGAAGCCACGAAAGCTCGGACCAGAGGCGGGGATCGCGGTCCTCGGGGTCGCGGAGGAACCGGGTGAAGAGGCGGTCGTGGTTGCCTTTGAGGGTGACCCAGTCCTCGCCCGCTGCAACGCCCAGCATCAGGAAGTCGATCACGCCCCGGCTGTCAGGGCCACGGTCGACAAGGTCGCCGATATGGATCACCTGCCCCGGACCGTGGCGGGCCATGTCCTCGGCAATCAGCTCGTGCGCGGCCTGAAGAAGGCCGAGATGACCGTGGATATCGCCGATGGCGTAAAGGTGCATGGGTGGCTCTGGCTGAAAGGCCGGGGGCCAGCCCCCGGACCCCCGGGATATTTGGGCAAAGATGAAAGGGCAAGGGGGCGTCAGCCGACCTCGAACTGCAGGGCCTTGACCTGGCTGAACATGCCGGTGCTTTCCAGGGTCTCGATCACCTTGGGGTCGATCGGCTGGTCGAGGTAGAGGATGGCAATCGCGTCCTGCCCGACGCCCGAGCGGCCAAGGGTGAAGTTCGCGATGTTGACGTTGTTCTTGCCCATGGTCATCCCCAGAAGGCCGATGATGCCGGGCACGTCCTCGTTCGTGGTGTAAAGCATGTGGGCGCCGATCTCGGCGTCGATGTTGATGCCCTTGATCTGGATGAAGCGCGGTTTGCCATCGCTGAAGCAGGTCCCGGCGACCGAGCGTTCGCGCTTGTCGGTGACCATCGTGACCTTGATGTAGGCCTCGAATATGCCGGTCTGGTCTTGCCTTGTGGTCGAGAGCTGGATACCCTTCTCCTTCGCCACCACGGGGGCGGAGACGAGGTTCACGTCCGGGTTCTGGGCCTTGAGGACACCGGCAATCACCGCCTGGTTCAGCGCGGCGAGGTTCATGCCGGCGACGGAGCCGTCATAAAGGATGTTGATCGCCTTGATCGGCTCGTCCGTCATCTGGCCGATGAAGCTGCCGAGGTGGGAGGCAAGCTTGATCCAGGGGCCCATGACGGCGGCCTCTTCCGCCGTGACGTTCGGCATGTTGAGCGCGTTCTGGACCGCGCCGGTCAGGAGGTAATCCGACATCTGCTCGGCGACCTGAAGGGCGACGTTCTCCTGCGCTTCGGTGGTCGAGGCGCCAAGGTGCGGGGTGACGACAACGTTCGGATGGTTGAAGAGCGGGTTCTCGGTGGCGGGCTCGACCTCGAAGACATCAAGTGCTGCACCGGCGACATGGCCGCTGTCGAGCGCGTCCTTCAGGGCCGCTTCGTCGATCAGGCCGCCCCGGGCGCAGTTGATGATGCGGACGCCCTTCCTGGTCTTCGCAAGGTTCTCGCGGCTGAGGATGTTGCGGGTCTTGTCGGTGAGCGGGACGTGGAGCGTGATGAAATCGGCGCGGTGGAGGAGCTCGTCGAGGTCCACCTTCGTCACGCCAAGCTGCTTGGCGCGGTCGTCGGAGAGGAAGGGATCGTAGGCCACGACCTTCATGTGCAGGCCAACGGCGCGGTCGCATACGATGCCGCCGATGTTGCCCGCGCCGATCACGCCGAGGGTCTTGTTGAAAAGCTCAACCCCCATGAACTTGGACTTTTCCCACTTTCCGCTGTGGGTAGAGGCGTTGGCTTCCGGGATTTGCCGGGCAACAGCGAACATCATGGCGATGGCATGCTCGGCGGTGGTGATCGAGTTGCCGAAGGGGGTGTTCATCACGATCACACCCTTTTTGGACGCGGCGGGGATGTCGACGTTGTCGACCCCGATCCCGGCACGGCCGACGACCTTCAGGCGGGCCGCGTTGGCCAGAAGCTTGTCGGTGACCTTGGTGGCCGAGCGGATGGCAAGGCCGTCATACTGGTCGATGACGGCGGCAAGGGCGTCTTTGTCCTTGCCAAGTTTGGGCAGATAGTCGACCTCGACCCCTCGGTCGCGGAAGATCTGGACGGCGGTTTCGGAGAGTTCGTCGGATACGAGGACTTTGGGCATGGGGATGGTCCTTGGATGTCGGGGAAGGAGAGTCGGGCTGAAGCCCGACCTACGATGTGGGT
>NZ_JBOFBI010000384.1:0-4217 GCF_051645465.1 Tabrizicola sp. | reverse complement strand
AGGTCGGTGCCGATGCCCAGGATCATCGCCGCCCATCCCGTGCGCCGCCGATTTCCGAAACGGAAATCGGTCCGGAATTCGTGTCGAATTCCGGCATCAGCCGCCCAATCCGCGCGCGAGGTCCATGCGGCGGCGCATTTCCTCGATGGATGGCCCCAGGCCACGGAAGATCGCCTCGCCAATCAGAAAGTGACCGATGTTCAGCTCCGCCAGCTCCGGGATCGCGGCGATGGACTCGACATTCTCATACGTCAGACCGTGCCCCGCATGGACCTCAAGCCCCGCTTCAGCCGCAAGCTCGGCCCCGGCGCGCAGGGCCGCGAGCTCGCGCTCGGCCAGCGCATGATGTCCTTCGGCCAGAAGCTCGGAGTAAAGCCCGACATGCAGCTCGACCACCGCCGCGCCGATCCGGGCCGAGGCCTCGATCTGACGGGGGTCATGGCCGATGAACATGCTGACCCTGCAGCCCGCCTCACGCAGGGGCGCGATGAAATCGCTCAGCCGGTTCTGGTCGCTGGCCACGTCGAGGCCACCTTCGGTCGTCCGTTCTTCGCGCTTTTCGGGCACGAGACAGACGGCATGCGGCCGGTGCCGCAGAGCAATGGCCTGCATCTCGGGCGTGGCGGCGCATTCAAAGTTCAACGGCACAGTAAGGGCCGCCATCAGCGCCTCGATATCGCTGTCGCGGATGTGGCGGCGGTCCTCGCGCAGATGCGCCGTGATGCCGTCGGCCCCTGCGGTTTCGGCCAGAAGTGCCGCGCGAAGGGGGTCGGGCCACAGGGAACCGCGGGCATTCCGGACGGTTGCCACATGGTCGATGTTGACCCCAAGCCTAAGCTTGTCCGCCCTGTGCATCGGGAGTTTCATTCCGCCCTCACCTTCTTCAGGCGCCAGTCTACGGCGTCCCGGGACTGTCGTCATCCGCTTCCTCGCCCCCGCGTTCGCCCCGCCGCGTGAGCTTGGCGGTGGCTTCCGCCAGCTTCGCCCGCATCCGGCTGCGGCGTTCGGCACGCTCGGTCGCGGTCGCGGCGCGGGCTTTCTGGTAGGCCTCGACCAGCGGAATCGTCACGTAATAGGCGACGGCGCTGATGACAATCGCCGGTCCCAGCGCGCCGATGAAATAGGGCCAGTAGATTTCGTCCCAGAACTGGATCAGTCCGCCCCAGCGTGCCTTCTCGGGGCCGAAAAGTGCCATGAAGTTGAACCAGAGGTCACGCCCGGCATGCGCAAAGGCCTTGCCGATGTATTCGCCGGTCAGGGGCTTTTCGATTCCCAGCATCCAGTGGCCCAGAGACATGGCAAGCACGGCGAAGAACGGGGTTGTCACAGGATTGGTGTTGAAGGTCGCAAGAAGTGCTGCCAGCACATTGCCGCGCACCAGCCTTGCGGCCCCCCAGGCCGCCAGGAACTGCAAGCCCGGCAAAGGCAGGAACCCGATCACCGACCCGGCAAAGACCCCGCGCGCGACGCGATGCGGTTGGTCCGGCAGGCGGCGCATCCGGTAGATTACATAGCGGATCGCACGCTTGAAGCCCGAGCGCGGATAGACCTGCTCGCGCAGCCACGCCCCCCAACCTAACGGATCCCTACGCCTGAAAACCACCTTGCCGCCTCTCTGTCCGGGCCTGCACCCCTAAACCCAGCACCCTATACCCAGCCCTACGGCCTGCGTGTCAAATCGCGATGACGCGAGATCTGCGCCACGTCCGTCTCCGCCTCCAGCGCGGTCATGACCATGTGCAGGTGCTCAACGTCGCGAAGGTCCACGTCAATAATGAGGCGATAAAAGTCCGGTTTCCTGTCGGTGAACCTCAGGTCCGAGATATTGGCCTTCTGCTCGCCGATCAAGGTGCAGATTCGACCCAATACTCCGGCATCGTTCGAGATTGTGACATCAAGGCTGACGGTGAACACCGGCGAATGGCGGCCCGAATGCCAGTGCAGGTCGATCCAGCGCGAGGTCTGATCCTCGAATTCCTCCAGCGCGGGGCAGTCGATGGCATGGACCACGACGCCCTGCCCGCGATAGGTGATGCCGACGATCCGCTCGCCCGGCACCGGCTGGCAGCACTGCGCGCGGCGGAAGGTCTGGTCGGCGGTCAGGCCGACAACCGGACGCTTGGCATCGACCTCGTCGGCAGTGGCGAGGGCAAGCTCGGGGTAAAGCGTCTCGACCACCCGCCGCGCTGGCATCTCCGCCGAGCCGAGGCGGGCGAGAAGATCATTCTCGTCCGACAGACCCAGCATCTTGGCCGCGGTCCGCAGGGCCTTCTCGCTGGCCTTCTTGCCGACATGGTCGAACGCCGCGCGGGCAAGTTCCTGACCAAGCTTGACGAACCGGCCCCGGTCCTCTTCCCGCAAGGACCGCCGGATCGCGGCTTTCGCCCGCCCGGTCGTCACGATGTCGATCCAGCTCGCCTGCGGCCTCTGGCCCTCCGCCGTGATGATCTCGACCGACTGGCCGTTCTTCAGCCGGGTCCACAAGGGCACCCTGATCCCGTCGATCTTCGCCGAAACGCAGGAGTTCCCGATCCGGGTATGGATCGCATAGGCATAGTCCAGCGGCGTCGCCCCGCGCGGCAGCTGCACCACATCGCCCTTGGGTGTGAAGCAGAAGACCTGGTCCGAATACATCTCCAGCTTCACATGCTCGAGGAATTCGTCCGTATCGCCTTCATCCAGCCGTTCGGTCATCGACGCGATCCATTTGGCCGGATCGACTGCAAACGGGTTCGCGACCCGCACGCCTTCACGGTAGGACCAGTGCGCCGCCACCCCTGCCTCGGCCACCTCGTGCATCTCACGCGTGCGGATCTGCACTTCCACCCGCTTGCCGTCGCGGCCCGAGACGGTGGTGTGGATCGACCGGTAGCCGTTGTTCTTCGGCTGACTGATGTAGTCCTTGAACCGCCCCGGCACCGCCCGCCACCGCTGGTGGATCACCCCCAGGATGCGGTAGCAGTCCGCAACCGACCCGCAGATGACCCTGAAGCCGTAGATATCGGACAACCGGCTGAACGCCAGGTCCTTCTCTTGCATCTTGCGCCAGATCGAATGCGGCTTCTTGGCACGGCCATAGACATCCGCCTCGATCTTCGCTTTTTCCAGTTCGTAGCGGATGTCGGCGGTGATCTTGTGGACCACGTCCCCGGTTTCGCGCTGCAGCGTCAGGAAGCGGCGCATGATGGAATTGCGCGCCTCGGGGTTCAGGACCTTGAAGGACAGATCCTCCAGCTCCTCGCGCATCCACTGCATGCCCATGCGGCCGGCGAGCGGCGCAAAGATCTCCATCGTCTCGCGCGCCTTCTGGGCCTGCTTTTCCGGCTTCATCGACTTGATGGTCCGCATGTTGTGCAGACGGTCGGCCAGCTTGACCAGAATCACGCGCAGGTCGCGCGACATCGCCATGAAGAGCTTGCGGAAGTTCTCGGCCTGCTGGCTTTCGGTGCTGGACAGCTGCAGGTTGGTCAGCTTCGTGACCCCGTCCACCAGTTCCGCCACCTCTTCGCCGAACTGCGCGGTAAGATCGGCGTAGGTCGACCTTGTGTCCTCGATCGTGTCGTGCAAAAGCGCCGTGACGATCGTCGCATCGTCCAGCCGCTGCTCGGTCAGGATGGCTGCGACAGCGACCGGATGGGTGAAATAGGGCTCGCCCGACTTCCTAAGCTGACCCTCATGCATTTTCACGCCGTAGGCATAGGCCCGGCGGATCAGGTCGGCGTTGCAGCGCGGATTGTAATTGCGAACCAGGGCGATGAGGTCTTCGACGTCGATCATCACCGCCCCACTTGCGGGCCTAGAAGGCCCGTCAGAACTCGCCCTGGGCTTCCATCAGGGCGCGGAGGAGCTTTTCTTCCGACATGTCGTCGACCATCGGACGGTCCATCTCGCCACCCATCAGAAGCGCCATCTGGTCTTCCTCCGGCTCATCGACCTCGATCTGGGTCTGATGGCTTTCGATCATGCGCTCGCGCAGCACTTCTGCCGACTGGGTTTCCTCGGCAATCTCGCGCAGAGCGACGACTGGATTCTTGTCGTTGTCGCGGTCAATGCTGATCGGCGAGCCGGACTGGATCTCACGCGCCCGATGGGCGGCAAGCATCACCAGCTCGAACCGGTTCGGAACCTTGTCAACGCAATCTTCGACCGTCACGCGGGCCATAGGGTACTCCAATCGGGAAGTTTCGCTGGAAGTGGCCTATTTATGCTGGCCGGGC
>NZ_JBOFBI010000383.1:0-8995 GCF_051645465.1 Tabrizicola sp. | reverse complement strand
CCATCTTGGTGTGACCAAGCAGAAGCTGCACCGCCCGCAGGTTGCCGGTCTTCTTGTAAATCTGTGCTGCCTTGGTGCGCCGCATCGAGTGCGTTCCGTAAGCGCTCGGCTCCAACCCAATCGAGGTCACCCACTCCCGCAGAATTCTTGCATACTGCCGCGTCGAGAGGTGAGGGCTGTCATGGAACCGACTCGGCCAGAGGTTGTCACACCCGAACATCGCCGGGCTTTCGATCCAGCGCTGGACGGCTTTGCGGGTCTGTTCGGTGATCTCGAACTGGACAGGTCTCTGGGTCTTGCTCTGCAGGACCGAGGTTCGCTCCTTCATATGCCCGGATACAAAGACATCGCGCACTCTGAGCCGCACGAGATCACACCCGCGAAGTTTGCTGTCGATGGCCATGTTGAACAGGGCTAGATCGCGGATGTTGTCCGCGATCTCCAGACGCACCCGGATCGCCCAAACATGCTTGGGCAGAAGCGGCCGTTTCTGGCCGATGATCCGGCCCTTGTTCCAGGCGGAGGCTATTGGGCGAACGATAGGAAGCTGAATTGCAGACATGGCTTTTCCTCCGTCCACCAAACCCGCCCGCACCAACAGTGTGCTGATTACCTAGGATAGCACAGCTCGGGACTAATGACCGCTTTGGGAAAGCCGCACCGCAGCAAGGACCGAACCTCGAATGGCCGGACTGGGCCGCAATTGAGTTGACCAAATTGTGGGCAATCACCCGAGAAAACCACCCACCAGGCGTGCGATATCGGTCTCCATCTCGGACCTCGACGCCGCAGCGTTTGCGATACCCATCGCCCCGTTGAATAGAATGCGCGCGGCCTGATGGTCGGCCAGCGCGTCGCCGATCTGGGCAATCAGGGCGGTATCCAGATCGGAGAAGATGCGGTTCACGACGGCCTTCTGCGCCATCAGTTCTACAGCGAAGGCCGAGCTGCGGACCAGATCGTGGATCATGACGTGTTTGACGGTCAGGGCGTTGATGACCCGGTCAACGACGGGCGCGTCTGTCTGGAGCTGCCCCATGACTGCGACGCGCAGGCGTTCGGCGAGCCGCACCGCGACGGCCTCGAACACAGCGTCCTTGTCGGAAAAATAGCCGTAGACCGTCACCTTTGACAGCCCCGCCGCCTCGGCCAGACCCTCCATCGTCGTCGCGCGGAAGCCCTGAGCCGTGAACAGATGCAGGGCAACATCCAGCAGCTTGTTGCGGCGGGCGGATTTCAGGGGAGACAGGTCCGGGGCAGAGGGGTGCATTCGATCGCTTGCAATTAGTGAACGATACTATACATAGCCGTTCAAATAATAAGATCAACCGGAGATGAGTCGATGGCAAGGAATGTTCTGGTCAGCGGGGCAACGGGCTACATTGCGGGTCATGTGATCGAGCAACTCCTTGCAGCGGGCAACACGGTGACAGGCACTGTGCGTGACCCGAACGACAAGGGCAAGACGGCGCATCTTCTGGCCATGCCGGGGGCCGAGCGCCTTTCGCTGGTGGCGGCCGATCTGACCGATCCCGACCCTTTCACCGCGCATGCCGATGTCGATGCGATCCTGCATCTGGCCAGCCCCTATGTGATCAACGTGCAGGATGCGCAGCGCGATCTGGTCGACCCCGCCGTGCAGGGGACGCTGTCGATGCTGCGGGCGGCGGCGGCCAACCCGAGGGTAAAGCGCATAGTGCTGACATCGTCGATGGCGGCCGTCACCGACAACCCCGACGGCCGGGTGCTGACGGATGCGGACTGGAACACGACGTCCAGCCTGGTGCGGAACCCCTATTACTACTCCAAGACTTTGGCCGAACGCGCGGCCTGGGAGTTCATGGAGCGTGAAAAGCCAGGCCTTGATCTGGTAGCGATCAACCCGTTTCTGGTGATCGGCCCGTCGCATACCAAGGCGGTCAATACGTCGCCGCAGACGCTGGTTGATATGCTCAAGGGAACCTATCCGGCGGTCATGGCCCTGACCTGGGGCTTTGTCGATGTGCGCGATGTGGCGGCGGCGCATGTTGCCGCGATGAACCGGCCCGAGGCAAACGGGCGCTATCTCTGCGTCGCGGCCAACATGAGCATGGCCGAAACCGCCGCATTGATGCGGGCCGAGGGTTATGCGGGCAGGCTGCCGAAACTGGACCTGAGCGGCGGGTTCGGCACGGCGTTGATGAAACTCGCCAGCTATACGCAACCAAAGGGGGCCGGCAGCTACCTGCGCACCCATCTGGGCCAGGTGCCGCGTTATGATGCGACGCGGGTGACGCGTGAGCTTGGCGTGTCCTACCGCCCGGTCGCGCAAAGCCTGCAGGACACGCTGGCAGACCTTGCGCGCTGGGGCCATATCCCTGCCGCGGCCCGTTAAGGAGGCGATGATGAAGTTCCTCAAGTACGCCCTCGGCATCGTAGCCGCTCTGGCCTTGCTCGCAGTTGGCACGGTCTGGCTCGCCTTCGGACGCGGACAACCCTACCCTGACCTATCGGGCGAACCGCGCCTGCCGCAGGGCACGATCGAGGTGGCGGTGACATCCGACCGCCCGATCGGGAATGCCGCCGTGTCGGCGGAAGGGCGCATCTTCTATACTATCCATCCTGAATCCGGGCCTGCGGCTCCGTTTCTTTACGAATGGGTCGATGGTGCCGCAAAACCCTATCCGGCAACGGAGCAGACTGACCTGTTACAAACCCCCCTCGGCGTCAGCATCGACAGCCGGAACCGGCTTTGGGTGATCGATCCCGGTCGGCATGGCACCGGGAAACCCAGTCTGACCGCCTTCGATCTGGCGACCGACGCGGTGGTGCAGCGGCACGAATTTGCCAGTGATATCGCCCCGATGGGATCGTTCCTGCAGGCAATGGCGATCTCGCCCGATGGGCGCTACATCTATATCGCCGATGCTGGTTTTTGGGCAAAACGCCCCGCCATCGTGGTCTATGACGCCGAAACGGACACGGCCTGGCGACGGCTGCAGCGGCACGAGAGCCTTTATCCACAGAACTACCTGGTCCGCAACCAGATCAAGGACATGTCGTTCCTCGGTGGCATCCTGCAGATGAAGACCGGGATCGACGGAATTGCGGCCAGCCGCGACGGGGCCTGGGTCACTTATGCAGCTATGAACCATGACACGCTTTTCCGCGTGCCAGCTGCCGTGCTGCAAGACCCCGTCGCTACCGAAGCCGCCCTTGAAGCCGTGATCGAGCCGGTGGGTTCGAAGCCGCTGAATGACGGCATTTCCATGGATGACCAGGGCAATGTCTTCATCACCGATATCGAGCATCAAGCCGTGCTGGCCCTTGCCCCTGACGGCACACTAAGCACTGTGGTCAAAGATACCCGCATCCGCTGGGCCGATGCCGTATCCTTCGGCCCCGACGGCTGGCTCTACCTTTCCGACAGCGCGATCCCGGAGCTCGTGCTGCAATCGCCGGAACACCACGCAGCGAAGGCACCCTACTACGTCTGGCGGTTCCAGCCGGGAACCTCGGGGGAAGCAGGGCAATAGGTGGGTTGATCACAGGGCGCTTCGTTGGCCGTTGCGTTGTTTTACGCAGGCGCAGCAGCGGGTTGGAACTCTGCTATGTGAGGCTGGTAGCTTCGTCCGGCACCCTTGACCTTGCACACTTCCCAATGCTGCGTTCTGTCTGAACGTCTGCTTCAAAGAAGCTGCGCTGTGGCACCGTCAGCTTGCCGAGTGACTGTTGTGGGCCGAGGGCGAATTGGTGCCTTCTGGTCTAGGCGGTCTTGTAGACAGCATCGACCGGAGCGACAGACTGCCGCTCGATCAACTGGCCTTCAAGCTTTACGGTCGGGTGTTTGCGCGCATCGTTGGTGCGCCGAGGCGACAACTGTTCAATGGCCCAGACTCCCATCGCCCTCTGCGGCAGAACAAGGGTCGTCAGTTGCGGGTGCAAATGGCGCGAAATCTCTTCGTCATCGTAGCCGACGACCGACATATCGTCGGGAATGACCAGTCCCGCTTCCTTTAGCGCTTCATAGCACCCGATGGCCATGCGGTCGTTTTGGCAGAAAATGGCGGTCGGTCGCTCCACCAGTGACAAGAGCGTGCGCGTCGCGTCATAGCCGGAACTTGCGGACCAGTTTCCCTCGACCACAAGCGCGGGATCCGGCGTGATGCCTGCGACGGTCAGTGCCTTGCGATATCCTTTCAGGCGATCACGCGCGGCCTCCATCCAAGGCTCGCCCGTGATCGTCGCGATGCGCCGGTGGCCGAAATCGATCAAGTGGCGCGTCGCCCGCTGCCCGCCTGCCACTTCGGCTGGTATCACGGCGGGATGGGTCTGATCCCGGGTATAGCAGTTCAGCAGGACCACCGGCAGCTCCAGGTTCCTCAGCCATTCCGGCAAGACGATCTCGCGGGTGAAGATGGTCATGTAGACCAACGCAGTGGCGCCCTTGGCGATCATCGTCCTGATGGATTTCTGCTCCATCTCCGGGTCGTTCATTGTTTGTGCGACCCAGATCATCTCTCCCTTTTCCATTGTCGCGTGGCGCGCGCCGTCGATCGCAACGACAGCTTCTGGGCTGGTGGCAAGCTGGTCCACCACAAAGCCAACAAATCCCGTCTTCGCGTCGATGTTCCCGGTGGCATCGTCACCGTTGTCGAGATGCGCGAGGCTGGTAACTGCATAGTTCAGCGCGCGGGCCGCCTCGATCACTCGGGCGCGTGTTTCTTCCGAGATCTTCACGCCCGGCGCTTTGTTCAGGACGAAGGATACCGTGGCCTGCGAACACCCCGCCACGCGAGCGACATCAGTCATCGTGACACGGCGTTGCCCCAGGCTCGCGGCGCGCAGCTTGGACATTTTCGGCGCGGGATCGGGGTCTCCGCCGTCTGCGGTCATGCCATTCCATCCTTCCCCAAGATGCCGTCAAGTATGTCAGGTCGCGTCGATATAGCATCGGCTGGCCGGTTGCGACTCGACTGCTGGCATCTGCCGTTCATTTATAATCATAAATTTCCGTTGACTGATATTTATAAATGGATCAGCGTGCAGTTCTTGGCAACACCATTTGGCCTTTGGGAGGAGAACCACATGCGTATTTCCCGCCGTAACCTGATGATCTCTGCTGCTGCAGCCTCGGCTGCCTCGGCATTCGCCCGTGCCGCCTTTGCGGAGCTGCCGCCGCTCGCAAAGAAGGACACCTACAAGGTCGGCTTTGCGCAGACCGAAAGCAACAACCCCTGGCGCCTGGCCCAGACGAAGAGCATGCAGGACGAAGCCGCGGCGCGCGGCTGGCAGCTGGTCTATACCGATGCCGCCGGATCTGCAGCAAAGCAGGTGGCCGACGTCAACTCGATGATCGCGCAGGGCGTCGACCTGATCTTCTTGGCACCGCGCGAGGAAAAGCCGCTGATCCCAGCAATCATGGCGGCAAAGGGCGCGGGCATTCCTGTGATCCTCTTGGACCGCAACGTCGACCAGTCGCTAGCCCAGGCAGGTGTCGACTATGTGACCTTCATCGGCTCGGACTTCATCGAGGAAGGCCGTCGCGTCGCCGAGTGGATGGTCACCAATGCTGGCGGCAAGTCGAAAATCCTGCAGTTGGAAGGCACCACGGGCTCGTCGCCCGCGAACGACCGCAAGAAGGGCTTCGACGATTACATCGCCGCGCATCCGGAATTCGTGCTCCTCGCTTCGCAGACCGGCGACTTTGCCCGCGACAAGGGGCGGCAGGTGGCGGAAACGCTGCTGCAGGCGCATCCCGATGCCGACATCATCTATGCCCACAACGACGAGATGGCGATCGGCGCGATCTCGGCGGTCGAGGCAGCGGGCAAGGTCGCGGGGCAGGATGTGATGATCCTGTCGATCGACGGCGGCAAGGAAATCGTCCAGCTGATCATCGACGGCAAGGTGGCGGCGGTCTGCGAGTGCAGCCCGCTCTTCGGGCCGAAGGCTTTCGACACCGCCGTGGCCTATGCGAATGGCGAGGAAATCCCGCCGAAGCTGATCAACCCCGACCGGTTCTTCGACGCCTCGAACGCGGCAGAGATGCTGGCCACCGCCTACTAGGACGGCCTTGGTGCGGGCCTTCCCGGCCCGCACCCGCACGCACCGGTGCCGATCCCGGCTCCCTGGTTTCCTCCATGCGGGGCGGCACCGGTGTGTGCGACTTTGCCGTGGCGAAGGCCAGCACCCAGTTGACAGCGGGTTCCGGGGGCGCGTTCCTTCGCCATCTGACGTTTCGAACAACAACGCACGGGGATCATGTCAGCGCCACTTCTGTCGATGAAAGGGATTTCCAAGTCGTTCGGCGGCACCGCCGCCCTGTCAGAGGCATCACTAGAGGTTCTGCCAGGCGAGGTTCACGCGCTAATCGGGCAGAATGGGGCCGGGAAATCCACCTTGATCAAGGTCTTGACCGGCTATCACCGCAAGGATGGCGGCAACGTCAGCTTTGAGGGCCGCCCGTTCGAGGTGGGCTCGCCCCGTGCAGCGCAAGAGGCGGGGATCAGCACGATCTACCAGGAAATCAACCTCGTGCCGCAGCGGTCGGTGACGGAAAACATCTGCCTCGGCCGCGAAACGCGCCGGTACGGCCTTCTGGACTGGCGCGCGATGCGGGCCGAGGCGAAGCGGCTTCTGGCGCGCTTCAACCTTGACCTCGACGTCGACCAGCCGTTGTCGCAGTTCTCCACCGCGACGCAGCAGATGGTCGCCATCGCCCGCGCGGTTGGGTTTTCTGCGCGGCTGGTGATCATGGATGAACCCACCTCCTCGCTCGACGACCGCGAGGCGCAGGTGCTCTTCTCGGTGATCCGGGGCCTCAGGGACGAGGGCGTCTCGGTCCTTTTTGTCAGCCACCGCCTCGATGAGCTTTATGAAGTCTGCGACCAGGTCACGATCATGCGCGACGGGCGTACCGTGCGCATGGCGGCGATGACCGGCATCACCAAGCTGGAACTCGTCTCGACCATGCTCGGCCGTGACGTGGCGCGGGCCGAGGGCCGGGCCACCGGTTTCGGCACTGCAGCCAAGCCGCCCGGCGCGCCGGTCCTGCGGGCCAGTGACCTGTCGGATGGCCGCGCCGTGCGCGACGTGGGCCTGAGCGTTGCCGAGGGCGAGATCGTGGGCCTCGCCGGTCTTCTGGGGGCGGGCCGGTCGGAAACCGCGCGGCTGATCTTCGGCGATACCGCGCTGCGCGTGGGCTCGATGCTGCTGAACGGGTCGGCCTACACCCCGCGCCAGCCCTCTGACGCGATCCGCGCGGGCCTTGGCTTCTGTACCGAAGACCGCAAGATCGAGGGCATCGTCCCCGACATGAGCGTCGCCGACAACATGATGCTGGCGCTGCGCCCGGCCTTTGGCCGCAGCGGCATCGTGGATGAGGCGCGCCAGACCGAGATCGTTAATCGCTTCATCGGCCAGCTTGGCATCAAGTGCACCGGCCCTGACCAGAAGATCCGCGAGCTTTCCGGCGGCAATCAGCAGAAGGTGCTGCTGGCCCGCTGGCTGGCCATGTCACCGAAGCTGCTGATCCTGGACGAACCGACGCGCGGTATCGACGTCGGTGCCAAGGATGAAATCCAGCGCCTGATCCGGTCGCTGGCCGATCAAGGGCTCGCCGTCCTGATGATCTCGTCCGAACTGGAGGAGGTGGTCGAGGGCGCCGACCGCGTCTTCGTCCTGCGCGAAGGTTTAAGCGTCGCCGACATCGCCCGCGCCGATCTGACCGAAGACCGGGTGCTGGCGGCAATGGCGCATGGGGGCACGCATGGCTGACCGTGCCGCGATCTATGGTCTTTTGGGGCGCTACGGCACCGGCATCGCACTGTTGCTGCTGCTGGGCTTCAACCTGATCTTCACGCCAAACTTTGTCTCATGGCAGACGCTGAACGTGAACCTGACGCAGGTCTGCACCATCGTCATCGTCGCGGTCGGCATGACGCTGGTCATCGCCACCGGTGGGATCGACCTGTCGGTCGGATCGTTGATGGCCATCGCCGGGGCGATCGCGCCGATGATCTTCATGGGCAAGCTTGTCGAGATCGGCTCGATCCATCTTGCCGTGGCGCTGGCGATTGTCGTCGCCATCGTGATCACCACGTTGTTCGGCGCCTTCAACGGCTGGCTCATCTCGCGCTTCCGCATCCAGCCGATCGTGGCGACGCTGGTCCTTTTCATCGCCGGACGGGGCATCGCGCAGGTCGTCACCAACGGCAACCTGCAGGTCTTCAAGGTGCCGGAGTTTCAGGTGATCGGCCTCGGCCGCCTGTTCGGCCTCCCGGTGCAGGTGATCCTGATGCTGATCATTGTCGCGGCAGCGGCTTGGGCGCTGCGACGGACCAACTTTGGCCGCGAGGTGCTGGCAATCGGCGGCAACGAACGCGCGGCACGGCTTTCGGGTATCCCCACGGGCCGGGTCAAGATCGCGGTCTATGCGATTTCCGGCGCGCTGGCGGGTCTTGCGGGGCTGATCGTGATCGCGATCAACTCTGCCTCCGACGCCAATCTGGTGGGCATGGGGATGGAGCTTGACGCCATTGCCGCGGTTGCCGTTGGTGGCACGCTACTGACGGGCGGGCGCGCGACGATCATCGGCACGTTGATGGGCGCGCTGACGATCCAGCTGGTGCGCTACACCCTTTTGGCCAACGGCGTGCCGGATGCGGCGGCATTGGTTGTGAAGGCCGCGATCATCATCGCTGCGGTCTGGCTGCAGGAACGGGGAAGGACCGCATGATGCGCAAGATCGCCTGGGGGCAGCTGCTGGCCAGCTACGGCGTGGTGCTGGCACTCGCGCTGGTCATCCTGTTCGGCTGGCTGCGTTATGACAACTTCCTCGGCTCGTTCAACATCCTCAGCGTGCTGCGCTACAACTCGATGTTCGCGCTCGTCTCGCTGGGGATGTGCTTTGTCATCATGACGGGCGGGATCGACCTTTCGGTCGGGTCGGTTGCGGCGCTGTCCTCGGTCGCCGCGGCCTATGCCAGCCCATACGGCTTGGTGCCCGGGCTTC
>NZ_JBOFBI010000382.1:0-17310 GCF_051645465.1 Tabrizicola sp. | reverse complement strand
TCGCCTCCATCGCCCCCTGGAACTACCCCCTGATGATGATGGCCTGGAAGCTTGGCCCCGCCATCGGCGGCGGCAATACGGTGGTCTTCAAACCTTCCGAGCAGACCCCGCTCACCGCCCTGAAACTCGCCCATATCCTGGCCGAGGTCCTGCCCGAAGGCGTCGTCAGCGTGATCGCGGGCCGTGGCCAGACCGTCGGCAGCTACCTGATCAACCATCCGGGCGTGGACATGATCAGCCTGACCGGAGACGTCGCGACCGGCAAGAAGATGCTCGACGCCGCCGCCAAGACCGTCAAACGCACGCATCTGGAGCTTGGCGGCAAGGCCCCCGTCATCGTCTTCGACGACGCCGATATCGACAGCGTTGTCGAAGGCCTCCGCGCCTTCAGCTTCTACAACGCCGGCCAGGACTGCACCGCCGCCTGCCGGGTCTATGCGGGCCGCAAGGTCTACGACAATCTCGTCGCCGACCTAACCTCCGCCGCCGCCTCGATCACCTTGGCCGCGGAGGACGACACGACCAACGAAATCGGCCCCCTGATCAGCCAACGCCAACGCGACCGCGTGGCAAGCTTCGTCAACCGCGCGCGCGAGCTGAACCACGTCCAGATCACCACCGGCGGCGAGGCGATGGACCAGGGCTACTACTACAAGCCCACCGTCGTCGCCGGGGCCAAGCAGGACGACGAAATCGTCCGCCGCGAAGTCTTCGGCCCCGTCGTCTCGGTCACCCCGTTCTCCGACGTGGACGACGCGGTGAACTGGGCCAACGACAGCGACTACGGCCTGGCCTCATCCGTCTGGACCAAGGACGTCGGCCGGGCGATGGCCACGGCAGCAAGGCTCCGCTACGGCTGCACCTGGATCAACACCCACTTCATGCTGACGAACGAAATGCCCCACGGCGGGCTGAAGCAGAGCGGCTACGGCAAGGACATGTCCGCCTACGCGCTGGAGGACTATACGGTCGTCCGGCATGTGATGGTGAAGCATGGGTGACCGTCCCTCCTCGTTCGCCTTCGGCTCCTCGTCGGAGGCAAGCGAGGAGCGACGAAGTCGAACGACGAGCGTCAGAGGTCGGCAGGCGGAACCGGCGCGCCTTGATCCATGTCTGGGCCAGGCTCTCTCGCTCGCAGGACGCGCTGCCAGATTTCCCCCGCTTTGTCCTGCCCGCGCGGCCACACGCCAGAGAGCATGTACCGGAATCGAGCGCTTTCATTCGCAAGTGCTTCTATCCTGTCAATCACATCAGGTCCATGATCGGCGATGATATCCTCAAGCGCACCTGCCGAAATGCATGAGGCTTGAAACTCGGTAATTGGCTGCCGCGATGCGTTCACAACGCATTCAAGCGCAAGTACGGGCGCTTTCCTGCACATGTGGAACATCAAGTCCCATACCCAGGTGATTTCTTGCTTCGGGTCAGATTCTGGCGCCTCTTCCGGGTGGAAGTCGACATAAAGCAGCGAGAATTGCTCAACGGTCAGTTCATTGGGCACATTCAAGAGTTCTTCCGGTGAGCTGAAACAGAGCGCGTCCGTGATTAGCTCTTTAGGAATCTTCAAGCTTATCACCCTGCCGCATTGTCAAACATCGCATCAGTCCACTGCTTCAAGCTACTCGCTGCCAGTTGTTGCGTGATCATGTAGTGATAATGCCGCCCGTTGCCCGATTTGTCCCACGACAAATCGGGCCGCGCCAGCCTGCCCCTGGCAGGCGCGTTACCGCGGCTGCCCAGGCAGCCCCACCCCGATTTCCAGACCTCTGGTTTGCTACCCCGCACCCTTTGGCCTCCAGCCAACCCCCCGGGTAGCTGTCCACTGGACAGTCACCCGATCAGACAGGGCGCGCCATGTCATGGTGCGGCATCACGAGCTATGGTTTAGTGCTCGCATTACGGCCTTCGACGCCGCCGCAACAGGAGCACCCATGTTCGTCACTCGCACTCTTGCCAGCCTGTCAAGCAAATCCTGCGCAGCGGCGCTTTCGGTGGTCCTGCCCGCCAGCGCTGCCATTGCCGAGGACTACCCCTTTTCCGGGCTCTTCTGGCCGGCGGCAGCTGAAGTGAGCATCGAGAACCTTGACGCCCATTGCGCGCTATCCTTCCTGGAGCAGCGGAAGAACGGCGAATGGTTCATCTATCACGTTGATCTTGAAGAGTTCAGGAAGAGCAAAGCCATCAAGTACTTTCAGCTTGCGAGCGGCAAGTGTACTTACGCGGCGGCGACGAAAGTCGAATCCTGTACCACGATTGAAGACAAGTCTTATCCGGAAGGCGCAGGCCAGGTCTTTCTCGACGTTGTCACATCGATATCCGAAGACCGGGTTGAGACGATGGGCTTTGCAGATTTCCCCGCCCTCATAAGTGCCGTTGTCGACGGAAAGGTCAGTGAGTCCGGCTTGCCGCAGAACTACCTCCGCTGCCCTTACCCCGAAGAGGCGGTCATGTCTCGCGTGGCACCCGAGACTACCAGCGCTTCAGTTGAAGAGCTCGATGCCCTGCGCTTTCCGACGGACGAGCTTCTTTCGAGCCCAGAGGTTAAGGCTCTTGTGCAGGCGTTGCGGACGCCGGGCAATTGATGGCGTAGCATGGGTCCTACACCTCCTCGTTCGCCCTCGGCTCCTCGTCGGAAGCCAGCGAGGAGCGACGAAGTCGAACGACGAGCGCTCGATCTGCCTGATCGCTGAAGCCCGGACCCTTCCCTTTTCCTTCCGTCCCCACCACGATGCACCAAAGGCCTGACGGAAGACAGAACGACATGGACCGCTGCGAAATCGTCCACGAGAACTTCCTGCGACGAGTGGCTGCGCGGGACTTTCCCGAAGGCCAACCCCCCTCCGGTCCGCTTTCCCCAGACGAGGCTATGCAAGCCTTCCGCGCCGGCTGCCTGACCCGCGCGCTTGACCGCGAAAGCCGGGCGATGCAGCGGAAAGGACAGGGCTTTTACACCATTGGCTCCTCGGGTCACGAAGGCCTTGCGGCCGTCGCCCTTGCCCTTCGTCCCACCGACATGGCCTTCCTGCACTACCGCGACGCCGCCTTCCAGATCGCCCGCGCAGGCCAGGTTCCGGGGCAGGACCCGGTCTGGGACATGCTCCTCTCCTTCGCCTCCTCGGCTGAGGACCCGATCTCCGGCGGCAGGCACAAGGTGCTGGGAAGCCGGACGCTGATGATCCCGCCCCAGACCTCGACCATCGCGTCCCACCTGCCCAAAGCGGTCGGCGCCGCCTACTCCATCCAGGCCGCCCGCCGTCACCGCCCCGAACACGCAATTCTGCCTGACGACTCAATCGTCTACTGCAGCTTCGGCGACGCGTCCGTCAACCACTCCACCGCGCAAGGGGCGTTCAACGCGGCCCAGTGGGCAAGCTATCAGTCGGTCCCGATGCCCCTTCTTTTTGTCTGCGAAGACAACGGCATAGGCATCTCCACCAAAACCCCCAAGGGCTGGATCGAGGCCACCTTCTCCGCCCGCCCCGGCCTCAAATACTTCAAGGCCGACGGCCTCGACCTCTACGACACCCACCGCGTCGCAAGCGAAGCGGCAAACTACACCCGCACCCACCGCAAGCCCGCCTTCCTGCACCTCCGCACCATCCGCCTTTACGGCCATGCCGGGGCGGACGTGCCCACAACCTACCTCCCGCGTGAGGAGGTGGAGGCGGAAGAGGCCAACGATCCGCTCCTCCATTCCGTCCGCCTGCTGGATCAGGCCGGGGTGCTAAACCCCGATCAGGCCATGGAAATCTACCGGGAAACCTGTGACCGGGTGTCCCAGACAGCGGCGAAAGCCGTCCAGCGCCCCCGCCTTCAGACCGCCGCCGACGTCATGGCCAGCCTAATCCCGCCGAAACGCCAGAACAAGCCGACCAACGGCCCCACGCCCGAGACGCGGGCCGAAGCTTTCGGCAGCGATCTCAAGGCGATGGACGACCCCCAACCCATGTCGCGCCTCCTGAACTGGGCGCTGACCGACCTGATGCTTGCCCACCGCGAGATCGTGATGATGGGCGAGGATGTCGGCCGCAAGGGCGGGGTCTACGGCGTCACGCAGAAGCTCCACTCCCGCTTCGGCCCCGACCGGATGATCGACACCCTGCTCGACGAACAGTCGATCCTCGGCCTCGCCATCGGCATGGCGCAGAACGGCTTTGTCCCGATGCCCGAGATCCAGTTCCTCGCCTATCTCCACAACGCCGAGGATCAGCTGAGGGGTGAGGCGGCGACACTCCCGTTCTTCTCGAACGGCCAGTTCGCCAACCCCATGGTGCTGCGCATCGCAGGCCTCGGCTACCAGAAGGGCTTCGGCGGGCATTTCCACAACGACAACTCGGTGGCCGTCCTGCGCGACATTCCGGGGGTGATCTTGGCCGTGCCCTCGAACGGTGCGGATGCGGCACGGATGCTGCGGGAATGCGTGCGGCTCGCCAGGGAGGAACAGCGGGTTGTGGTCTTCCTGGAACCCATCGCGCTTTACCCGATGCGCGATCTGCACGCCGACAAGGACGGGCTCTGGATGACCCGCTACCCCGCGCCCGAGGAGCGCATTCCGCTGGGCGAGGTCGGCATCACGGGCAACGGCACCGACCTTGCAATTGTCACCTTCGGGAACGGATTTTACCTTTCCAATCAAGCCCTTCCGGGGATAGAGGCCCAAGGAACCAAGACCCGCATCATCGATACCCGCTGGCTTTCGCCCTTGCCGAAGGCGGCGCTGACGGCGGCGGTTCAGGGGTGCAAACACATCCTGATCGTCGATGAAACCCGTCACTCCGGCGGTGTGGCCGAGGCGCTGATGGCGCATTTCTGCGAAACCACCCCAAAGGCGAAACTGGCCCGCCTGACAGCCAACGACAGCTTCATCGCCACCGGCCCGGCCTATGCGGCCACCATGCCGTCGCGTGAGGCGATTGTCGCAGCCGCCCAGGCGCTAGTCGGATAGGACCCGCTTCAGAACCGCTCGGCCCGCAGGACCTCGGCATCCGTGACACCGATCACCCCGATATGCCGGTCGACCACGGCATAGGCCGCGTCCAGAAGCTCGTCCAGCCGCTCGGGCCGGATCAGACACACGACCGCCACCATCCCGCTGCGGCCGACCTGCCCCTCGCGCGTCCAGCGCCCCGACCGGCCCGAGCCGCCCAGAACCGGCAGCACTGTGAACCCGGTGACCCCGGCCTTTTCCAGCGCCGCGGTCAGCCGCCCCTCCATCGGCGCCTCGATGATGATCTCCACCCGCTTCGCCTTATGCGTCTGCATCTTACCCCCCAAAGGCCTGCGCCACGGCCACCCAGGCCGGAATTCCGATCACGAGATTGAACGGGAAGGTCACGCCCAGCGACAGCGTCAGGTAGATCGACGGGTTCGCATCCGGCAGCGCCACCCGCATCGCGGCAGGCACCGCGATATAGCTCGCCGACCCCGCCAGCACCATCATCAGCGCCACCCCCCCGGTCGAGAGCCCCAGCATAAGCCCCGCCGCCAGCCCGAAGCCCGCCCCGACGATCGGCATAAGCAGACCGAACGCCAGCGCCCCCGCCGTCAACACGCCCCGCGCGTTCCGCATTCCGCGACCGGCCACCAGCCCCATGTCCAGAAGGAACAGGCACAGCACCCCCTGGAACGGCGCCACGATGAACGCCTCGATCCGCGCCATCCCCGGCGCCCCCGTGACAAGCCCGATCAGGAACGACCCGACCAGCAGCACGATCGACCCGTTGAGCAGAATCTCACGCCAGAGGTCCGCATCCATCTTCTCGGCCCGCCCGCCTGACCGCGTGGCGAGGTACAGCGCCGAGATGATCGCAGGCGCCTCCATCGCCGCCGCGACGGCCACCATGTAGCCCTCGGCCGCCAGCCCCGCGCCTTGCACGACCGAGGATGCCGTCACGAAGGTCACGATGCTGATCGACCCGTAATGCGCCGCCACCGCCGCCGCATCGGTGGCCGAAAGCCGGGTCATCGCCTTCAGCAGCCCGAAGGCCACGAAGGGGATGACGAAGGAGAGCGCCACCCCCGCCAGCAGCGCCGCGATCAGCCTGGCGTCAAAGCCGTGGTCGGCAACCGAGACCCCGCCCTTGAAGCCGATCGAGAACAGAAGGTAGATCGACATGCCCTTGGCCACGGCCTCCGGGATCGTCAGCTCGCTCCGTGCCAGCGCCGCGAAAAGCCCCAGCGCAAAGCACAGGATCATCGGCGTCAAGAGGTTGGCGCTTGCGAGCGCCAGCATGTCTTGCATCACTGCCCCCTGTTCAGGCTGGCCCCGTTTTCGCCCGGTATGACGCGACGGCAGGAAAGCGCAAGACCTGACGCAGATAATCCCGTTTCGTTCTTCCCCGACTCGGGGGGGCCTGCTACAGATGGGGGCATGACCGTTCACACCCCCAAGATAACGGGCACCCATGGCCGCCCGGTGATCCGCCAGCTGGACGAGGCGGCAGTGAACCGCATCGCCGCGGGCGAGGTGGTGGAGCGGCCTGCGTCCGCGGTGAAAGAGCTGGTCGAGAACGCCCTTGATGCAGGTGCGGGGCGCATCCAGATCGATATCGCCGATGGTGGCAAAAGCCTGATCCGGGTGACGGATGACGGCTGCGGGATGACGGCGGAGGACCTTCCGTTGGCGCTCTCTCGCCACGCCACGTCCAAGATCGACGGGACGGACCTTCTCGACATCCGCAGCTTCGGCTTCCGGGGCGAGGCGCTGCCAAGCCTTGGAGCTGTGGGCCGCCTGACCATCACGTCCCGTGCCGAAGGCCACCCCGCGGCGCAGCTGTCCTGTGAAGGCAGCCGCCTCTCCCCCGTCCGCCCCGCCGCACTGACCCGCGGCACGGTGGTCGAGCTTCGCGATCTCTTCTTCGCCACCCCCGCGCGCCTGAAATTCCTGCGCTCCGACCGGGCCGAGCTGCAGGCGGTCACCGAGACCGTCCGCCGTCTGGCGATGGCCGAGCCGCTGGTCGGCTTCACCCTTCGCGATGTCAGCGGCGGCGAGGCCCGCACCCTCTTCCGCGCCGACCCACAGTCGGGCGACCTTTTCGACGCGCTGGAAGGGCGCCTCACCGGCGTTCTAGGCCGCGACTTCACCGAAAACGTGCTCCGCATCGACGCCGAACGCGAGGGCCTTCGCCTGCAAGGATATGCCGCGCTTCCCACCTATTCCCGCGGCTCCTCGGCCCAGCAGTACCTCTTCGTCAACGGCCGCCCGGTCCTTGACCGGATGCTCTTCGGCGCGCTGAGGGCCGCCTATTTCGACGTCCTCTCCCGCGACCGCCACCCGGCGGCGGTCCTGAACCTGATCGCCGACCCCCAGCGTGTCGACGTGAACGTCCACCCCGCCAAGGCCGAGGTCCGCTTCCGCGAACCCGATGCCGCGCGGTCCCTTATCATCACCGCCCTGAAATCCGCCCTCACCGGCGCCGGTCACCGTGCCTCCTCCACCGTCGGCACGGCCACGCTGCAGGCCATGCGCCCGGTCTACCAGATGGACCGGCCCAGCCAGCAAAGCCTCTCCCGCGCCTTCGCCTTCCAGGCCCCCGCGCCCGGTTTCGCCGAGGCCCCCCAGGCCGCCGTCTTCCCCTCCGAGGAGTGGTCGAAGACCATCGACGAGGGGCCCGAGGCGCACCCCCTGGGCGCCGCCCGTGCGCAACTCCACGAAAACTACATCGTCGCCCAGACCGCGACCGGCGTGGTCATCGTCGACCAGCACGCCGCCCACGAACGCCTCGTCTACGAACGCCTGAAGCGCCAGATGGCCGAGGCGGGCATCCGTGCCCAGGCCCTCCTCATCCCGGAAATCGTCGAACTGTCCCCCACCGACGCCACCCGCCTCCTCCACGCCGCCCCGGCCCTCGCAAACATCGGCCTGACCATCGAACCCTTCGGCGGCAATGCCATCGCCATCCGCGAGACCCCGGCGATTCTCGGCCCGGTCAACGGAGAAGCCCTCCTCCGCGACATCCTCGATGAACTCACCGACGCGGGCGACACCCAGCTCGTTCAAGCCAGGATCGACGCCATCCTCTCCCGCATGGCCTGCCACGGCTCCGTCCGCTCCGGCCGCCAGATGCGCCCGGAAGAGATGAACGCCCTTCTGCGCGAGATGGAGGCGACCCCCCTCTCCGGCCAATGCAACCACGGCCGCCCGACCTACGTGGAACTGAGCCTTCACGACATCGAACGGCTCTTCGGTCGCCGATGATCACGCTTTTCGGCCAGACCTTCCGCTGGAACGACCCCGAGGTGCTGCTCCTCGGCGGCATCGCCTTGGTGCTCCTCGCCTTCCTGATCCTCATCCTCCGCGCCGCTGGCCGCTCCGCCCAGACCGCCGAGCCGCTGATGCGTGAGGTCACCTGGCTCACCAGCCGCGTCCAGCTTCTCGGCGACGGGCAGGAGCGGCTGGCGGGGGGCCTCCACCACGTCTCCGAAGCCCAGGCCGTCAGCCAGACCGCGATGCTGCAGGTCATGGAACAGCGCCTCGCAGAAGTGCAGCGCGCGATGGGCGAAAGCCTCCACGGCAGCTCGACAAGAACCGCCCGGTCGCTGGGAGAACTCCAGCAGCGGCTGGAGACCATCGACAAGGCGCAGGCGAATATCGAGAAGCTCTCGGGCAATGTCCTCAGCCTGCAGGACATCCTGTCGAACAAGCAGACGCGCGGGGCCTTCGGGGAAATCCAGCTCCATGACATCGTGCAGAAGGCCCTGCCGAAGGACGCCTACACAATGCAGGCGACCCTCTCGAACGGCAAACGCGCCGACTGCCTGATCCACCTGCCGAACCCCCCCGGCCCCATCGTCATCGACGCCAAGTTCCCGCTCGAGGCCTACGAAGCCCTCCGCCGCGCCGACACACCCCGCGCGTTACAAGAGGCCGGGCAGCAACTGCGCACCGCCGTCCGCACCCACATCCGCGCCATCGCCGAACGCTACATCGTCGAAGGCGAAACCGCCGACGGCGCGCTGATGTTCCTGCCCTCGGAAGCGGTCTACGCCGAACTGCACGCGAACTTCCCCGACCTCGTGCGCGAGGGCTTTGCGGTGAAAGTCTGGATCGTCTCGCCCACCACCTGCATGGCGACCCTGAACACGATGCGCGCGGTCCTGAAAGACGCCCGCATGCGCGAACAGGCCGGTGCGATCCGCAAGGAACTCGCCCTCCTCTACGCCGACGTCGACCGCCTCGGCACAAGGGTCGAAAGCCTCGACCGCCACTTCGGCCAGGCGGCGAAGGATATCGAGGACATCAAGGTCTCGTCCGAAAAAGCCGGAAAACGCGCCCGAAGGCTGGACAACTTCGACTTCGAGGAACTGGCCCCCGATCTGGCCCCCGACGATCCCGTGAAAGTCATCGGCCAAAGCGCCGCCGAATGATGCGCCATCTGACACCGGCTGACTATCACGTGATGCCCTGGAAGAACGGCCGCGGGCAGACCGTGGAAATGGTCCGCCAGGATCTTGCAAACGGTCAGATCAACTACCGTCTTTCGATCGCAACTGTCGTCGAGAACGGCCCATTCTCAGTCTTTCCAGGATTGAACCGCAGCCTGACGGTGATCGACGGTCCGGGATTTGACCTGATAGGAGAGCACAATCTCCGGGCTGATCCGCTTGAACCTGTGATGTTTCCTGGTGACGCCCGGATGGTTGCTGCAAACGTCACGGCACCAAGCCAGGATTTCAACGTCATGGCCTGGAAGCCCTTGAGGATGGCGGTATCCGTGGTGCGCCAAGGGCAACTGACGGACTACAGCGGAGAGCTCCTGTTTTACTTCGCTCTCGCTCCGGCGACGGTCGGAGAGTTCGCGCTTGGCAAGCATGACCTTCTCTATGGCCGCCCCAAACAAGTGGTGTCGGGCGGCCCGGTCATTCTTGTCCGACTCGACTGACCCGAACCCAGGCCGATTGCGATCGTCTGCCGCCGGGTGCAATATCGCTGAAGTCAATGGGAGGACTCGCGATGCTCGACCATGTGGGCTACCCGGTTTCGGACTACCTCCGATCGAAAGACTTCTACAGCAAGGCGCTCGCCCCGCTCGGCTGCCGCCTGCTGATGGAAATCACCAATGAGCAAACAGGCGGGGACGGCGACCACGCCGGGTTCGGAGACGAACATCCGGACTTCTGGATCGGCACAGGCAAACCGCAAGCCACCAACACGCACGTGGCCTTCACCGCGAAAAGCCGTGCCGAAGTCGATGCGTTCCACGCGGCGGCTTTGGCGGCGGGCGGCACCGACAACGGTGCGCCGGGCCTTCGGCCGCATTATCACGCCACCTACTACGCGGCTTTCGTGCTTGATCCGGACGGCAACAATGTCGAGGCCGTCTGTCACGACCCAGCGTAAGCCGATCTGACCCGGCTCAAATCCTGAACAACGGCTGCGCCAACCGTGGCAGCAGCCCGCGGAACCGCAGCGGAGCATCCGTGGCGGCCAGGCAGATGCAATCCTCGCCCGCAAGTGCCACCGGGGTATGCTCCAGGTCTTCATCGGCGATCTCGACATCGCCCCGGCTGAACCGGTCGTTCTGGTCGGCAAAGGCGCCCTGCAGCACCAGCGTCAGCTCTGTGCCGCGGTGGCCATGGTCGGGGACGGCAGTTCCAGCCGGGATGAACAGCAAACGAACCGTCGCGTCGGGGCCGGTCGGCAGAATGGCCTGCTTCACCCCACCGCCAACCCGCCGCCAGCGGACCGACGCCAGATCGCCCCCGACATAATCGGCCAACGGCGCCGGAAAGACCCCGGCGGATTTCAAAGGCTCGGACCGCGTCGCCTGCGGCAGCCCCTGGATTCGGGTCAAAGCCTCGGCCAGGGCGTCTTCGCCCATCGCGATCTCGTCCGCGTCCTCCAGCAGTGCCCCGCCAACTGCATCGAATGACGCCAGCTGCGCCCGGCACTCGTCACACAGCGACACGTGGGTCGCGACGACCAGGTTGAACGCCTCGGGCAACTGACCGGCCGCGTAGGCCATCAGCAGCTGATCCGAAAGATGGTGGCGTATCGTCATTTCGTCTTCGTCCTTCAACTCATGTGCTGACGCAATTTCTCCAGCGCCAGTCGTATACGCGATTTTATTGTCCCCAGCGGAAGGCCCGTTTCGGCAGCGATCTCGCTGTGCGAGAGGTCGCCGTAGAAGGCCCGTTCGATCAGTGTCCTCTGCGGCGCGGGCAGCGCTTGCAACGCGCGTCCCAGCCGCTCGGTCTCTTGCTGGGCCTCCATCACCTCGGCCTGGTCAGGCTCTGGCTCGGGGCCCCAATCCAGCTCCTCCGGTTCCGCCCGGCGCGAGCGGCGCAGGACGTCGATCCGGCGGTTTCGGGCAATCGTGTAGACCCAGGTCGACACGCTGGCCCGCGCGGGGTCGAAGAGATGCGCCTTCTGCCACAGCGTCGCCATGACATCCTGCGCGCATTCCTCTGCCAGACCGGCCCCCGCTCCCGACTTGATCAGAAAGCCCTTCACCCTGGGGGCAAAGTGCCGGAACAGGGCCGCAAACGCCGCCTTGTCCTGATGGTCGCGCACCTTCACCAGAAGGCTGGCCAGGTCTGTTTCTTCCTCCGCAATCGCCAATGAACCGTCCCTCTTCTGGCGCAGGCCTGACCGTAATACCGCCCTAGCTGGGGGCGGTTGGCAAGCCTGCTCCGTCATAACGGTTATGCTGGCATCAAGCATCATGGCTTTTCTACGCAGGCAGTCCGCGGTCGGATCACTTTCAGGCGAATTGGAGCGCTGGGGCAACACGTCAAGACCAAATGTCAACTTCGTTTGACAGAAATTTGGCATCTGCCACGTTGCCCTAAACTGACACGAAACTTCCGCCGACTGCACACCATAGATCACGGGCAAGTGGGTGATCCGATCCACGGCACCGCGCGTAACCACTGGAAACGAGGGAAGGAACTCACCCGAATGCCGTTCGAGAAGTTAGGCCAGGCTCCCCGCCGCATCGCTGTTATCGGAGGGGGCATCTCAGGCATGGCCGCCGCCCACCTTCTGGCCGACCGCAACTCGGTCGTGCTGTTCGAGGCCGAGCCGCGCCTCGGCGGCCACGCCCGCACGGTGCTGGCGGGCAAACGCAAGGACCAGCCGGTCGATACCGGCTTCATCGTTTTCAACCGGGTGAACTATCCGCACCTCGTCAAGCTCTTCGAAAAGCTCCAGGTCCCCACCACTGAAAGCAGCATGTCCTTCGGCGCCTCGATCCGGGGTGGCGCGCTGGAATACGGGCTTGCGTCCGTAGACACGATCTTCGCCCAGCGCCGCAACGCTTTCTCACCGAATTTCCTGCGGATGTTGTCCGACATCCTCCACTTCAACCGCAACGCCGAGGCGGTCGCGAACGACCCCGCCATGACGATCCGTGAGCTTCTGGGCCGCCTGCGCACCGGCGCCTGGTTCCGCGACCATTACATCACCCCCTTCTCGGGCGCGATCTGGTCGACCCCCACCGCCGGCATCCTCGACTTCCCCGCCGCGGCCTTGGTACGCTTTTTCCGCAACCACGCGCTGATGGGCTACGATGGCCAGCACCAGTGGTACACGGTCAAGGGCGGCTCGGTCGAATATGTCCGCCGCCTGCAGTCGGCGATGACGGCCCAGGGCGTCGATATCCGCACCGGCACCCCCGTCGCAGGCGTCAAGCGCGAAGCGGGGTCGGTCTTCGTCCGCGCCCACGGCGCCGAGTGGGAGCTTTTCGACGATGTCGTCTTCGCCACCCATTCCGACATCACCCTGCGCCTTCTGTCCGACGGCACGCCCGCAGAAACCGGTGCCCTTGCCGCAATCCGCTATCAGGCGAACGAGGCGGTGCTGCACGCCGACGCCTCGCTGATGCCGAAGTCGCGCAAGGTCTGGTCGTCCTGGTCCTATGTCGAGCCGAAAACCGGCCCCGGCGACCGGATCGACCTGACCTACTGGATGAACTCGCTGCAGCCGATCCCGCAGGATGACCCCTTGTTCGTGACGCTGAACACCACCCGCCCGATCCGGGACAAGCTGATCCACGACGTCAACACCTTCCACCACCCGGTCTTCGACGTGGCAGCCTTCGCCGCGCAGGATCGCCTGCGGACGATGAACGGCAGCCGCAACACCTGGTTCTGCGGCGCCTGGATGCGGAATGGGTTCCACGAAGACGGCTTCGCCTCGGCGGTCGACGTCGTCAACGCCATGGCCGAACGCCAGGCACTGCGGCTCGTCGCATGACAGCGGTCCAGCGCATCCGGGCCGAGACCTTCCACGGCCGCAAAGGCCCGGTCCAGAACGCGTTCCGCTATTCGGTGGACTACATCCTGCTGGACCCCGCCAAAGCCAAAGGCCCCGCGCTATTCTCGGTCAATGCCGGAAACCTGATGTCGCTTCAGGACAGCGACCATGGCGGCGCACCGGGGCAGGGCAGGGGCGTCGACTGGGCGCGCGAGATCCTTCTCGAACATGGCCTCGCCGCCGACCGCGTGCTCCTCCTCGCCCAGCCCCGGCTTCTCGGCCATGTCTTCAACCCGGTAAGCTTCTGGCTGTCCTACGACCACCGCGGCCACCTCCGCGCCGTGATCGCCGAGGTCACCAACACCTACGGCGACCGCCATTCCTACCTCTGCCACCGTGAGGATCGCGCGCCGATCACCAGGGAAGACACGATCCAGGCCCAGAAGATCTTCCATGTCTCGCCCTTCCAGCCGGTCCAAGGGACCTACGCCTTCCGCTTCGACCTCCGCCCCGACCGGATCGGCATCTGGATCGACTACACCACGCCCGGCGGCGGCCTTTTCACCAACCTCATCGGCCCCCGCGAGGCCCTGACCAACCGCGGCATCCTCGCCTCCGCCCTGCGCCGCCCCTTCGGTTCTCGCCGGGTGCTGGCTCTGATCCACTGGCAAGCCCTGAAGCTCTGGCTGAAACGGGCCAAGTTCAACAACCGCCCCGCGCCCCCCGCCGAAGACGTCTCACGATGACACTCCGCAAGGCGCCGGGCGGCACCTACCCTAAAGCCTTTCATCTTTGCCCAAATATCCCCGCCGGAGGCTCTTCACCCCAGCCCGCCGCGCGCCCTTCACGCCCCGAGGCGAGACAAAAGGCCCACGCGGCATACCTCCAGTCCTGCCGTCGTCACCTGCCGTCCCTTCGGCTTGCACGGCCTGTTGCAGCTGGCCCGCCCGGAAGCGCTGAACCTCTGGCGCAGGCGCTTGCACATCCAGCCCGGCAACGCCCCCACTGCCGAATACGTCACGAGATGGCCCACCGCCCAGGTCCAGATCCTGCTCACCCCACATCTTTCCCTTCCCCAAATATCCCCGCCGGAGGCCCTTCACCCCAGCCGACAGCGCGCCCTTCACGCCCAGAGGCGAGACAAAAGGCCCACGCGGCATGCGTCCTGTCCTGCCGTCGTCACCTGCCGTCCCTTCGCCTTGCACCGCCTGTCGCAGCTCGCCCGCCCGGAAGCGCTGCACCTTTGGCCCAGGCGCTTGCACATCCAACCCGGCAACGCCCCCACTGCCGAATACGTCACAAGATGGCCCACCGCCCAGGTCCAAATCCTGCTCACCCCACGTCTTTCCCTTCCCCAAATATCCCCGCCGGAGGCTCTTCACCCGAGCCGGTTGCGCGTTCTTCACGCGCAGAGGCGAGACAAAAGGCTTGCGCGGAACGCGCTCAATATGAAAACCGTCCGCACCACGCGGCACCGTATCGATGACAGAACGCCTCGCCGCCTGGTCGCTCTTCGCAGCACTCATCGCGATGGCTGGCCTGCCGATCTACATCCATGCCCCCAAGTTCTACGTCGACACCTTCGGCATCTCGCTCGCCGCCATGGGCTTCACCCTCGCCGCCCTCCGCCTGATCGACGTCGTGCAGGACCCACTCCTCGGCTGGCTGGCCGAGGCGACGCGCCCCAGCCGCCGCCTGGGCATCGCCCTTGCCACCGCCCTCATGGCCGCCTCCATGGCCGCCCTCTTCGCCGTCGCCCCTCCCTTCGCCCCCCTCCTCTGGTTCGCGCTCTGCCTGACCGGCCTCTTCAGCGCCTTCTCCTTCCTCACCATCTGCTTTTACGCCGAGGGCGTGACCAAGGCCCAAACCCTCGGCCCCCAGGGCCACATCCGCCTCGCCGGCTGGCGTGAGGGCGGCTCGCTGCTCGGCGTCTGCCTTGCCGCCGTGGCCCCGGTCGCCCTGATCGCGCTCACAAACCAGCCCTTCGCCACCTTCGCCCTGGTCTTCGCCGCCATCGCCCTGATCGCCACTATCGCCATGCACCGCGAATGGCTGGGCCGCCCCGCCACCCCGGCGCCAAACCCCATCGCCCTCTTCCGCCCCGTCCTCGCCGACCCGCTCTCCCGCCGCCTCCTCCTGATCGCGCTCCTGAACGCCGCCCCGGTCGCCGTCACCTCCACCCTCTTCCTCTTCTTCGTCGAAAGCCGCCTCGCGAGCCCCGGCTACGAAGGCCCGCTCCTCCTCCTCTTCTTCCTCGCCGCCGCCCTCTCCACCCCGGTCTGGAGCTACCTCGCCCGCCGCTTCACACCGAAGCCCGTGCTCCTGTCAGCCATGACCCTCGCGATCGCGGCCTTCCTCTGGACCTACACGCTCGGCCCCGGCGACCTCATCCCCTTCGCCATCATCTGCGCTGCCTCCGGTGCAGCCCTCGGCGCCGACCTCACCCTCCTCCCCGCGCTCTTCGCCACCCGCCTGGCCCAGACCGGCACACCCGAAGCCGCGGCTTTCGGGCTTTGGTCCTTCGTCTCCAAACTTTCCCTCGCCCTCGCCGCCCTGATCATCCTCCCGGCCCTCGATGCCGCAGGGTTCCAGCCTGGCCTCACCAACTCCGACAGTGCCCTTCGCACGCTCACACTGATCTACGCGGGCCTTCCTTGCGTACTTAAGGTCATCGCAATCGCTCTTCTCGCCGCAACCCGGCTTTCAGACCCCACCAAGGACGCCGCATCGTGAACCTCTTTGCCTATGCCATTCTCGGCGAGCTGATCATCCTCGCCCTGATCGTGCTTCGCAGCCGCTACGCCTCGTTCCGGGCGCAGTCGCCCGAGGATTACGCAGAGCAGGGGCCGACCTTCGACCTCCGCCAGCACCTGTCGGGACCCATCCAGTGTGAAGGCGTGATCTTCGGGCCCCTGGGCCGAGTAACCTCGCGCTTCGTTGCTGACATGAACGGCGATTGGCAGGGCAACACCGGCACGCTGGCCGAGGTCTTCCATTATGACAGCGGCTCGATCCAGCACCGCGCCTGGACCCTGGCCGTCGACGAAGGCGGCAACATCACCGCCACCGCGCCCGACGTCGTGGGCAAGGGCCAGGGCCGTGTCGAGGGGTCCAGCGTCATGCTCCGCTACCGCATCCGCCTCACACCCGAAGCCGGGGGCCATGTCCTCGACGTGACCGACTGGATGTACCTGATGGAGAACGGCACGATCATGAACCGCTCCCAGTTCCGCAAATTCGGCTTCAAGGTCGCCGAGCTCGTCGCCACCATGCGCCCGGTCCCCGCCGCCGCCGCCCAGACGCCCTTCCTCGCCGCCGCCGAATGAGGGATTTCCGCGGCAAGCGCTACTGGCTCGTCGGCGCATCCGAAGGTCTGGGCCTGGCGCTCGCAAAGGAACTGAGCACCGCCGGCGCCGAACTCATCCTCTCGGCCCGCAGCGAAGACGCCCTGAAAGCCGCCGTCGCCAGCCTTCCCGGAAAAGCCACCGCCCTGCCGCTCGACGTGGGCTCGACCGACAGCGTCACCGCCGCCGCCGCCCAACTCCCCGACCTCGACGGGATGGTCTTTCTTGCCGGAGTCTACTGGCCGATGCGCGCGCAGGACTGGGATGCCAAGGCCGCCGAAGCGATGGCCAACATAAACTTCACCGGCTGCATGCGTGCGGTCGGCGCAGCGCTCCCCGGCATGGTCGCCAAAGGCCAGGGCCACATCGTGATCACCGGCTCGCTCTCCGGCTTCCGCGGCCTGCCCGGAGCCATCGGCTACGCCGCCTCCAAGGCCGGAACCATGGTGCTGGCCGAAAGCCTCTACGCCGACCTGCGCAAGACCAGCATCGCCGTGCAACTCGCCAACCCCGGCTTCATCCGCACCCGTCTGACGGCCAAGAACGATTTCACCATGCCCTTCATCATGGACCCGGACGAAGCCGCCCGCATCATGTTCCGCCACATGGCCAGCAACCGCTTCAAGGTCAGCTTCCCCACGCTCTTCAGCCTGCTTTTCCGAGGCGGCAACTTCCTGCCCGACTGGCTCTACTACCGCATGTTCCCACCCAAGTAACTCATTAAAATATAACTAAAATTGTGCCTGCTCTTTTGAGAAATACTCCACGGGG
>NZ_JBOFBI010000381.1:0-7788 GCF_051645465.1 Tabrizicola sp. | reverse complement strand
GGGCATAGCGGGGCATGGGGCATCCCTAACGCGGGTGCCGGGATTTGTGAATGCATCACGCTGGATCGCGGTGAGCGGGCCTTTATCGGATGGTGGGATCGGGGGGGAGCGGTTGATGCCACGCGGTGCCCGAAACTCTCCGGCCAAAGCCCCCCACCCCCATCCCCTCCCCACGTTGGGGGAGGGGAGGCGCCCGTCCTTTGCGGCTGTTCCCCTTGATCAACGCTGGGAGGTCGGCAATTCCGCCCACCGCAGCCTGCCCCCTATCAATCCCGCGGCCCCCTGCCTATCTTGCCCGCGGCGGATACGAGGGGCGGCAGTGGCATTTTCCGGGCTGACGGACGGGATAGCTCGCGGGATCGAGGGGGCCGGGGCGACGCTTGGCGAGACCTTCTTCGATACGACGCTGCGGCTTGGTGTGACGGGTCTTTCGCGTGCGGGCAAGACGGTTTTCCTGACCGGGCTGGTCGCGAACCTTCTGAACCGGGGCCGGATGCCGCAGCTGAAGGCGGCGGCGGAAGGGCGGATTCTGGGGGTCTATCTGCAGCCGCAGCCGGATGTGACGCTGCCACGTTTCGACTATGAGACGCATCTTGCGGCGATGACCGGTGATCAGCCGCGGTGGCCTGCGTCGACGCGGTCGATCTCGGAGCTGAGGCTGTCGTTCCGGGTGCAGCCGGGTGGGTTTTTCTCGTCCTGGCGGGGGCCGCATACGCTGCATCTCGACATCGTGGACTATCCGGGCGAGTGGATTCTGGACCTGGCGCTGCTGGATCAGAGCTACGAGCAGTGGTCGGAGGCCACGCTGGTGAGGCTGGAGAAGCGCCGGGAGGCTGCCGCCTTTCGTGCGCTGGCGCGGGCCGAGGATGGGGCCTTGCGGCTGGAGGAAGCCAAGGCGCGGGCTTTGGCGGAGAGCTTCACCGCCTATCTTGCGGCGGCCCGTGATCTTGGTCGGGTCGATGTGACGCCGGGCCGGTTCCTGTTGCCGGGCGATCTTGCGGGCTCGCCCGTCCTGACCTTCGCGCCGCTGCCGAAGCCTGCGCTGACCCCGCGGGCGAGCCTTTGGCGCGAGATGGAGCGGCGGTATGAGGCGTACAAATCCCGGGTTGTCCGTCCGTTCTTCCGCGATCATTTTGCCAAGATCGACCGGCAGGTCGTGCTGGTCGATGTGCTGGGGGCGATCCACCAGGGGCCGGGCGCGGTCGAGGACCTGCGGCGGACGATGGCGGAGGTGCTGTCGGCGTTTCGTCCCGGTCGGAACTCCTGGCTTTCGGCGCTGTTCGGGGGCAGGCGGGTTGAGCGGATCCTGTTCGCGGCGACCAAGGCTGACCATCTGCATCACGAACAGCACCCGGCGCTGACGGCGATCGCGGCGGCGCTTCTGGCCGAGGCGAAGTCGCGGGCCGATTTCTCGGGGGCTGCGACGGCGGCGATGTCGCTGGCCAGTTTGCGCACGACGGTCGAGGAGAGCGTGACCCGCGATGGCGTGGTGCTTCCGGCAGTGCGGGGGACGCTTCTGTCGACGGGGAAACCTGCGCTGATGTATCCGGGCGCGCTGCCGTCGGACCCGGCGCGGGTTCTGTCGCCGGCGCGGGAGGGGGCGGAGAAGTGGCTGGATGCGGACTACAGCCTGATGGGCTTCGCGCCCGCGCGGCTGAGCCTTAAGCCCGGCGAAGGCCCGCCGCATATCCGGCTGGACCGTGCGGTGGAGTTTCTGATCGGGGATCAGTTGTGACGGGCTGGGGGATCACGGATGCGTCGCCCGGCGATGCGGGACCGCTGGCGCTGATCCTGGGCGACTGGGTGCGCGAGACGGGATGGATGCCGGTCCTGCACAGCCGGGAGGAGGATGTGGGGTTCCTCAGCGGGCTGATTGAGAGCCACGTGGTTCGGGTGGCGCGGGGCGGCACTGGGCCGATGGGTTTCCTTGCGCGCAAGGCGGGCCATATAGCGGCGCTTTACCTTGCACCTGAGGCGCGCGGGCTGGGCGTCGGCAAGGCACTCCTGGACGAGGTGAAGGCGGTCGAACCGACGGTCGAGCTTTGGGCCTTCCAAGCCAACAGGGGGGCT
The DNA here is from genome assembly GCF_051645465.1 of Tabrizicola sp. Taxonomy (GTDB): domain Bacteria; phylum Pseudomonadota; class Alphaproteobacteria; order Rhodobacterales; family Rhodobacteraceae; genus Tabrizicola. Next base: position 5,718 of record NZ_JBOFBI010000381.1, on the reverse strand, counting down.
GTCGCCTTCTATCTGCGCGAAGGCTTTCGCGAGGTCGAGCGGACCGATGGCCGCAATGACGAGGGTTTGCCGGACCTTCGGCTGATCTGGAGGAAGGCGCCATGAGCCGCCCGCCAAAGCCGTTTCTGCAGGAGATCGACGAAGCGGCCGACCCGTCGATGGCCCCTGCGGTGCCCGATGCCTTGCCCGAGGGTCAGGCGATGCAGGCGGTGGCGGCGCTTTCGCAACGGAAGGGATCGGCGCTGACCCGCTTTGCGCTGTGGGCTTTTGGCGCGCTTTTCACCTTCGCGATTTCGGTAGCGGCCTATGACTTTGTCGCGGGGCTTCTGGCGCGGAACCTGATCCTCGGGTGGCTGGCCTTTGCGCTGGTCGCCTTGGCGGTGGTGGCTGGGTTGGTGCTGGCGTTGCGGGAATGGGCCGCCTTCATCCGTCTGCGCCGCCTTGATGGCCTTCGGACCCGGGCTGAGGCGGCCCGTTCTGAAGTTGACCTTCCGGCGGCCCGGAGCGTGGTTGCGGACCTGACGCGGCTTTACGCGGCGCGGGGGGATACGGCCTGGGGGCGTGCTCGTCTGGCGGAGCGCGAGGCGGAGGTGATGGATGCTGATGCGTTGCTCGCGCTGGCAGAGCGGGAGCTTCTGACGACGCTGGATGCCGAGGCGCGGCTGGTGATCGAAAGCTCGGCCCGGCAGGTGGCGATGGTCACGGCGCTGGTACCGCTGGCGCTGGCGGATGTGGCGACGGCGCTGGTGGCCAATCTGCGGATGATCCGGCGGATCGCCGAGATCTATGGCGGAAGGTCTGGGAGTTTCGGGAGCCTCGGGCTGCTGCGTCGGGTGTTCGGGTCGCTGATCGCGGCGGGGGCCTTGGCGCTGACGGATGACATGATCGGATCGGTCGCGGGTGGCGGGGTGCTGTCGAAGCTCTCGCGGCGGTTCGGCGAAGGGGTGGTGAACGGGGCGCTGACGGCTCGGGTTGGGCTGGCGGCGATGGAGCTTTGTCGGCCGATGCCGTTTGTCGCGCTGGAGCGCCCGGCGGTGTCGTCGCTGGTGTCGCGTGCGCTGACGGGGCTGGTGTCGCGGGGGTAGGGCCGTATCGCGGGTTGGGGCGGTTTTCAGATTGAGCGCTGACGCGCGAAGACTCTTTGTCTCGCCTCTGCGCGTGAAGAACGCGCAGAGGCTCGGGTATGCCTCCGGCGGGGATATTTGGGCAAAGATGAAAGGTGTTATGGGGTGTGTTGCGGGGCTTGCCAGTCGACCCAGCGGCCATGGAAATCGGCGCGGCCTAGGGGGATCGTCTCGCCTTCTGGCCATAGGGTCAGGGTGAGGGCGGCGCCTGGGTTCTGGTTGTCGGCCTCCATCGACAGTCTTGCGAGCGGGGCGTTGGGCGAGGCGTGTTCCCCCGCAGACGTCATCGCGGCCAGGGCACGGGTCTGGGTTTCGGGCGGGAAGTACTGCCAGGCGACGGTGTGGAAGACGAGGTGCAGGGCGCCTTCGTGGCGGGTTGCGAGTCGCGTCTCCAGCCAGGCGGCGGCATCGCCCCGGTCGACCTCGGGGCGCACCTCGGCGGCAAGGTCGAGGGCAGCGCGGGTGCGGGCGATGCGGTCGGGCTGGTCGGGCCAGAGATAGGCGAGGAGTCTGAGGCGGTCGGCCACGGGGTCGAGGGGGTTGAGGTCTACGCCCGCCCGGTCGATCACTCTGGGGGCGGCTTCTGGTGGCAGGGGGCCGGTCCAGTCGGGGGTGAGGGTCAGGGTGGGATTTTTCGGGCCGAAGGTGTGGCCGTCTGCCTCAAGGCCGTAGTGATCCCAGAGGAGACTGAGGCCCGCGCTGGCGCCGAGTTCGGAGAGGATGAGCGGCAGTCCGAAGCGTGCGGTCAGCCACTGCGCGGCGGCGATGAGGACGGCGGAGCGGCGGACCTCGTTGGTCTGGGGTGGGGATTTGAGCCAGTCGAGAAGGAAGGCGGGATGTCGTCGAATGGTTTCCAGGGCCACTTCCGTCGGATCTGCGCCGGAAACGCTGTAGGCTTGGGCAAAGACCGGATCGGCCCCGGAGATAACCAGTGCGTGGAGGCCGCCTGCCAGCCGGAGGGGCAGGCTGTCAGCGCGCGGAAACGGATCGCCTGGCCAGCCGAGGACCTGATCCGAAACAGGATCGCCAGGCTGAAGCCGCTCGGCCAGGCCGGCCATAAGCCGGGCCATCAAGGGCGATCCGAGGCTTTCACAGGCCAGGGCCTGATAACGAAAGGCCTCGCGGACCTGGCTCATCGGAACTTGTCCAGGAGCTTTTGCATCGGGCTTCGCTTGTCCTCGGCTACGACTGCGGTTGGGGTGGGTGTCGGGGGCGTGGGGGCTTCGGGCTTGTCCCTTGTGGTTGAAGACCGGGGTGGTGCGGTGCGCAGGCTGACGGCGTTCATGAACTTTTGCCCGTCGCCTTCGGCCAGCGCCGGGGCACCTTCGGAAATGCCGCGGAGGAGGTCTTCGAGCCAGTCCTGATCGGCCTTGGCGAAGTCGTGGAGGACATAGGCCGCAACCGCATCCTTGTGGCCGGGATGACCGATGCCAAGGCGGATGCGGGCGTAGTCGTCGCCCAGGTGGCCGTGGATCGAGCGGAGGCCGTTGTGGCCTGCATGTCCGCCGCCCTGCTTCAGCCGCAGCTTTCCGGGGGCGAGGTCGAGCTCGTCGTGGAACACGGTCACGTCGGTCAGGGGCAGTTTCCAGAACGCCAGAGCGGCCTGCACCGACTGGCCGGAGAGGTTCATGAAGGTCTCGGGCTTCAGAAGGGCAACCTTTTCGGCGCCGAGGCGGCCTTCGGAGACGAGGCCCTGAAAGGCCTTGCGCCAGGGCGTGAAGCCATGGTCGGAGGCAATCCGGTCAACGGCCATGAAGCCTATGTTGTGCCGGTTGCCTGCGTATTTCTGCCCGGGGTTGCCGAGGCCGACCCAGAGTTTCACGGGCGCTGCTCCTGTTGCTGGACGCTTCGCTGGGGTATAGCGTCAGACAGGCCGCCCGACAATTGAGCCAATCCCTGATGCGCAGCTTCACTCTTCGCGGCCTGACGCTTTACTTGCCCAATTCCGCACTGCGCGGCAATCTGCAGCGGTCGCTGACCGCCGGGCGGTACGAGAACCATGAGGCGGACGCACTGCTGGCGCATCTGGTGCCGGGGGACCGGTTCCTGGACCTTGGGGCGGGGATCGGGTTTCTGTGTGCGCTGGCTGCGGGGGTTCTGGGTGAGGACGCAGTTACGGGGGTTGAGGCGGGGCCGGAGACGATTGCGCTGGCGCGGAAGAATCTGGCGGCGAATGGGTTCAAAGGGGTGAGGGTGATCCGTGGGGCGGTCGTCGGGGAGGCGACGGGCGGTGAGGTGGAGTTTGGCCAGCGCCCGGCCTTCTGGGCGAGCGCTTTGCGCGGGCCGGAGGGTTGGCCGGAGAATGCCGAAGTGATCCTTGTTCCGGCGCGGCCCATTGCTCGGCTGCTGGCGAAGGTGAGGCCGACGGTGATCTGTTGTGACATCGAGGGCGCAGAGCTTGACGTGCTGGTGCAGCCCCTGCCCGGCGTGCGGCTGATCGTGGTCGAGACGCATCCGCAGGTCTATGGCGACGCGGGGGTGGCGCGGATCAGGACGGCGCTGGCCGCGCAGGGGTTTCAGGACGAACCGAAGGGGGCGAAGGCTGCAACACTGGTCTTCCGGCGCGACTTAGGCGGCGCGGGCGCCGAGTGATTGTGCTGACCTGATCCAGTCCTGGCGGATTTCGTTCGTGCTTTGCTGAACGGGCGAGAAATGCGTCAATCCGTTCGGGCGAATGCCAACGTAGCTCAGGATCTGCTTTTGCACCTGATGCTTGAGGGCACTCCGATACATCAGCCAGAACGCCCAAGCTGGCGTGTCCGAGGTCAGGATCAGCCGCCCGGTCCGTCCGGCCAGCAGCGGTTTCGGCAGGCCCATGCGGCGTTGGCGCGGGTCGAAGGCATAGCCGGGCAGGAAGGCGCGGTCGAAGAGCCCCTTGGCTTTGGCCGGCAGGCCGCCCCACCACATGGGCGAGACAAGGACGAGGTGCTCGGCCCAGGTCAGATCGGCACGAAAGCCTTCGAGGTCGGGTTCCAGCGCCGGGGCGTTGCGGTAGCCGGACTGGCCGAAGTCGGGGTTGAAGGCCATTTCGGAGAGGGTGGCGTGGCGTACTTCATGGCCCGCGGCGGTGGCGCCGTCGGCATAGGCTTGCGCGAGGGCGGCGCTGAGTGACAGTCTGGCAGGATGAAGATTGGCGATAAGGATGCGGCGGGACATGGGGGCTCCATAAATTGACTATAGTCAGTATTCATATAAAATGACTGTAGTCAATATTTCTTCCGAGGGTCGGATGACGCGGAAAGTGCAGGCCCGAACCATTGCGACGCGCGACCGGCTGCTGGCAGCGGGGCGGGAGATCGTGGGCACCTCGGGGATGGCGGGGTTGCGGACCGAGGAGGTTGTTGCGCGGGCGGGAACGGCGAAGGGGACGTTCTTCGCGCATTTCCCGGATCGCGACCATTTCCTGGCAGTACTGCTGGCCGAAAGTCTGACTGCGGACCTCGCCGGGCTTGCGGCCCCGAGCGATGCTGCTTCGCTGAAGGCGCTGCTCGATCAGGTCTTCCTCCGGTTCGCTGCCGACGCCGATACCGTCGCGCTGATTGCGCGGTTCAGCGGGCCTGCTGGAGTGGGGCTGGGCATGGATCTGATGGTCTGCGGTGTGATCGAGCGGCTGGCTGAGGGGATCGGAGCAATGCAGGCGCGGGGAGTGGTGGCCCAGCGGGCGGCACCCGAAGTGCTGGCCGAGGGGCTGATGGCGTTGATCTTCCACGCCGCGGCGTCGGCGCAGTGCAGGGCGCAGGGGGATCGGGCGGCGGTGCGGGCGCGGGCCGAGGCGCTGTTGCACCGGATGGCGGAGGCGCTGATCTGGCCTCGGGTTTGAGGCTGGCCTCGAAGCACGATTTTTCTGCGAAAAATCAGGGTGATCGGGCTGCTCTGAAATGCAACGGGGGACCCGAAGGCCCCCCGCGCGGGTTCATGGTCCGGTGTCTCAGGCGGTGGCTTCTTCGGTGGTCTCTTCCACCACCAGGCCCGACGGAGCCGCGATGTTGGCGATCACGAAGTTCCGTGCGATCGTGGGCTTTGCGCCTTCCGGCAGCACCACATCGTTGATGTGGATGACGTCGCCGATGACCTTGCCGGTCAGATCGACCGTGATGTGATCGGGGATGTCGCCAGCAGTCACTTCAAGCTCGACCTCCGAGCGGACCACGGTCAGCGCACCACCGCGCTTCAGGCCGGGGCTGGCTTCGTGGTTGATGAAGTCGACGTGGATGAACAGCTCGATCCGGCTTTCATCGTGGATGCGCATGAAGTCGACATGCGTCGGCAGGTCCTTGACCACATCGCGCTGGACGCCACGGCAGATGACGTGGACGTCAGGCTGCCCTTCGACCTTGAGGTTGAAGAGCGTCTGCAGGAAACGACCCTGCCGCAGCTTGGTCAGGAGGTAGTTGTATTTCATCTTGATCGGCTGGGGTGCTACCCCGTCGCCGTAGATGATGCCAGGTACGGTGCCCTCACGACGGGCTTGACGGGCGGCCCCCTTGCCTGTCCCCGTCCGTACCTCGGCCAGAAGATCAGCGATCTCGCGTGCCATAGGTTCTCTCCAATGTAAGTCCGCCACCCTCCAAGGGTGCGTGGCGCGACCGGGGGC
>NZ_JBOFBI010000380.1:0-5637 GCF_051645465.1 Tabrizicola sp. | reverse complement strand
GGTTTGGGACTTGGTTCGCGGAAACCATCAGGGCCAGCGGCCGCGTGTGCCGCGCAAACAGGCCGAACACACGTCTGCTTCTGACCCGTGCAAAACTAGACTCAAAAATGTCTTGCTATGCAGGAGCTATCCACACAGGACACTCGCTGTGACCAAATCTGGCGAGTCAGTTGCGGCGGATCTGCCGATACCGGTCTGGACACACCAAGGCAACTCGCTTGAGAAACCAGGCGCCCGGGAGCAAGATCATTGGACCTACTCTCTCTCGTGGTTCCGCATAAAGGGGTACTCCGCCCGCAGAGGCATGTCGGTCAACAAACAAACTTCGCTACGCGTGTTAGCTTTAGGGCAAGCCTATGTGCGAGGCCAGCAGCCGGAGAATCTAGCCGCAGAGGGCCAGTTTTCCTATCCGACGCCCACAATTGAGGCAGCTGTATCTACGGGATTTGTGCGTCATGAAGTCGCGTCATCCGTGGGTCTTCCGCGCCCAATCGGGGGGCAGCTTGTTCAGAAAGGCAGCGATGCCGTGCCGCGCCTCGGGCCCTTCCCAGATGTCGGCGAGGCGCCTGATCGTGTCGTCGATGACGTCGGCGTCGATGCGGGGGCCGAGGTCTCGGGCCAGCTTCTTGGCCGCCGCCACAGCCCCCGGCGCGACCTGGAGGTAGGGGGCAACTTCGGCCTCGACCGCCTGGTCGAGGTCGTCCGCCGGAACCGCTCGGGAGACGATGCCAAGGCGTTCGGCCTCCGCCGCCTCGAAGACGCGAGCCGACATGAAGACGCGGCGGGCGTTGCCCTCGCCCATCCTGGCCAGCACGTAAGGCCCGATTGTGGCCGGAATGATCCCGAGACGGGTTTCCGAAAAGCAGAACTTCGTCGTGCTGTCCGCCAGCGTCAGATCGCAGACGCAAGCGATGCCGACACCGCCCCCAAATGCGCCGCCGTGCAGGCGACCGATCAGGGGCGCGCGGATGGTGTTCAGGGCGTGTAGCATTTCGGCGAGCTTCCTCGCCTCTCGCATGCGCTGTGCCCGGTCGGCCTCGATCTGGGCCTTCATCCAGTTCAGGTCCGCGCCGGCGCAGAATGTGGTCCCGGCTCCGGATAGGACGATGGCGCGGGTTTTGCCGTCATGGCCTATGGTCGCGGCCATCTCGGTCAGTTCGGCAATCATCATTGCGGAGAGGACGTTTCGTTTTTCGGGAATGTTCAGCCGGACCCCGACAACGCCGCGCTCGTCTGTGGTGACGTCGAGGGTTTTCCAACTCATGCGGGTCTCCTGAGGCTTTGGGCAAATCGTGACATGGCGGCCAGGGCTTCGACATCGATGCCGGTCTCGAAGCCTTGATCGTGCAGCATCGTGACGACCGCTTCCGTGGCGACATTGCCTTGCGCGCCCGGCGCATAGGGGCAGCCGCCGAGGCCGCCGACCGAGCTGTCGAAGGTGTGCAGGCCGAGATCGAGGCAGAGGGCGATGTTCTGCAGTGCCTGCCCATGGGTGTCGTGGAAATGCCCGGCCAACCGGGATGCTGGCAGGCGCGCGAGGACGGTTTCCAGCATCTTTCCGGTCGACGCGGGGGTGGCCGAGCCGAGCGTATCGCCAAGGCTTACCTGGTAGCATCCGAGGTCGATGAGGGCCTCGGCTACCTGCGCCACCGCTTCGGGTGCCACGGGTCCGTCGAACGGGCAGTCGGTCACGCAGGAGACGTAGCCTCGAACCGGCAGCATGGCGGTCTTGGCGCCAAGAAGCACTGGCCGGAAACGTTCCAGGCTTTCGGCGATGGAGCAGTTGATGTTCCTTTGCGAGAACCCCTCCGAGGCAGAGGCGAAGACGGCCACTTCGTCCGCTCCGGCCTCAAGCGCACGCTCGAAACCCTGCAGGTTGGGCGTCAGCGCCGCGTAGGAAACGCCCGGCCTGCGCTGGACGCCCGCCAGGACTTCCGACGCATCGGCCATTTGCGGCACCCATTTCGGGCTGACGAAGCTTGCAACCTCGATGTGCGTGAGACCGCAGGCCGAGAGACCGTCGATCAGGCGGATCTTGTCGGCTGTCGGGATCAGCCGGGCTTCGTTCTGCAGCCCGTCGCGCGGCCCCACCTCGAAGATCGTGACCCGCTCAGCCACCTTCCGCCTCCAGCCGCAGAAGCAGTACCCCGTCCGTGACCTGATCCCGCTCTGCGACCAGCACCTCCGCGACCACGCCGTCGCGGGGGGCGGTCAGGATGTGTTCCATCTTCATCGCTTCGAGAATGAGGAGCGGGTCGCCCTTGCGGACCTTGGCGCCGTTAACCGTCCGGACCGCGGACATGAGGCCGGGCATCGGGGCGATGATGGAATCTCCGCTGGCTTGCCCTTCTTCTGCGACGGCGAGGTCGTCGATCAGGTTGAAATCGTAGCAGAGACCGTCATGGAAGACAGAAATCCACCCGGCGCCGGTCACGATTTCCGCCCGTGAGCGGAGCCCGTCGGCGTCGAAGAGGACGCTGCCTTCGCGGCTTTGCGCGATGGTCAGGGTGCAGTCTTGGTCGCCGGAAATCGCGCGGAAACGCCCGTTCCCAAGGTGGAGGATGCGCTGGTGGAAGTCTTCTCCGCCGACCTTAAGCGAGACGAAATCCTCGGCTTCCGACCATGCGCGCCAGCCGGTCAGAAGGTCCCAGGGGTCGCTTCCCCGGGGGTTGGTGAACGACCCGAGAGCAGCCAGGGCGGCCAGCGCCGGGATTGCGGCTGGCATGGGCGGTCTTGCGGTCAGCTGGGCCAGATCGCGGCCGATCAGGCCGGTGTCGACCTTGCCGGCGGCAAAACCGGGGTGCCGGGCCAGCGCGGTCAGGAATTCCAGATTGGTTGTCGTCCCGGCGACGCGGACCTCGCTTAGCGTAGCGACAAGAAGGTTGAGCGCTGCGGCGCGGCTTGCGCCATGCACGATGACCTTGGCGATCATCGGATCGTACCAGGGGGTGATCGTATCCCCCTCGCGCACGCCGCTGTCCACCCGGACGGCACCCCGCGTGAACGTGACGCACGGCGGGAAGGACAGATGCGCCAGCGTGCCGGTGGCGGGTAGGAAGCCCTTCGGCACATCCTCGGCATAAAGGCGGGCCTCGAATGCCCAGCCGTCGATGCTGAGGTCTTCCTGCCGGACCGGCAGCTGCTCTCCGGCGGCGACGCGGAGCTGGAGCTCGACGAAATCGAGCCTGGTGATGGCTTCGGACACAGGATGTTCGACCTGCAGACGGGTGTTCATCTCCATGAACCAGAAGCCGTCTTCGCGCAGCGGGCCGGAGCCGTCCACGATGAACTCGACGGTTCCAGCGCCCTGGTAGCCGATGGCCTTCGCCGCCTCGACCGCAGCGCGGCCCATGGCGGCGCGGACGTTCGAGGGCATGCCGGGGGCGGGGGCTTCTTCGATCACCTTCTGATGGCGGCGTTGCAGGCTGCAATCGCGTTCGAAAAGGTGGATCACGTTGCCATGGGCGTCGCCGAAGACCTGTATCTCGATGTGCCGGGGGTGCGTCACGTATTTCTCGACCAGGCAGGCGGGGTCGCCAAAACTCGACCGGGCTTCGCGCTGGGCGCTTGCAAGGGCGTCGCGGAAACCTGCGGGGTCTTCGACAAGGCGCATGCCCTTGCCGCCGCCACCGGCCCGCGCCTTGATGAGGACGGGATAGCCGATCTTGACCGCCTCAGCCGCCAGAAAGTCAGGGTCCTGGCTTTCGCCGTGATAGCCGGGGACGACGGGGACGGCAGCCTTGGTCATCAGGGTTTTCGCGGCATCCTTCAGCCCCATCGCGCGGATGGCGCTGGCGGGCGGGCCGATGAAGACCAGCCCGGCGGCCTCGACCGCCTCGACGAAATCGGGGTTTTCGGACAGGAAACCGTAGCCGGGATGGATCGCTTGCGAGCCGGTGCGCAGGGCGGCGGCGATGATCGCGTCGCCGCGAAGGTAGCTTTCGGAAACCGCAGCGCCGCCGATATGGACCGCCTCGTCGGCCAGCGCCACATGCTTGGCGCCCGCATCGGCGTCGGAGTAGACCGCGACCGTTTTCGAGCCCATACGCCGGGCGGTGGCGATAACGCGACAGGCGATTTCACCGCGATTGGCGATCAGGATTTTGGTGAACATCAGCTGCCCCTACATCCGGAAGACGCCAAAGCGCGTCTCCTCCACGGGCGCATTCAGCGCGGCGGAGAGCGACAGGGCCAGCACCTGACGGCTGTGACGCGGGTCCACGATCCCGTCGTCCCAGAGCCGTGCCGAGGCATAGAGCGGATGCGACTGCCGGTCGAACATCTCGATGGTGGGTTGCTTGAACGCGGCCGCTTCTTCGGAGGTCCACTGGCCGCCCTTGCGTTCAATCGCATCGCGCCGGACGGTGGCAAGTACCCCTGCCGCCTGTTCGCCGCCCATGACCGAAATCCGGCTGTTCGGCCATGACCAGAGGAACCGCGGCGAATAGGCCCTGCCGCACATGCCGTAGTTGCCCGCCCCGAATGACCCGCCGACGAGGAAGGTGATCTTCGGCACCCGCGTTGTCGCGACTGCTGTCACCAGCTTTGCCCCGTCCTTGGCTATTCCGCGGTTTTCGTAGGAACGGCCCACCATGAAACCGGAGATATTCTGCAGGAAGACCAGCGGAATGTTGCGCTGCGAGCAAAGCTGCACGAAATGCGCGGCCTTCAGCGAGGATTCAGAGAAGATCACCCCGTTGTTGCCGATGAGGCCGACGGGAATTCCCATGACATGGGCAAAGCCGCAAACGATGGTCGCACCGTAACGCGGCTTGAATTCATCGAAGCGCGAGCCGTCGACGATGCGGGCGATAACCTCCCGGATGTCGTAGGGGGTTTTCAGTTCCGGGGGCACGATGCCCATGATCTCTTCGGGATCATAAAACGGCGCTTCGGGCGATTGCAGGGCAAGCTGCGGCTGTTTGCGCCGGTTCAGGTTGGCGACCGCACGCCGTGCGAGGGCAAGCGCGTGCAGGTCGTCGTTTGCCAGCAGGTCCGCCACGCCTGACAGGCGCGTGTGGACATCGCCGCCGCCAAGTTCTTCGGCGCTCACCACCTCTCCGGTGGCGGCCTTGACCAACGGAGGCCCGGCAAGAAAGATCGTGCCCTGATCCTTCACGATGATGGTGACATCCGACATGGCGGGCACATAGGCCCCCCCGGCAGTGCAGGAGCCCATCACTACCGCGATCTGGGGAATGCCCTTGGCCGACATGTTGGCCTGGTTGAAGAAGATGCGGCCGAAATGCTCGCGGTCGGGGAAAACCTCGTCCTGATTGGGCAGATTCGCCCCGCCTGAATCGACGAGGTAGACGCAGGGCAGGTGGTTCTGCTCGGCAATCTCCTGTGCGCGCAGGTGCTTCTTGACCGTCATCGGAAAATAGGTGCCGCCCTTCACGGTGGCATCGTTGCAGACGATCATCACCTCCTGGCCTTCGACGCGGCCGATCCCGGTGACAAGACCGGCGCAGGGGCTGGCGCCGTCGTAAAGATCATGCGCCGCGAAGATGCCGATTTCGAGGAAGGGCGAGCCGGGGTCGATCAGGCGGGCGATCCTTTCGCGCGGCAAAAGCTTGCCGCGGCTTTGATGAAGGTCACGCGCCTTTTCGCCGCCCCCGGCGAGGGACAGGGCGGCGG
>NZ_JBOFBI010000379.1:0-2939 GCF_051645465.1 Tabrizicola sp. | reverse complement strand
CCAAAGCGACAGCCGCTTCATCCGGCGGCTGATCTCGGCGGCGACTTCGGGCGGGACGACCTCGATCTCGACCGCGATGGCACCTGCGCGTTCGTAGGCCAGGCATTCATCGTAGAGGGCAAGCGCAGTGTCGGCCGTCTTGCCCACCGCCCGGTAGCCACCCGTCCAGGTGACGCGGGAAGGGACCAGCCCGACGTGCCCCACAACCGGAATCCATTCGCGGGCGAGATACTCCACGGTTTCCATCGACCCCGAGCAGTAGACGGCATCCGCCCCCCGGTTGATCAGGTCGCCCGCGCGGCGCCGGTCATCGAGAAAAGCGAAGGTGCCACCTCGCGGTAACGGGGGTGGGTGACCAGTTCGGGCGGAAGCGAGACGACGTCGATCCCGGCGGCCTCGGCGGCGGCGGCCTCGTCCAGAGTGAAGATCCGCAGCATGGTCAGCTGGCGCTTGCCCTTTAGCGCGGCGATGTCGGCGACGGTCAGGCGTTTGCGGCTCATCCTAGACCTCGATCTCGATCTGGCCGTCCATCACCCGGGCGGGCCAGGTCTTCAGCGCGACGCAGACGGGTGCACGAAGGGCGGCCCCTGTGCGGATGTTGAAGCGGCCGTTGTGCTTGGGACATTCGATCTGATCGCCGAGCACCAGGCCATCAGCCAGATGCACCTGCTCATGCGTGCAAAGTCCGTCGGTTGCGAATGGGGTGCCGTCCGGCGCGCGATAGATGGCGAAAGTCCGGCCCGCGTGATCGAAGCGGATCACGTCTTCGGGGTCGATGTCGTCAAGCGGGCAGACCCGGACCCAGTCAGCCATGTGGCGTTGCCTCCTGATAGGGCCGCGCGGTCGGCGGCAGGGGTTTGCGGAACGCGTAGTCCGGGTCCTTCGCTTGCCGCAGGACAGCCGGAAGCGCCTCTCGGTACGCGTCCCAGATCGACGGGTTGGCAGGCGGCAGATCGTGCTTGATCAGCGCATGCAGCTTCGGCAGCGCGTGATAGGGCACCATCGGGAACATGTGATGTTCGATATGATAGTTCATGTTCCAGTACAGCCAGCGCGAGATTGGGTTCATGTAGACGGTGCGCGAGTTCAGCCGGTGGTCGGTCACGTCTTCGGCCAGACCGCAGTGCTGGATAAGGCCGGTCATCACCATGTGCCAGGCCCCATAGATGCGCGGCCCGCCGATCAGCATCACAGGGATCCACGATTGCCAGCCAAGGGCCGCGACGGCTGTGGCCGCATAGATCGCCATATGGAACCGCGCGGCGAAGATCGCCTTGCCCCACTCGCTTTCGGGGATGTAGTCCTTCTCGCCCGCCGAGAGATGGCCCATGGCGTTCCTGACCAGGGCCACCATCGATTCCCACATGCCGTAGATGCCACCATAGGCGACGAGCAGTTTCAGAAGGTTCGGCGGGCGCATGCAGGCGATCTCGGGGTCGCGGCCCACGATGATCGTGTCGGTGTGGTGGCGCGCGTGGGACCAGCGCCAGCTGACCGGGTTCCGCACCACCTGAAACGAGGCGATCTGATAGACCACGTCATTCATCCATTGCGTCCGGAACGCAGTGCCATGCCCGGCCTCATGCCAGCGGCTGTCGCAGGCTGAACCATAAAGGACCCCGTAGGCCGCCCAGAACGGCACACACCACCATGTGCCCCAGAAGGCGATCCCGCCCCAGGCCGTGACGATGTGCAGGGCGATCCAGACCGCAGTGTCGCGGATGGCAGGGCCGTCGCGGCGCTGCATCAGCTCTTTCATGTCCTTGCGGGCAACCTCGGTCCGGTACCAGTCGGCATTGGCCAGCCCCGTAGCCTTCGCATGCTCGGTGTCATGCCCGTCCAGCGCATAGTCCCGGACGCGGTCTGCCGTCATGGTCTCCCCCTCCCCAAGGGCGATTCGTCCGGCCACATTGGGAAAACGGGCCGAGACCCGCAAAGCGGTTTCCATCAGAATCCATCAGCGGTGGGGTGTCATGATCGGGAGACCGGGGCGAACGGCGGTCTCATCGATCTCAGTGCGGTGGCAGTTGACGGGTTTTGCGTCTCCGTGTGATGGATTGGGCATCAGACTGAGGGGTGGACTGGCCCGTGCTCCGCGCAAGGATATCCGACATCGCCCGATCAGCCGGGGTTTCGACGGCCACGGTCGACCGCGTGCTGAATGGCCGCCCCGGTGTCAGCGCGGCGAACCGGCAGCGGGTGATGCAGGCGGCAGAGATGCTGCACTACCTGCCCTCGGACCATCAGACGGTCCTGCCCGCGCGGCCCGCCCAGCTTGAGTTCTTCCTGCCCCGCGGCAGCCAGGCCTTCCTCGGCGACGTGGCCCAGCGGCTCGAGGAATTCGCCGGAAGCCTGCCGTTGGTATCGCGCGCCACCGTCCACGCCTTGCCCGACCTGAGCGCCGAAGCGCTGATCGCCTCAGTAGAGCGGATCGATCTTGGCACCCATGGTGTGGGCGTCGTGGCCGTCGACCATCCGCGGACGCGGCTGGTCATCAACGACCTGATCGCCGCCGGGGTGAAGGTGGTGACCTTCGCCTCCGACCTGCTGGCGACCGGGCGGTCGGCCTATGTGGGGCTTGACGATCGGGTGGCGGGTCGGACGGCCGGCCTGGTCATGGGGCGGTTCTGTGGCGACCGGGCGGGAAAGGTGGCGCTGTTCGTCGGTCAACGCGGCTTTCTTGGCCAGCGCGAACGCGAGCTTGGGTTCCTCAACCTGATCGAACAGGAATTTCCCAACCTTGCCGCCCTGCCGACAGTCGATCTAGTTTCCAACAACGAGCTTGCCGAGACGACGACCCGGGCGCTTCTGGCCGAACATCCCGATCTGGTGGGCATCTACTGCATGGGCGGCGGGCGATCCGGAATTGCCCGCGCCCTGTCCGGCTTGCCCCGCGACAGGCGCCCCTTCGTCATCATGCATGACCTCTCCGATGTCAC
>NZ_JBOFBI010000378.1:0-2823 GCF_051645465.1 Tabrizicola sp. | reverse complement strand
AGGTGCCCGAGGCCAAGCTCCGCCGAGCCGGGGCGGAGGACGATCAGCACGCCGATCAGCCCGACGGCCACCGCGATGCCGCGGCGGAGGCCGACCTTTTCCCCGAGGATCGGGATCGCCAGCAGCGTGATCAAAAGCGGCATGGCGAAGAGGATCGAGTAGGTCTGCGCAAGCGGCAGCACCGAAAAGGCGTAGAACCCGAAAAGCCCGGTCAGAACGGCGGTGAAGGTACGCAGTGCCGTCCACCACGGGTGGCGGGGGATCAGGTTGCCGTCGGTCCGGTCGGACATCAGCATGATGGTCACGATCGGAAAGCTGAGCAGGCCGGAAAAGAAGATGATCTGGAACGGAGAGTAGCTGCCGCCCAGAACCTTCACCACCACGTCATGCGTGGCATAGAGCGCGAAGGCGAGAAGCGACAGAAGCGCGCCGCGCATGTTCGATTGGGCTTGGGGCATGGTCTTGTCCGGCGGCTCGGGGGCATTTCCTCAAATGCCCGTTAGCGCCCGAAACCATCGCGCGGATCGGGTCGCTCCGCAAGGGCCACTCAGCTGTCGCCGCGCTTGCGGAACCGGCTGAAAAGCCAGCCGAGAGGCGCCAGAAGCAGCACGATCCCGCCCTTTTTCAGGAACGCCAGCGCCACCGCCAGAAGCCCCGCCGTTGCCAGCGGATTGCCGGAAATCAGGCCGCCGACGTCCATTTCTGCCACCTGGTCGGTGTCCGGGTTGAAATCGGCGTAGCGGTTGCCATCGGTGAAGCTGATCATCTTCAACACGTCGGGGGCCGCGGCCTTGACGTCGGCCAGCTGGTCGATGCCGGCGACGAAGCTGGCGATCAGCACGCCCTTGCGGCCAAGTTCGCGGATGTCATAGTTCAGCGTGTCGCTCTGATCGCCTTCGAAGCGCAGGCGTTTGGCCCAGTAAAGCTCCCGCTCCACCTTGTCGTAATGCGGCGGTTCGGCCCAGCCGACCAGATCGATGGCCTGATAGCCATTCTCCTGGCGCCACTTGTTTCCGGCGATCGTATCCTGTCGCATCGTGACGAGCAGATCGTCGTAGTTGTAGCCATCGGCGTCTTCGTCCGAGACGTAGCCCATCGGATCGAAATCGACGATGACGCCCCAACCGTCGCCCGTCGGCGATCCGTCACGCGGGAAGATCATGCCCAATGACGGTTGATCTTCCGGCGGGTTGCCCCACAGGACCTCCAGCACCAGCGAAGCGCCTGTCGGATTGATGTAGTAGTAGTTGTCGGGAAGGTTTATCTCGGCGATCCCGCCGCCAATGGTGATCTTGCCCTGCTGCAGATCAAGCTGATCAAGAAGCGAACGGGCTTCCTGATCGTACTCCTCATACTCTTCGGGGAAGAAGGTTTTGAAGGGTTCTGCCAAGGCTGGGCCGCTGAGGCAAAGCGCGAGGCAGAAGGTGGCGGGAAGCGGAAGGGACCGAATGAAGCGCAAGACAACCTCCTGAAAGCCATCGGACGATAGCTGAAGCAGTTTGCTTTGCAACTCGGTGCGTTTGGTATCTTCTTTCTGGTGCAGAGTGGCCACTCATCACTCCCTTTCGGTCGTTCTTCGTCAGGGTCTCAGCGAAGAGTGCCCGTCAGGGCCGATGAGCGGCTGGCTGGGTTCAGCAAGAATGCAAGCTGCTCTAAACGCTCGCCTCCAGCGCCGCGATCACCGCGTCGCCCATCTCGCTGGTCGAGACGGGCTTGCCGCCCTCTGGCCCCATCAGATCGGCGGTGCGGACGCCGTCGGCGAGCACCTTTTCGACGGCCTTTTCGACGCGCGTCGCCTCGTCCCCGAGGTTGAACGAATAACGCAGCGCCATGGCGAACGAGAGGATGCAGGCGATCGGGTTGGCCTTGCCTTGCCCCGCGATATCGGGGGCGGAGCCGTGGACGGGCTCGTAGAGCGCCTTCGGGCGGCCGTTGGCCATCGGCAGGCCGAGGCTGGCGGAGGGTAGCATGCCGAGCGAGCCGGTCAGCATCGCCGCCATGTCGGACAGGAGGTCACCGAAAAGGTTGTCGGTGACGATCACGTCGAACTGCTTGGGCCAGCGGCAAAGCTGCATGGCACCGGCGTCGGCGTACATGTGGCTAAGCTCGACGTCGGGGTATTCCTTGTCGTGGATTTCCTGCACCACCTCGCGCCAGAGGATGCCGCTTTCCATCACATTGGCCTTCTCCATCGAGCAGACCTTGTTCGAGCGTTTGCCGGCGAGTTCGAAGGCCGACCGCGCCACGCGGGCAATCTCGGATTCCGTATAGCGCTGGGTGTTGATGCCGACGCGTTCGTTGCCTTCGGTGAAAATGCCACGCGGCTCGCCGAAATAGACGCCGGAGGTGAGTTCGCGGACGATGACGATATCAAGACCCGCCACGACTTCCTTCTTCAGCGAGGAGAAGTCGGCCAGCGCGTCGAAGCACTGCGCGGGGCGGAGGTTGGAGAAGAGGTCCATTTCCTTGCGCAGACGGAGAAGGCCGCGCTCGGGTTTAACGGAGAAATCCAGCTTGTCGTATTTCGGGCCGCCGACGGCGCCCAGCAGAACCGCGTCCACTCCTTGCGCCTTGGCCATCGTGTCGTCGTGCAAGGGGGTGCCGTGCTTGTCGTAGGCAGAGCCGCCGACCAGGTCTTCGCTGACGTCGAAGGCGATGCCGCGCTTCAACCCAAACCAGCCGATGATCTTTTTCACCTCGGCCATGACTTCCGGGCCGATGCCGTCACCGGCGAGGATAAGGATGGAAGGGTTGGCCACGGGCATGCTCCTGCAGAACTGACGGTGCTCGCGTAGCGGCTTGGCAGGTGGGGGTCAAGCGTGG
>NZ_JBOFBI010000377.1:0-10596 GCF_051645465.1 Tabrizicola sp. | reverse complement strand
GTTGCACGTTTCGGTCAAGCCTCTGCTTTCGGTGATGGAGCTTCTGGGGCTGGCCGAGGTCGAGCAAAACGCGCGCGGCAACCGGGCGCGGGCGCGCTGAGGAGCGGGGTTCCGGTGGCGGCCCGGTTGCTTCCATCGGGAGCGAGCCAATGACTGCGGCGGCAGCGCCCCCACCCCCGGCCCCTCCCCACGAAGGGGGAGGGGAGGTGCTGCGGCTCGCGTTGCGCGTTTCGGCCAAGCCTCTGCTTTCGGTGATGGAGCTTCTGGGCCTGGCCGAGGTCGAGCACAACGCGCGCGGCAACCGGGTGCGGTCGCGCTGAGGAGCGGGGTTCCGGCGGTGGCCTGACTGCTTCCATGACCAGCGAGCCAATGACTGCGGCGGCAGCGCCCCCCACCCCCGACCCCTCCCCACGAAGGGGGAGGGGAGGTGCTGTGGCCGGTGTTGCACGTTTCGGCCAAGCCTCTGCTTTGACACGCCTCGCCTTTTCAGTTCTGACTGACCGGGGCGACGGGAGGCATGATGATCCTGGCATTCGACATCGGCGGCAGCCGGATCAAGGCGGCAGTCTGGGGTGGGACGGGGCTGCATTCCCTGGGCGAGATGCCAACGCCGTTGGGCGACCTGCGGGCGTTTACCGACGCGATCCGGGGCTTTGTGGTGAGGAACGTAAAAGGCATCGCGATCTCGATCGCGGGGGTGGTGGACCCTGCGACCGGGGTGGGCAAGGTTGCGAATATCCCGGCGATTGACGGGTTGGCCCTTGGTCCGGCGCTGGAGGGGGCGACCGGGCTACCGGTTCTGGTTCTGAACGACGCCGATTGCTTTGCGCTGGCTGAAGCGCGGCATGGTGCGGGTCGGGGGCATCGGTCGGTGTTCGGGGTGATCCTGGGGTCGGGTGTTGGCGGCGGGCTGGTGATTGATGGGCGGGTGGTGACGGGGGCGGGCGGCTACGCGGGGGAATGGGGGCATGGGCCGGTGATCCGGGGAGAATATGCGTTCCCCTGCGGCTGCGGGCAGGTCGGATGTGTCGACATGGTCGGCAGCGCAAGGGGGCTGGAGCGGTTGCATCGGGCGCGGACGGGTGAGGCGAGCGAGGCGGAGGAGATTATCGCCGCCTGGCAGGCCGGGGAGGCAGCGGCGGGCGGGACGCTGGCCCTCTGGCGGGAGCTGGTCTCGGGGCCGTTGGCGATGGTCGTGAACGTGCTCGGGGCCGATGTGGTGCCGGTGGGCGGCGGGCTTTCCCGTGCTGTGGGGCTGGTCAGCTATCTGGACGAGGCGGTGCGGGTGCGCATCCTGCGGCGGACGCGCGGGCCGTTGCTGCTGCCGGCGGAATGCGGGGCGGACGCGGGGCTTCTGGGCGCGGCATTGGCGGGGCAGGCGGAATGGGCGTGACGCTGGAGGTTTGCGTCGACACTGCCGCGGGGCTGGCCGAGGCAGTGGCGGGCGGGGCGGACCGGATCGAGCTTTGTGCGGCGCTGGCTCTGGGCGGGCTGACGCCTTCGGTGGGGCTGATGGCCGAGGCGGCGGCTTGTGGCGTGCCGGTCATGGTGATGATCCGGCCACGGGCGGGGGACTTCGTCTGGTCCGAGGTCGAGCTTCGGATGATGGAGGCTGAGATTGCGGCCAGCCGCGCTGCCGGGCTGGCGGGTGTGGTGCTGGGGGCATCGCTGCCGGACGGGCGGCTGGATGTTGCGGCGCTGAAGCGGCTGGTGGCTGCGGCGGAGGGGCTGGACCTGACGCTCCATCGGGCAATCGATCTGACGCCGGATATGGGCGTGGCGCTGGAGGAGGCGATTGCGCTTGGGTTTCGGCGGGTGCTGACCTCGGGCGGGGAGAAGACGGCAGAGGCGGGCGCGGCGCGGATTGCGGTGCTGGTCCGGCAGGCGGCGGGGCGGATATCGGTCATGCCGGGGTCGGGGGTGAACCCGGGGAATGCGGCGATGCTGAAGGGGCTTGGCATTGCCGAGCTTCACGCGTCATGTTCGGCGGAGGTTTCGGCTGGGGGCCGGGTGGTCGAGATGGGCTTTGGTCCTGCGGTGGTGCGGCAGACATCGGCGGAAGCAGTACGGGCTTTGCGGCGGGCATTGGCCTGAAGGAAGGAAGAGGGCATGGAGATCAACTTCACCTACGACCGCCCGGAGGAGGGGCCGGGTTCCGGTCCACTGACCGTGGGCTGGTTCCTTGCTTCGGACAAGGGCGCGGTGCTTTATGATCCGCCGGAGCGGGTGTCGATCCGCCCGCCGAACCGGGCGCATGCGAAGTCGGCCAGCCGCTGTCCGGCGGTCATCCAGCTGGAAAGCCGGTATTTCATGGTGAAATGCCCGTTCGATCTCCACATCGGTTTTCAGCGCGATGACAAGGGCAAGGCGGTGCTGGTCAACCGCGCGGGGGCGGCGAGCCCGATCCGGTCGTCGAAGCTGAACGAGGTCCTGACGCTGGTCAGCGAGGCCGAGTGGCGTTTCCCGGACCGGCCGACCGTGCAGCTGCATCTGCCGTACTGTTTCATTGCGGACGAGATGGTGTACCTCTCGCAGCTCTCGGCCTTCGCGCATTACCGGGCCGATCCTTTGCCGGGAACGATCTTCGGCGGGCGGTTCCCGATCTCGGTCTGGCCGCGGCCTTTGATGTGGGCCTTTGAGTGGCATGAGCCGCAGAAGGACCTGATCCTGAAGCGGGGCGAGCCCTTGTTCTATGTGCAGTTCGAGGGGGTTGACCCGTCGCGTGCCGTGCAGGTCGTGGAGGCCGAGCGGACAGCGGAGTTGCAGGCCTATCTGGAGAGCCTGTCGGGGGTGGTGAACTATGTGAACCAGACGTTTTCGTTGTTCAAGGCGGCGGAGGCGATCCGGCCTGCGAAGCTTTTGAAGCCGAAGACGCGGGAGTGAGGCGCCCTTGGCTGGCCCTCGGGGGGTTTCACACCCCCCGGACCCCCCGTGGGATATTTGGGCAAAGATGAATGAAAATTTGATTTAAATTGAAAGGGTTGGTGGGTGAGGAGTGTCATCGAGACCTATGAGCTTGCAACGGGCGCGGTGCGCGAGGTGTTGGCTGTCGAGGGGCGGATCGAGGCGCCGAACTGGGCGCCTTCGGGGGACTGGTTGTTGGTCAATGGCGACGGGCGGCTTTACCGGGTGCCTTTGGCGACGCCGGAGTTGCAGCCGATCGACACCGGTGCGGCGATCCGGTGCAACAATGACCATGGGCTGAGCCCGGATGGGAAGACGCTGATCCTGTCCTCGCATCACGAAGGCGAAGGGTCGCAGATCTATGTGATGCCGGTCGGGGGTGGCCCGTTGCGGAAGGTCTCGCCCGAGGCGCCCAGCTGGTGGCACGGGATTTCGCCGGACGGACGGACGCTCGCCTATGTCGCGGCGCGGGAGGGGCGGCGGGTGATCGATGTCTACACGCTGGTTCCGGGGGCTGAGGAGAAGCGGCTGACCTGGGGTGAGGGGCATTGCGACGGGCCGGACTACAGCGCGGACGGCACGCGTATCTACTATAACTGCGACCGGGGCGGGCATGCTCAGATCTGGGTCATGGCGTTGGATGGCTCAAGCCAGCGGCAGCTTTTCGCGGATACCTATGTGAACTGGTTCCCGCATCCCTCGCCCGATGGCCGGCATCTGGTCTACCTCGCCTACCCGCCCGGCACGGAAGCGCATCCGGCGGACCTGGAGGTTGCGCTGGTCCTGTGCAAGCCCGACGGAACCAGCCGCCGCCGCATCCGGGAGTTCACGGGCGGGCAGGGGACGATCAACGTGCCGTCCTGGGCGCCCGATGCCCATGCGTTTGCCTACGTCCGCTATGAACCTTAAGCCGGCCTGAGACCGCTCAGCCGGCTGCCCGTGGGCTTCACCGGCTCGGGCGGGGGCAAGTCCACTGCCGACAGCATCGGCTGCAGATGGCGCGGATCGCCCCAGACCGAGATGTAGACCTCGGGCGGATAGCCATTTGACAGATGCTCGGGCACAAGGTCGATGATCCGCACGCGAAGGTCATCGCCATGGGCAAGCGACGGGGCGATGATCTCTTCGGCAACGGGGCCAAGGTGGCCCACCAGCCCTTCGCGGTGCCGGGGGATCACCCCGAACAACGGCTGCTTCAGCCGCGCGAAAACGCCTACCCGTCCGTCCGAGAGCCGGTCAAGCCAGGCGGCATCGCCGATGGCAAGGCCTGCGCGCGCCACATGGATGGCCAACCCCTCGACCGGGGCCTTGTGGATAAGGGGGAGTTTTGCGTCGCTCATGCTGAATCTTCCGCGCTTGAAGCAGTAAGCATGGGTATCCTGCAGCCCGCATTGCAAGCCGCGCATGCCCCTATCCAGAAACGCAAGCCCGATATCGCCGATCAGGCCCTTTGCCATCGGCAAGGAAAGGCCGAAATCCGCCGCCAGGGCAGGTTTTCGCGGCTTATGGTTTTTCGGCCACCGGGGATTGCAAAGCGCAGCTCTCGCGCCCAGATCAGGCGCAAGGCCCTTTGCGTTCGTGCTGGTGATCCGGGCGGCGTGTCGGGGGTGCTTAACGAGAGGAGAATGACCGATGAATTTGGAGAAATTCACGGAACGGTCGCGCGGGTTCCTTCAGGCCGCCCAGACCATAGCGATGCGGGAAAGCCACCAGCGTGTGCTGCCCGATCATCTGCTGAAGGCGCTTATGGATGACGACCAGGGCCTGGCCGCGAACCTGATCCGCAAGGCGGGCGGCTCGCCGGAGCAGGTCAATGCGGCGATCAATGCTTCGATTGCCAAGTTGCCCAAGGTCTCGGGCGGCGATGCGCAGACCTATGTCGATCCGTCGCTGGTGCGGGTGCTGGATGAAGCCGAGACGGTGGCCAAGAAGGCTGGCGACAGCTTTGTGCCGGTCGAGCGCCTGCTGACGGCGTTGGCGCTGGTCAACACCCGTGCCAAGGATGCCCTGACGGCAGGCGCGGTGACGGCGCAGGGGCTTAATGCGGCGATCAATGAGGTGCGGAAGGGGCGGACGGCGGACAGCGCTTCGTCGGAAGACACGATGGAGGCGTTGAAGAAATACGCCCGCGACCTGACCGAAGCGGCCCGCGAGGGCAAGATCGACCCGATCATTGGCCGTGACGAAGAAATCCGCCGCGCGATGCAGGTGCTTTCCCGCCGGACCAAGAACAACCCGGTGCTGATTGGCGAGCCTGGCGTCGGCAAGACCGCGATTGCGGAAGGCCTTGCGCTGCGGATCGTGAATGGCGACGTGCCGGAGAGCCTGCGCAACAAGAAGCTGATGGCTTTGGACATGGGCTCGCTGATTGCGGGGGCCAAGTACCGGGGTGAGTTCGAGGAGCGGCTGAAGGCGATCCTGAAGGAAATCGAAGCGGCAGCCGGTGAGGTGATCCTTTTCATCGACGAGATGCACACGCTGGTCGGCGCGGGCAAATCCGAAGGTGCGATGGATGCGGCGAACCTGATCAAGCCTGCCCTCGCACGGGGTGAGCTGCACTGCATTGGCGCCACGACGCTGGACGAATACCGCAAGCACGTGGAGAAGGACGCGGCTTTGGCCCGTCGCTTCCAGCCGGTGTTTGTCGAGGAGCCGACGGTCGAGGATTCGATCTCGATCCTGCGGGGGATCAAGGAGAAGTACGAGCTCCACCACGGGGTGCGGATCACCGATGCGGCCCTGGTCGCGGCGGCGACGCTTAGCCACCGTTACATCACTGACCGGTTCCTGCCGGACAAGGCCATCGACCTGATGGACGAAGCTGCCTCCCGCCTGCGGATGGAGGTGGATTCGAAGCCTGAAGAGCTGGATGCGCTCGACCGGCAGATCCTGCAGTTCCAGATCGAGGCCGAGGCCTTGAAGAAGGAGGATGACGCGGCGTCAAAGGACCGGCTGGAGAAGCTGGAGAAGGAGCTGGCCGACCTGCAGCAGAAGTCGTCAGCGCTGACGGCCAAATGGCAGGCGGAGCGGCAAAGTCTTGAGACGGCCCGAGGTTTGAAGGAACAGCTCGACCACGCAAGGGCCGAGCTGGAAGGGGCCAAGCGCGAGGGGAACTTCGCGAAGGCTGGGGAGCTGCAGTATGGCACCATCCCGGCGCTGGAGAAGGACCTTGCCGACGCCGAGGCCAAGGAAGGCCAGGCTTTGGTGGCCGAGGCTGTGCGTCCCGAGCAGATCGCCGAGGTGGTCGAACGCTGGACCGGTATCCCGACCACGAAGATGCTGGAAGGCGAGAAGGAAAAGCTTCTGAAGATGGAAGAGGCTTTGGGTGGCCGGGTCGTCGGCCAGAAGGCGGCGGTCGAGGCCGTTTCGCGTGCCGTCCGCCGGTCGCGTGCGGGGCTCTCGGACGAGAACCGGCCTTTGGGGTCGTTCCTGTTCCTGGGGCCTACAGGCGTTGGGAAGACGGAGCTGACCAAGGCCTTGGCGGAGTATCTCTTCGACGACGACAGCGCGATGGTGCGCATCGACATGTCGGAGTTCATGGAGAAGCACTCCGTCGCCCGCCTGATCGGCGCGCCTCCGGGCTATGTCGGCTATGACGAGGGCGGTGTGCTGACCGAAGCTGTGCGGCGGCGGCCCTATCAGGTCGTCCTCTTCGATGAGGTCGAAAAGGCGCATCCGGATGTGTTCAACGTGCTTCTGCAGGTGCTGGATGATGGCCGCCTGACAGATGGCCAGGGCCGGACGGTCGACTTCAAGCAGACGCTGATCATCCTGACGTCGAACCTTGGCGCGCGGGCCTTGTCCGAGCTGCCGGACGGGGTGGATGCCAGCGGGGCGAAGGCCGAAGTGATGGAAGCGGTCCGGACCCATTTCCGGCCTGAGTTCCTGAACCGTCTGGACGAGCAGATCATCTTCGACCGCTTGAACCGGTCGGATATGTCGGGGATCGTGGAAATCCAGCTGAAACGGCTGGAGGCGCGGCTTGCGGCTCGGAAGATCACACTTGAACTCGACGCCACCGCGAAGGCCTGGCTGGCCGATGAGGGCTACGACCCGGTCTTCGGCGCGCGGCCCCTGAAACGGGTGATCCAGCGGCAGCTGCAGGACCCGCTGTCGGAAATGCTGCTGGCGGGCGAGGTGCTGGACGGGTCGGTCATCCAGGTCACGGCGGGGCCGGAGGGTCTGATGATCGGCGACCGGGTGGTGCAAAGCAACCGGGAGCGGCCGCAGTCGGCTGTGGTGCACTAGGGCGCGTTGATCTGAACGAAAAAGGGGGCCGTTGCGGCCCCCTTTTTGCACTTGCATGGCTGGCGGGATTTCCTAAGAAATCCTGAATGCCAAAAGTCAAGCCATTGATGTAGATGGGTTAAAGTACCATGGGCACCGTGCCCAGACCTTACCCTCACTTCGGCAGCAGCACCATGTCGATGACGTGGATCACCCCGTTCGAGGCCGCGATATCGGCGGTCGTGACCCGCGACTTGTTGACCTTCACGCCGCTCCGCCCGTCGATATGGACCGTCTGGCCCTGAACCGTCGCCACGTCCAGCCGCTGCCCGGCCAGCTGGTCCGAGGTCACGTTGCCCGGCACGACGTGGTAGGTCAGGATCTTGACGAGCTGATCCTTGTTCTCGGGCTTCAGCAGGTTCTCGACCGTGCCCGCAGGCAGCGCCTCGAAGGCCGCATTGGTGGGCGCGAAGACGGTGAACGGGCCATCGCCCTGCAAGGTCTCGACCAGATCGGCCGCGCTGAGTGCGGCCACGAGGGTCGAGAAGTCGTCGTTCGACGACGCGATGTCGACGATATCCGGTTCAGTCTCGGCGGGAACGCATGCGGCAAGCAGCGCGGCAACAGAAACCGCACCGGCGATGCGGAAGAGAGCACGACGGTTCATATGTGTAATCCCTGTTTGGATGAGAGTGGTTTATTGTCTGAAGGGAAAGGGGGCGCCGCTGGCGCCCCCAGGCGTTATCAGCCTTCCGGCGGCATGATGACGCTGTCGATCACATGGATGACACCGTTCGACGCGGCCACATCCGGGCCCGAGATCACGGCGCCGTTCACTTTCGGCCCGCCATCCAGCGTGATGGTCACTTCGGCGCCCTGAACGGTGGCGGCCTTCATGCCTTCGGTCAGGTCGGTCGACATGACCTTACCCGACACCACGTGGTAGGTCAGGATCGCGGTCAGCTTGTCCTTGTTCTCGGGCTTCAGAAGGTCTTCCACCGTGCCCGCGGGCAGTGCCGCAAAGGCTGCGTCGGTCGGCGCGAAGACGGTGAACGGGCCTGCGCCCTTCAGCGTCTCGACCAGGCCCGCGGCTTCCAGCGCTGCAGCCAGCGTGGTGAAGTTGCCCGCGCCGACAGCAGTATCGACGATGTCTTTGTCCTGCGCGAAGGCGGGCATCGCAAAAGCGGTGGCGGCGGTCAGAGCAAGAAAGGTTCTGCGGATCATAGGTGTCACTCCCGTTTGATCGGTTTGCCGTCATTGGCGAGGGATATATGGGCCGGATGCGACAATGGATCACCCATACAAATCCGTGAGTTGCGCTTGCCTTGGCGGACATCCGCGCTAAGCCTGCGGCCTCCCGCCGATCAAATCAACTCGATGTGAAGGAACGTCATTGATCGTGACCGACGGGGCCGTGTTTCAACGCTTTGTCGCAGATGTGAGTCGGATTGCTTTGCGTTTTTCCGCCGATCGATCATCTTCCCCGCAACGGGATGGGAGATGAAAATGCGGGACATTCTGCGCTGGTCGGATGTGACACCGAAGGCTTTCTGGCTGAGTCGCCGCCAACTGATCGCGGGCGCTGCGGCGATGGTGGCCACCCCGGCGCTTGCCCGGATTGATGCGGCCCCAAGCAAGTACTCCACCGACGCCGAGCCGAACACGCTGGAAGACATCACCAGCTACAACAACTTCTACGAGTTCGGCACCGACAAGGGTGATCCGGCCCGCTATGCCGGGGGGCTGACGACAGACCCGTGGTCAGTGGTCATCGACGGGCTGGTCGACAAGCCCGGCACCTATGATCTGGCCGATGTGGTCAAGGACCAGCCCCTGGAGGAGCGCATCTACCGCTTCCGCTGCGTCGAGGCCTGGTCGATGGTCATTCCCTGGATCGGGTTCGAGCTGGCCGGCCTTCTGAACCGCGTGGGCGTACAGCCCGGCGCGAAGTTCGTGGCGTTCGAGACGCTGGTCCGGCCCGAGGAGATGCCCGGGCAGTCCTCGCCTTTCATCGAATGGCCGTACCGCGAAGGGCTGCGGCTGGATGAGGCGATGCATCCGCTGACGATCCTTGCGACCGGGCTTTATGGCGAGCCGATGCCGAACCAGAACGGCGCGCCGATCCGGCTGGTGGTGCCGTGGAAGTACGGATTCAAGTCGATCAAGTCGATCGTGCGGATCTCTCTGGTCGACAAGATGCCGCCGACGACCTGGAACATGCTGCAGCCAAGCGAGTATGGCTTCTATTCCAACGTGAACCCGAACGTGGACCACCCGCGCTGGAGCCAGGCCTCGGAGCGGAGGATCGGCGCGGGGCTGTTTGGCGGCCGCCAGGACACGCTGATGTTCAACGGCTATGAGGCCGAGGTCGCCAGCCTTTACGCCGAGCAGGATCTCGCGGTGGATTTCTGATGGACCGGCTGAACAGCTACGCCCGCCGGGTACCGACCTGGGTGGTCTATCTTGGCGGTCTGGTGCCCCTGGCATTTCTGGTCTGGGGCGCGGTCGCGGATGGGCTTGGGGTCGACCCGGTCAGGGCGATCGAGCATCGCCTGGGCGAGCTGGGCTTGCAGTTCCTTCTCGCCTCGCTGGCGGTCACGCCTTTGCGGCGGGTGGGGCTGAACCTGATCAGGTTCCGGCGCGCGCTGGGGCTTCTGGCCTTCGCCTATGTCTCGTTGCATCTTGTGGCCTGGGTCTGGCTCGACATGGGTCTGCGCTGGTCCGAAGTCGTGGCCGATCTCTGGAAGCGGCCCTACGTGATTCTGGGCATGGTCGGGTTCCTGGCGCTGACGCCGCTTGCCCTGACCTCGACCAATGCGGCGATCAGGGCGATGGGGCCGGTCGCGTGGCGGCGGCTGCATCGCCTTGCCTATGTGGCGATCCTGGCGGGCATTCTGCATTTCATGCTTCTATCGAAGGTCTGGACCGGCGAGGTGCTGGTCTACGCGGGCCTCGCCCTGGCGCTTCTTGCGGTGCGCCTGGTGCCGATGACAGCAAACCGGCCCCGCGCAGCTGCCTGAGCCGTCTCTGGTCGGCTGGCGGGGCAAGAAAATTTCGGCGTTCGGGCCCCGTCGGCGGGTTTTCTTGCGCCAACCCCAAGATTTTGCGGCATTTTCCACAGCGTGGAAAAAAATTGCGGATAACTTCCTTTTCCCTCTTGCGGGCGCCGCGCCGCCTCCGTAAATACCCCTCCACCGAAGCAGAGATGCGACGGTGACGGGACGGACCGAAGGCCAAGGCCGAAGGGAAGCCCCGGAAAATCTGAAGACAAGGCGCGCAGGGATACGCCAGGTAGCTGGCGGATCGCACGTTTTTTGTCTGACGATCGCTCTTTGACATTGATGGATATTGAAGGGATATGCGGGCGGTTTGGGCGCATCGGCGTCTGATTGTTTGCATATCGGCTCACTAGGGAAGCACCGCGAGGTGTGGACCGATGATGTGAGTGTCAGCTTCACTACTTGT
>NZ_JBOFBI010000376.1:0-35039 GCF_051645465.1 Tabrizicola sp. | reverse complement strand
AGACGCAGATGCAGACCGGCGAGAACATCTACGACGCCTACATCAACGACTCTGACCTGATCGGCACCCACTGGCGCTATCAGCAGGCCCGCAACCTGACCGACTGGATGGCAGGCGACGGCGCTGCGGTGACGAACCCGAACCTTGATCTGGCCGACTTCATCGGCCTGTCGTTCACCACCGGCCCCGACGGCAAGCTTTACCAGCTTCCCGACCAGCAGTTCGCGAACCTCTACTGGTTCCGCTACGACTGGTTCAACGACCAGAAGACCAAGGACGACTTCAAGGCCAAGTATGGCTACGACCTCGGCGTTCCGGTCAACTGGTCGGCCTACGAGGACATCGCCGAGTTCTTCACCGGCCGCGACATGTCCTATGCGGGCGGCCCGGCCACCGGCGTCTATGGCAACATGGACTACGGCAAGAAGGACCCCTCGCTCGGCTGGCGCTACACCGATGCGTGGATGTCCATGGCCGGCATGGGCGACGTGGGCGAACCGAACGGCCTGCCGGTCGACGAATGGGGTGTCCGCGTTGACGAAAACTCGCGTCCCGTCGGCTCCTGCGTGACGCGTGGCGGGTCCACCAACGACGCGGCGGCGGTCTATGCCGTGACGAAGGCGATCGAGTGGCTGCAGAAGTACTCGCCGCCGGAAGCGCAAGGCATGACCTTCGGCGAAGCGGGCCCAGTTCCTGCCCAGGGCGCGATTGCCCAGCAGATGTTCTGGTACACCGCCTTCACCGCGGCTTCGGTCGTCGAAGGCACCCCGGTGATGAACGAGGACGGCACGCCCAAGTGGCGCATGGCCCCCTCGCCGCACGGGGTCTACTGGCAGGAAGGCCAGAAGATCGGCTACCAGGACGCAGGTTCCTGGACGCTGATGCAAAGCACCCCGGTGGACCGCGCCCAGGCCGCATGGCTTTACGCGCAGTTCGTGGTGTCCAAGACCGTGGACGTGAAGAAGGCCCACGTCGGCCTGACCTTCATTCGTGAGTCCACGATCCAGCACGAAAGCTTCACCGAACGCGCGCCGAAACTGGGCGGTCTGATCGAGTTCTACCGCTCGCCGGCCCGTGTCCAGTGGTCGCCCACCGGCACCAACATCCCGGACTATCCGAAGATGGCGCAGCTCTGGTGGCAGAACATCGGCGATGCCATGTCGGGGGATAAAACCCCGCAGGAAGCGCTGGATGCCCTCTGCGAAGAGCAGGAAAAAGTGCTTGAGCGGATCGAGAAGTCGGGCGTCCAGGGCGATATCGGCCCGAAGATGAACGAGCCACAGGATGCCCAGGTCTGGCTTGACGCACCCGGCGCGCCGGTGGCGAAGCTGGAGAATGAAAAGCCCATGGGCGAGACCATCGCCTATGACGAGTTGATCAAGTCCTGGCAGAACTGATCAAGGCTGGGCGGCCCTCGCAAGGGGGCCGCTCGCACCCAAATTTCTTCGAAGAAATTTGCAAGAATTTTCGAAAATTCTTGCGCCCGGCGGATGCGGTCTGCCAACCCCCAAACGTTAAGATTCTCTGACCGAAGATTCCTAACGCATTGTATTGGCTGATAATCAACCCGATGGGCACCGTGCCCATCCCTCTCCGCAGGCCCGACCCATGACCCATATCCTCGCCATCGACCAGGGTACCACCTCCTCCCGCGCGATCCTTTTCGACGCCGCCCTCCGGCCCATCGCCTCGGCCCAGGAAGAGTTCCCTCAGGCCTACCCCCGCCCCGGCTGGGTAGAACACGACCCCGCCGACCTCTGGTCCACGGTAGCCGGAACCGCCCGCGCCGCGATCGAGAAGGCCGGCATCAAGGCCGCCGACATCGCCGCCATCGGCATCACCAACCAGCGCGAGACGACCCTGATCTGGGACCGCAAGACCGGCCACCCGATCCACCCCGCCATCGTCTGGCAGGACCGCCGCACCGCCGACACCTGCGCCGCCCTCAAGGCCGCAGGCCACGAGCCGATGATCACCGCAAGAACCGGCCTCCTCCTCGACCCCTACTTCTCGGGCACCAAAGTCAAATGGCTCCTCGATCACATCGAAGGCGCGAGAAGCCGAGCACAACGAGGCGAGCTCGCCTTCGGCACCGTCGACACCTGGCTGATCTGGAACCTGACCGGCGGCAAGGTCCACGCAACCGACGCCACCAACGCCTCCCGCACCCTTCTTTACAACATCGCCAAAGGCGAGTGGGACACCGACATCTGCCGCCTTCTCGACATCCCCGTCGCTCTTCTCCCCCAGGTCCGCGACTGCGCCGCCCCCTACGGCACCACCCGCGCCGACCTCTTCGGCCGCGAAATCCCGATCCTCGGCGTGGCCGGAGACCAGCAGGCCGCAACCGTAGGCCAGGCTTGCTTCGCCCCCGGCATGATGAAATCCACCTACGGCACCGGCTGCTTCGCCCTTCTTAATACCGGCGCCGACATGGTGCCCTCGAAGAACCGCCTCCTCACGACCATCGCCTACCAGCTGAACGGCAAACCGACCTACGCCCTCGAAGGTTCGATCTTCATCGCGGGGGCGGTGGTCCAATGGCTCCGCGACGGCCTGAAGATCATCCGCGAGGCGAAGGAGACCCAGCCCCTCGCCGAAGCCGCCGAGGAGGAGCAGGGCGTGATCCTTGTCCCCGCCTTCACCGGCCTTGGCGCGCCCTACTGGCGGCCCGACTGCCGGGGGGCTGTCTACGGGCTGACCCGAAACTCCGGGCCTGCCGAACTGGCCCGGGCCGCGTTGGAGAGCGTCGGCTACCAGACCCGCGACCTTCTGGAAGCCATGCGGGCCGATTGGGGCGCGGCGGCGGATGGGGTTCTGCGGGTGGATGGCGGCATGACCGCCAGCGACTGGACGATGCAGTTCCTGGCCGACATCCTGGGCGCACCGGTGGACCGGCCCAAGGTCACCGAGACGACGGCTCTGGGCGCCGCCTACCTCGCGGCCATGCAGGCGGGGGTCATCGGCGGGCCGGAGGAGTTCGCGAAAGGCTGGGCGTTGGATCGCCGCTTCACGCCGACCATGGATGCCACCATCCGAGACGCCAAATACGCCCGCTGGGGCAAGGCCGTGGCCGCCACGATGAGCGTATGACGCCCTTCGGGATCACCGCCCCTCCGCGCATCCTTTTTGGACGGGGCGAGGCGGCAAAGGCCCCGGGGCTGATCCGTCCCTTTGGCGCAAGGGGTCTGATCGTGCACGGGGCGAACCCATCCCGGGCCGCCTGGCTGGTCGAGGCGATGGGGCCAGAGGTCCTGACCCTCTCCTGCGGCCGTGAGCCAACGCTTGACGATGTGATCGTGGCACTCAGCGCGGCGCGGGACCATCGGCCGGATTGGGTTGCCGCCATAGGCGGCGGGGCGGCAATGGATCTGGCCAAGGCGCTGGCCGCGCTGATCCCCGCTCCGGACGGACCGATGGAGCATCTTGAGATCGTGGGCAAGGGGTTGCCGCTTAAGGCCGATCCTCTGCCATTTGTCGCGATCCCGACCACGGCTGGAACGGGCTCGGAGGTCACGAAGAATGCGGTGATCGGTCTGCCCGAGCATGGCCGCAAGGTCAGCCTCCGCGACGACCGGATGATCGCGCGGCTGGCCATTGTCGATCCTGCGCTGACGGACGGGTGCCCGTGGGATGTGACGCTCGCCTCGGGCCTTGATGCGGTGGTGCAGGTGATCGAGCCCTACGTCAGCCTTAAGGCCACACCCTACACCGATGCGCTGGCGGAACCTGCGATAGGGCAGGGCATCTCGGCCCTGAGGCGGTTGATGGCAGGAGAAGATGCCGCGGCGCGGGATCAGATGGCTTGGGTCAGCCTCTGCGGCGGACTGGCGCTTGCAAATGCGGCGCTCGGGGCGGTGCATGGTTTCGCAGGTGTGATCGGGGGAACGACCGGTGCGCCACATGGTGCGATCTGCGGGGCGCTTCTGGGGCCGGTGCTGGAAGCGAACCGGGCCATGGCCGAAGGTGCGGCGCGGGCCAGGCTGGAAGAGGTCTGCCGCATCCTTGCAACGGAGCTTGGGACCAGCGCAGAGGCCGCACCCCAAGCCCTGCAGGATTGGGCGCGCGAGGCCGGATTGCCGGACCTTGCCGGGCTCGGGTTGACAGCCGAGATGCACGGCGAAGTCGTCGAGGCCGCGCTTTCGGCATCGTCCATGAAGGGGAACCCGGTCGTGCTGAGCGCTGCGGCCTTGCGGGGCATTCTGGAAGCGGCGTGACGCGGCCCGCCGCTCGCCCTCAGGCCTCGAGAAACACCCGCACCGTTTCTTCGAACTCGCGCGGTTTTTCGGCGTGAAGCCAGTGACCCGCTCCCGGGATTTTGGCAAAGCGGGCCTTGGGGAAGAGCGTGCGGATCGTCTCGCGATGTTCGGGCTGGACGTAGCTCGACAGAGCCCCGGTCAGGAAGAGCGTCGGGTGATCGAAACTGCCCTCTGTTCCGGGCCAGCCGACGATCTTTGGCATCTCGGCCTCCAGCACTTCAAGGTTCAGTCGCCAGCGCGGCGGGTGCTGTCGAAGATCGAGCGATTGCAGGAAGAAGGCGCGCAGGGCCGGGTCCTCGACTTGGGCGGCAAGAGCTGCGTCCGCTTCGGCACGGGTGGTGATGTCTGACAGGTCAAGCCCGCCCATGGCCCGCGCATGGCGGCTTTGGTCGTGGGTGTAGGCAACCGGCGCGATATCGGCGACGATCAGGCGTCGGATCAGCTCGGGCCAGGTAAGCGCCAGCTGCATCGCCGCCTTTCCCCCCATGGAATGACCAAGAAGGTCGACCGGCGGCCCAAGGCTCTCGATCACCTCGGCCAGATCGGTGGCCATGTCGGGGTAGGACTGGGTTTCGGCGCGCGGGCTGTCGCCGTGGTTGCGCATGTCTACGGCCACCACCTCTCGCCGGTCGGCAAGCCTGCGGGCGATCACGCCCCAGTTACGGGCCGAGCCGTAAAGGCCATGGGCGATGACCAGGGTCGGCAGTTCCCTGGCAGCGCTGGCGGCGTGGCGGATCGTGGCAAGCATCGCGTTTCCATAGCGATTTCGAGAGCTTCAGGCCAGACCGGTTGAACATGGGATCATTCGCTTCTAGGTTTGGCCCTGGGTTTTGGAGGGGGACGAATGAGTGCGGTGACGATCCAGCAGATGGCGGATCGGGTGGCGCAGCTTCTGGAAGAGAGGCTGGGACTTGGCGGGCGCGACCTTTCGGCAAAGTTGAAGCGGGCGGGGCGGGACCTGCCGAAAAAAGTGCGCGATGGCGGCAGGCTTTTGGCTTCGGCGGCGCAGAAGGCGCAGAACCCGAAGCTTCTGGGCCAGATCGACATGGGCGAGATCACCGAGGCCTATGACGTATGCGTCAAGCATCTGGTGGCGATCGATCCTGTCAGCCGTCGGCGCGATCTTTTTGCGGGCATGATCGGCTCGGTCGGGTTTGGGGTGCTTGCGCTGGTGGTCCTGGTCATGGCTGTGTTTGCGTGGCGCGCGTATTTCTGAGGTCAACGGGCACCGGCGACAGGGCGCTGCGGCTGACGACCGTCACGGTCACGAAGGCAACGTAGAGCAGCAGGTACCACGAACCAAGCTTTGCGAGGCTGACGGGCTGGCCGACAAGCTGACCCGAATAGACCCAGGTGCCGGTTGCGGTGCCGACGTTTTCCGCGATCCAGAGCGCGAGGGCCGACAGGATGGCGGCAACGGGCAGGGGCATCCACCAGTGCCGGTCATGCACGCGGAACCAGATCTTCGTCCGGGCGTAAAGCGCGACGGTGGCTGCGAAAAGCACGACCCTGATGTCGGGCAGGAAGTGGTGGGCGAAGAAGTTGACGTAGATCGCGATGGCCAGCAGGAAGCTTAGCCAGAACGGCGGGTAGGGGGCGAAGCGCATGTCGAAAATGCGGATGACGCGGGCCATGTAGCTGCCTACGGCCGCGTACATGAAGCCCGAAAAGAGCGGCACGCCCATCAGCTTGAAAAGACCGGGCTCCGGGTAAGCCCATGATCCGGCATGGACTTTGAACCACTCCATCGCTGTGCCGGTGACGTGGAAGAGGAGGATGACGCGGGCTTCCTCCCAGGTTTCGAGCTTCTTCCAGAGGAAGAGCGCCTGCGTGGCGATGGCGAAGACGAAGAGCGCGTCGTAGCGGTGAACCGGCCAGTCGGGCTGCCAGAAAAGCCTGGTGGCGATGATGGCCGCAAGGAGGAGGCCGCCGAAGAGGCAGGCCCAGCCCTGCTTCAGGACGAACATGACGAATTCGGCAAGGGCATAGGGAAGCCGGGCGCGGGCCCAGTCGCCCATGCGGTGTTCGAGGCTGCGGGTGGTTTCCGGGGGTGGGGTCACGCAGGGGGGCTCCGGTGGCTCCGCCGATTTGAGGGTCGGTGGGCCAGGAGGTCAAGGTGGGGAGAAGCTGCCCCGGGGGTCGGCGGACGGTGGGGTTAAGGGGGTGCGAAGGGCGGTTTTCGGCGGGGGACGCAACGGGTGGGCCGACCTAGCGGCAAGTGTCTGGGAACGCTGGGTTAATCCTTGCACTTTTCGAACAGGTTAACGGTCTTGAATCTGTCTTGAAACCGTCTTGCTTTGGGCCATGGGCGCGTATGGGTTTGTGGGCGTTAACCATTCGGGGCGAATCGGGTTTTCCCGCGTTGCGCCCGTCCTCACCCCGCCCGGAGTAGGGGAGGCGCAGCAGTACCGTCGGTTGGGCCTGGTTGGGGCGGTTTTGAAATTGAGCGCCTTCGGCGCGAGCCTTTTGTCTCGCCTCTGCGCGCGAAGGGCGCGCAACCGGCTCGGGGTTTGCCTCCGGCGGGGATATTTGGGCAAATGTGAAAGGGCTGGGAGGAGGGCTGCGAGGTCAGGCAGCAGGCCAGGGGACCAGGCTGAGTTCGGGCCAGTGGGCCATCTGGCGTTCCGCCTTTGCATGGTGGGTAGCCCGGTTGTCCAAACGCGGGTTCGGGGTCAGGCGGAAGCTGAAGATATCGTCAAGCCCGTAAGGCGCGTAGAGTTCGAGCCCTTTTTCGGTGAGCCTTGCCCCGACAGCATGGGTGCGGGAGGCGAAGAGATCGATGGCCTCGCGGGCGGAGGTCAGTTGCGGATAGGGCTGGCCGAAGCGTTCGGAATACCAGAGATGTACCCGCGCCTCGTTCCTGAGCTCGATCGGTGGTTCGGGCGGGAAGTGAGCGGTGACGCGGTGGATCGCGCGATCCTCGACCTCGTAGCTGAGGTCGGGGTCGAAGTAGAAGATGTCGATGTCCTTGATGCCGTAAAGGAGGGGGCGTCCGGTCAGGTGGTTCCAGACCTGGTTGTAGATCGCGCCGGAGACGATCCAGCTGTCCGGAAGGTCAAGCGCCTTGAGGGTTCGGAGCCAGCCGGTCAGATGCGGGCTTTGCGCGATTATTTCGCGGAAGGCCTGCTCTTGGATGTCTGGATCCCGCCCTGCGTATCGCAGGTGGTCGGTCACAGCCCCGGATAGATCGGGAACCGTTCGCACAGTGCCTCGACCTCGGCCTTCACCTTGGCCTCGACCGCGTGGTTGCCGTCTTCGCCGTTGGCGGCGAGGCCATCGGTGACCTCGATGATCCAGCGGGCGATCTGGCGGAACTCGGGCTCGCCGAAGCCGCGGGTGGTGCCTGCGGGGGTGCCGAGGCGGACGCCGGAGGTGATCGTCGGCTTTTCGGTATCAAAGGGGATGCCGTTCTTGTTGCAGGTGATGTGCGCGCGGCCGAGGGCCTTTTCGGTGGCGTTCCCCTTCACGCCCTTGGGACGGAGGTCGACGAGCATCAGGTGGGTGTCGGTGCCGCCGGTGACGATGTCGAGGCCGCCTTTCATCAGCTCATCGGCGAGCGCCTGGGCGTTCTTGATGACCTGGGCCTGGTAGGACTTGAACTCGGGCCGCAGCGCCTCGCCGAAGGCAACGGCTTTGGCGGCGATGACATGCATCAGGGGGCCGCCCTGGATGCCAGGGAAAATCGCCGAGTTGACCTTTTTGGCGATGTCCTCGTCGTTCGTCAGGATCATCCCGCCACGGGGACCGCGGAGCGTTTTGTGGGTTGTGGTGGTAGCGACATGGGCATGCGGGAAGGGCGAGGGGTAGAGGCCTGCCGCGACGAGGCCCGCGAAGTGCGCCATGTCGACGAGGAGGTAGGCACCGACAGAGTCGGCGATTTCGCGCATGCGCTTGAAGTCGATGATCCGGGGGATCGCGCTGCCGCCGGCGATGATGAGCTTCGGTTTGTGCTCGGTCGCAAGCTCGGCCAGCTGGTCGTAGTTCAGCGTCAGGTCCTGCTTGCGGACGCCGTACTGGACCGCGTGGAACCACTTGCCCGACTGGTTCGGGGCCGCGCCGTGGGTGAGGTGGCCGCCCGCGTCGAGCGACATGCCGAGGATCGTGTCGCCGGGTTTGATCAGAGCCTGGAAGACGCCCTGGTTGGCCTGGCTGCCGGAGTTCGGCTGGACGTTCGCGAAGGTGCAGCCGAAAAGCTTGCAGGCCCGCTCGATCGCAAGGTTTTCCGCGATGTCGACGTACTGGCAGCCGCCGTAGTAGCGCTTGCCGGGGTAGCCTTCGGCGTATTTGTTGGTCATCACCGACCCTTGCGCCTCCATCACGGCGCGGGAGACGATGTTTTCCGAGGCGATGAGTTCGATCTCATGCCGCTGGCGGCCAAGCTCTTTGGTGACCGCGCCGAAAAGCTCGGGGTCGCGGGAGGACAGTGGTTCGCTGAAGAAGCCGGTATCGCGGTGGGGTGCGTTCATCGTTCTCGTCCTCCGGGCGTGACTGTGGGGGGTATTTAGAGCACGGGTGGGCTGCAGGAAAGGCAAGAAAGCGACGGGTTTCGCCATGGCCGCGAAATAACCTTGCCGGTGGGAAACGGCGGTCGCGGAAAGGAAACGCCTGTGCGGGGGTTGAGTTTGGGGGGCGTCCCGGTGAAGACTTGGCGCGAGGCGGAGGATGGCCAGGGCATGAAGCGACAGCGGATCCGGTTCACGGCCAGCAGGGCGCCGGCGGCAGTGGCGGCGTTCGAGGAGTTGACGAAGGCCTATGGCCAGGCTGACCCGCGGTCGGCTGATGTGATCGTGGCGCTCGGGGGCGACGGGTTCATGCTGCAGACGCTGCACGCGGCGCATGGTCTGCGGCTGCCGGTATACGGTATGAACTGCGGCACCATCGGGTTTCTGATGAACACCTATGCGGTGGAGGACCTGCCCGCGCGGCTGGAGGCGGCGGAGGAGACGTCGACCAACCCGCTGTCGATGGAGGCGGAGAACACGCGGGGCAAGGTCACGCGGGCGCTGGCCATCAACGAGGTGTCGCTTCTGCGGCAGGGACCGCAGGCGGCGAAGCTGCGGGTGCTGATCGACGGGCGCGAGCGGCTGGAGGAGCTGGTCTGCGACGGGGCTCTGGTGGCGACGCCGGCGGGGTCGACGGCGTACAACTATTCGGCGCATGGGCCGATCCTGCCGATTGGGTCGGATGTGCTGGCGCTGACGGCGATGGCGGCCTTTCGTCCGCGCCGGTGGCGGGGGGCGCTGTTGCCCCGGAGCGCGGTGGTGCGGTTCGAGGTGATCGAGCCCGGGAAGCGGCCGGTGATGGCGGATGCGGACAGCCGGTCTTCGGTCCGGGACGTGGCGAGCGTGGAGGTCAAGTCGGACACCTCGGTCACCCACCGGTTGCTGTTTGACCGTGGCCACGGGCTGGAGGAACGGCTGATTGGCGAGCAGTTCGTCTGAGGCCTTAGCTGGCCTTGGCGTTCCAGGCTTCGATCTTGCGGTAAAGCGTGGAGGGAGAGACGTCGAGGACGCGGGCGGCCTTCGGGATCGAGCCGCCGTATTGCGCCAGGGTCGCCTCGATCAGCCGCCGTTCGGCCTCGGCGAGGGTAAGGCCCACGAGGCTTTCGGAGGTCGCGTCGGGGGCCAGGGGTTGCGGGACGCCGGGAAGTTCGGCGCTGGGTTCTTCTTCCGTGAGCCCAGGGGGCAGCATTTCCGGGGTGACCCAGCCGCCCTGGTTCAGCACAACGACGTTGCGCATCACGTTCA
The DNA here is from genome assembly GCF_051645465.1 of Tabrizicola sp. Lineage (GTDB taxonomy): Bacteria > Pseudomonadota > Alphaproteobacteria > Rhodobacterales > Rhodobacteraceae > Tabrizicola. The sequence continues at coordinate 25,033 of NZ_JBOFBI010000376.1, read as the reverse complement.
GAAGCTGGCGGACGTTGCCGGGCCAGGGCAGGGACGAGAGGAGGTTGCGGACCTGCGGGGTCAGGCCGTGGAAGATGCGGCCCTCTTCCTGTGCGAAACGGGCGAGGGCGGCTTCGGCGATTTCGATCGTGTCCTGGCCCCGGTCGCGGAGTGGCGGCATGTGGATGGGGACGACGTAGAGGCGGTAGTAAAGGTCCTCGCGGAAATGTCCGCGGCGGACGGCATCCAGCGGGTCGCGGTTGGTGGCGCATACGATGCGGACGTTTACCTTGCGGGGCCGGGTTGCGCCGACGGGCTGGACGGTCGAGGTCTGCAGGAAGCGCAGGAGCTTGGTCTGGAGCGCCGGGGCCATTTCGCAGATCTCGTCGAGGAAAAGCGTGCCGCCATCGGCTGCCGCCGCCGCGCCGGGTTTGTCCGAGATCGCGCCGGTGAAGCTGCCTTTCACATGGCCGAAGACCTCGCTTTCCAGAAGGTCCTGCGGGATCGCCCCGCAGTTCAACGCGATGAACGGTCCGGCGGCGCGGTTGGAATTGGCATGGACCGCAAGGGCGCAAAGCTCTTTCCCGGTGCCGCTTTCGCCGGTGATGAACACCGTGGCCATCGAGCGGGCGACCGAAGAGATGGTGGAATGGATCCGCTTCATCGTATCGGACGAGCCGATGAAGCCCGAAGCGTCGTTTGTGGCAGCTTGTGGGTGGGTCTGCGCTGCGGGTGTGGCTGGCTGGTTGCGCGAGTTGGCTTCGGCCAGGGCGTTTTGCACGGTCGAGAGGAACCTGCCTTCCTCGAACGGCTTTACAAGGAAGTCATGCGCCCCGGCCCGCATCGCCTCGACCGCGCGGTTGACCGAGCCATTTGCGGTGATCGCGATGACCCGGGTCTCGGGTTCCTGGGTCAGGATGTCCTGCATGACCTCAAGACCGTCACGGTCGGGCAGCACCAGGTCGAGGAGCACGACGGTCGGCCGGTGCGCTTGGAACTGCGTCAGCCCGTCGACGGCATTGCCCGCGACGACGACCCGGTGCCCCGCCGTGGCCAGGATCGAGCGGTAGACCATCTGCAACGACAGCGTGTCTTCGATCAAGAGGACGGAAGGGCGGGAGATGTTGGTCGGGGATTTCATGTGCTTGCGCCATTCGGCATGCGGGTGGAGCTTACGAAGCTGATCAGGGCCCTGAGCTGGCGCATAAGCATGGGCATCGTTGCCTGGGCAGCCGCCTGGTCCTGGCTGTGCGCGATCGTGTTCAGACCTTCGGCCATGGCCTGCAGCGACAAGGCGCCGACAGAACCGGCGAGCGAGATCAGGACATGTGTCGCTTCCCGCAGCCGTTTCCAGTCGCGGACGGCGGCGCCTTGCTGGAGTGAGTCCAGCGTTGCAGTCAGGTCTTCGGTCAGGCGGGCGAGGAGTTCGGGTCCGAGATCAGGGCCGGTGAGGTCAAGAAGATGGTCGAGCCGGGAGCGATCAAACTCACCGATGTCGTCGGGGAGAGCCTTGGGGTTGGCCGAAAGCCGCGAGATGGCCTCTTCGATCAGGGCCAGGTCTGCGCGCTCCGGGCCGGTATCGAGATGCCGCGAAAGCGCGTGGGCTGCCCGGCGCAGGTCTTGCAGCGCGTCGGCGCGCGTAATGGCGACGGAATGGTCCGGCAGGGTCATGCGGACTCCAGGCGGTGGTGCGACGATATTTGCATAATGCAAAGATTGCCGCAGGATTCCCTCGCTGTCCAGTGCCGCGTGTTTTCAACTCCGCGCGAGGCCAAGTGTTTGCAGGGCGGTAGTGATTTCATCGAGGATCGCGGGGTCGTCGATCGTGGCCGGCATCTTCCAGGGCTGGCTGTCCGCGATCTTGACCATGGTGCCGCGGAGGATCTTGCCCGAGCGGGTCTTGGGCAGGCGGTCGACCACAACGGCGCGCTTGAAGTCGGCGACGGGGCCGATCTGGTCGCGCACCAGCATCACGCATTCCTTCACCACCTCGTCATGCGGCCGGTTCGAGCCCTTGTTGAGACAGAGAAAGCCCAGGGGCGACTGGCCCTTCAGCTCGTCCGCCACCCCGATCACCGCGCATTCAGCCACGTCCTTGTGCGAGGCCAGCACCTCCTCCATTGCGCCGGTGGACAGGCGGTGGCCTGCGACGTTGATGACGTCATCGGTGCGGGCCATGATGTAGAGGTAGCCGTCGGCGTCGATGTAGCCCGCATCCCCCGTCTCATAGTAGCCGGGGAAGTGGGAGAGGTAGCTTTTGCGGAACCGGTCCTCGGCGTTCCAGAGGGTGGGAAGGGTGCCGGGGGGCAGCGGCAGCTTGATCGCGATGGCGCCCAGAGTGCCGGACGAGACGGGATGGCCACCTTCGTCCAGAACCTGGACATCGAAGCCGGGCATGGCGACCGACGGGCTGCCGATCTTCACGGGAAGATGTTCGATCCCCAGCGGGTTGGCCGCGATGGCATAACCGGTTTCGGTCTGCCACCAGTGGTCGATGACGGGCACCTTGAGGTGGGCCTGCGCCCAATGGATCGTGTCGGGATCTGCGCGTTCGCCGGCAAGGTAGAGGGCCTGCAGCGTTGGCATGGCTGTGACGAGCTTGCCCTCCGGATCGTCGCGCTTGATCGCCCGGAGTGCTGTCGGGGCGGTGAAAAAGCTTTTCACCTTGTGCTCGGCGATCACGCGCCAGAAGGCGGCGGCGTCGGGGGTGCCGACGGGCTTGCCTTCGTAGACCACGGTGGTGCAGCCCGCGATGAGGGGGCCGTAGCAGATGTAGCTGTGCCCGACGACCCAGCCCACGTCAGAGGCGGCCCAGAACACATCGCCATGGCCGCAGTTGTAGATCGCCCGCATGGTCCAGTTGAGGGCGACGAGATGCCCGGCGGTTGGCCGGACCACGCCCTTCGGCGCCCCGGTCGTGCCGGAGGTGTAAAGGATGTAGGCTGGGTGGTTGCCTGCGACGGCGACGCACTCGGCCGGGGCGGCGCCGTACTGGAATTCGTGCCAGGACACGTCGCGACCGGGGATCAGCTTGGCCACTTCCTGTTCGCGCTGGAAGATCACGCAGAAGTCGGGCTTGTGGTCGGCTTGGTCGATAGCCGCGTCGAGGAGGGGTTTGTAATGGACGACGCGCGTCGGCTCGATCCCGCAGGAGGCGGCGATGATCGCCTTCGGGGTGCAGTCGTCGATGCGGACGGCAAGCTCATGCGCCGCGAAGCCGCCGAAGACGACCGAATGGATCGCGCCAAGGCGGGCGCAGGCGAGCATCGCCTCAAGCGCTTCGGGCACCATGGGCATGTAGATGATGACGCGGTCGCCCTGTTCGACGCCTTTGGCGCGGAGTGCTCCGGCAAGGCGGGAGACGCGATCCTGAAGCTCGGCGTAGGTGATGACGTGTTTCGTGCCGGTGACCGGGCTGTCGTGGATGATCGCGGGCTGATGGCCCCGGCCGGCGATCACATGGCGGTCGACCGCGTTCCAGCAGGTGTTGACCCGGGCGTCGGTGAACCATTCGTAGAGGGGAGCACGGGAGGCATCGAGCGCGCGGGTGGGTTTTGTCACCCAGTCGATGCCTTGGGCCGCCGAGAGCCAGAAGCCTTCCGGATCGTCCTGCCAGGACTTGTAGAGCTGCGCATATGTCATCGTATCCTCCCCCGTTTCTTCTGGCGCCAGTGGTACGGCAGAGGCAGGCCGCCGCGCAACGCTGTTACCGGGAACAGGTCGCGATATCTTTGAAAGTCGCGTGCCTTTGGGCGGCTCGTCGAGCGCACTCCTCGCGCGGGTATCCTCCGACGAGGAGACGAAGTCGAACGAGGAGGGATCAGCCGTAATGCGCGACCGGGGTCCCCGCGATGGCGGACATGTTCAGAAGCCCCCGCGCGGTGATGGCCGGGGTGACCACATGTGCCTTGTTGCCCATGCCCATCAGGATCGGCCCGACCTCAAGTCCGCCTGCCTTGACCTTCAGGATGTTGCGGACGCCCGAGGCGACCTCGCTTGATGCAAAGACCAGCACGTTCGCGGCCCCTTCGTAGCGTGAGCCGGGAAGCAGCCGGTCGCGGATCGACTGGTCGAGGGCGGCGTCGATGTTCATCTCGCCCTCATAGGCGAAGTCGGGCTCGCGGGTGTCCAGCATCTCGAGCGCATCCCGCATGCGGCGGGCGCTGGCGGTGTCCATGTTGCCGAACTGCGACTGGGTGCAAAGCGCGATCTTGGGGGCGAGGCCGAAGCGGCGGACGTGGCGGGCGGCGCCGATCACCGTCTGCATGATCTGATCGGCGGTGGGTTCTGGGTGGACATGGGTGTCGGCGATGAAGAGGGGGCCGTCTTCGAGGATCATCAGGGAAAGTGCTGCGACCGGGTGCAACCCGCCGCGGGCCAGGATCTGGCGGACATAGCCGAGGTGCCAGTTGAACTGGCCGAAGGTGCCGCAGATCAGGCTGTCGGCTTCGTCCCGATGCACCATGATCGCGCCGATGGCGGTGGTGTTCGTGCGCATGACCGCGCGGGCGGTGTCGGGGGTGACGCCACGCCGGGCCATCAGCTCATGGTAGGTGCCCCAGTAGTCGCGGTAGCGGTGGTCGTTTTCCGGGTTCACCAGATGGAAGTCGCGGCCGGGGCGGATCGGCAGGCCATAGCGTTCGCAGCGCGCTTCGACCACCTCGGGGCGGCCGATGAGGATCGGGACGTCGGTGGTCTCTTCCAGCATGGCGTTGGCGGCGCGGAGGACGCGTTCGTCCTCGCCTTCGGAAAAGACGATGCGGCGGGTTTCCAGGCGGGCGGCCTCGAACACCGGACGCATGAGGAGCGCGGATTTGTAGACCGAGCCGTCGAGGCGGCGTTTGTAGGCGTCAAGGTCGGTCAGCGGCCGGGTCGCCACTCCGGTCTCCATCGCGGCTTTCGCAACGGCGCAGGCGACGACGCCGATCAGGCGGGGGTCGAAGGGTTTGGGGATGAGGTAGTCGGGGCCGAAGCTGAGGGTTTCGCCGTGATAGGCGGCGGCGGCCTCGGCTGACGTGGTGGCGCGGGCAAGGGCGGCGCTGCCGTCGATGCAGGCAAGCTCCATGGCGTCGTTGATCTCGGTGGCGCCGACGTCGAGGGCGCCGCGGAAGATGAAAGGGAAGCAGAGGACGTTGTTGACCTGATTGGGGAAATCGGAGCGTCCGGTCGCCATGATCGCCTCGGGGGCGACCTTGCGGACCTCGTCGGGGAGGATTTCAGGGGTGGGGTTGGCCAGTGCGAAGATGATCGGCTTCGGGGCCATCCTTGCGACCATGTCGGGGGTCAGGACGCCGGGGCCGGAGAGGCCGAGGAAGAGGTCGGCGCCGGTGATGACATCGGAGACTGTGGCGGGGGTGCTGCCTTGGGCGAAGGCTTCCTTTTGCGGAGTCATCTGCGCTTTGCGGCCGGTGTAGACGAGGCCCTCAAGGTCGCAGAGCCAGATGTTTTCGCGCCGAACGCCGAGCTTGACCAGCATTTCGAGGCAGGCAATCCCGGCAGCACCCCCGCCGGTCGAGACGATCCGGATGTCCTGAAACCGCTTGCCCGCGACGATCAGGGCGTTGGTCGCGGCAGCACCGACGACGATGGCGGTGCCGTGCTGGTCGTCGTGGAAGACGGGGATATTCATCCGCTCGCGGCAGAGCTTCTCGACGATGAAGCAGTCGGGTGCCTTGATGTCCTCAAGGTTCACGGCGCCGAAGGTGGGTTCGAGCGCGCAGACGATTTCGGCAAGTTTCACCGGGTCGGGTTCGTTCACCTCGATGTCGAAGCAATCGATGCTGGCGAATTTCTTGAAGAGGACGGCCTTGCCTTCCATCACCGGCTTGGAGGCAAGGGCGCCGATGTTTCCAAGGCCAAGGACGGCAGTGCCGTTCGAGACGACGGCGACGAGGTTTGCCCGGCTGGTGTAACGGCTGGCAGTGGTGGGGTCGGCCTTGATTTCCAGGCAGGCCTCCGCGACGCCGGGGGAATAGGCGCGGGCGAGGTCGCGACCGTTCGCAAGGGGCTTTGTGGCGCGGACCTCAAGCTTTCCGGGCTTCGGAAACTCGTGATAGTCCAGCGCCGCCTGCCGCGCGTTGTCGCTTCGAGCCTCGTCCATTCACCCCTCCTGCGAATATGGTTTAATATTAAACCAGTTTTCGCTCTCCACCAGTTCCGCTGCAGTTGATGCCGTTTCTTGTGCCGCTTGCAAATCGTCAGACCGCAAATCACCATGCCGCCATAGCACGGGGAATGCCATGACGGAAACAATGCCATGACGGAAGTACGGGCCGAGATCAGGTTGCCGACGAAAGAGCTGCGGGACGATCTGCCGTTCTACACCAAGGTGCTGAAGATGCGGCTGGACATGATCTTTCCTGCCGACAACCCGGAAGTCGCGGTTCTGTCCGGCCACGGTCTGCGGCTTCGGATCGCCAAGGGCGCGACCGAGGCCCCCGGTACGATCCGCATCCTGACTGATGATCCCGACGGTTTCGCCGACGGAAAGCTGGAGCTTCTGGCCCCGAACGGTACCAGGGTCGAGATCGACGCGCTGAACCACCCGGTTGTGACGCCCGCGACGGAGCATGCCTTCGTCGTCCGCAGGCTTGCGGATCAGGCGCCGTGGGTGATCGGGCGGGCGGGGATGGAGTACCGCGATCTGGTGCCGTCGCGCCTTGGTGGGGCGATGATCGCCAGCCACATCCGGGTGCCGGACGGGCCGGTGCCGGACATGGTGCATTTCCACAAGGTGGGGTTCCAGCTCATCTTCTGCGTCGCGGGCTGGGTGGACGTGCTTTACGAGGACCAGGGTGGAGTTCGGCGCATCCACGCGGGGGACTGCTTCATCCAGCCGCCGGGCATCCGCCACAAGGTTCTGGAGTCCGAAGGCGTGCAGGTGGTGGAGATAGGTGTTCCGGCAGATCATGTCACCGAGATCGACCACGAGATGGAGCTGCCCACGCCCGACTTGCGCCCCGACCGCGAGTGGGACGGGCAGAAGTTCGTCCACGACATCGGCAAGGACGGGGTCTTTCAGCCGTTCCGCGTTCCGGGGTTCGAGGCGAGGGACACCAGCATTCATGCGAACACCAAGGGCGTCGCCTCGGTCATGGTGGCGCGGCCCACTGCGGCCCCGGCACCTTGGACGGTGCATGATGGCGATATCCTCTTCACCTTCGTGATGTCGGGGGGGATGACACTGGAGGGCGAGGGGAAGGAGCCCTACCGCCTGGAACCTGGAGATGCGTTCGTGATCCCGCCGGGGATGGCCACGCGCTATGCCGACCCGACCCCTGACCTGCAGCTTCTGGAAGTGACGCTACCCGGCAATCCGCCGACCCGGGTGCTGTGATCCGCTTGCAGAAAAGCCCGGCGCGGCCCACACTCTGACCAAATGGTCAAATGGAGGGGTGTGATGACGCTTCTGGCAGCGGCGACCGCAGTGCGGGAACGGGCCTACGCGCCCTATTCGCGTTTCAAGGTGGGTGCCGCGATCCGCACGGCCAGCGGCGCGGTGCATGTCGGCTGCAACGTCGAGAACGTGGCCTATCCCGAAGGCACCTGCGCCGAGGCCGGGGCGATTGCGGCAATGGTCGCGGCGGGCGAGACGAAGATCGCCGAGGTGCTGGTGATCGCCGACAGTCCCGAGCCGGTGCCACCCTGCGGCGGCTGCCGTCAGAAGATCGCGGAGTTTGCCGGGCAGGAGGTGCGCGTGACGCTATGCACGACGGACGGCAAAGAGAAGGTGATGACGGTGGCCGAGCTTCTGCCCGGCGTCTTCACCGCGGCCCACATGGACCGGGCATGACCGACGCGCGCAGCATCATCGCGAAGATCAGGGATGGTGGGCAGCCTCCGCCCGATGACCTCCGCTGGTTTGCGGCGGGGCTTGCCTCGGGTGCTGTGACCGATGCGCAGGCCGGGGCTTTTGCGATGGCAGTGCTTTTGAAGGGCCTGAACGAAGAGGGGCGGGTGGCGCTGACGCGTGGCATGCGGGACAGCGGCAAGGTCATGGACTGGGACCTGCCCGGCCCGGTGGTCGACAAGCATTCTACTGGCGGGATCGGCGACTGCGTGTCGCTGCTGCTGGCCCCGGCGCTGGCGGTTTGCGGGGCCTATGTGCCGATGATTTCGGGCCGGGGGCTGGGCCATACCGGGGGCACACTGGACAAGCTGGAGGCCATTCCGGGGTTCCGGACGGGGCTGAATGAGGCGGCGTTCCGGAAGCAGATGGCAGACGTGAAATGCGCCATCGTCGCGGCATCGGTTGATCTGGCCCCCGCGGACCGGCGGCTTTACGCGATCCGAGATGTGTCGGGGACGGTGGAGTCGATTGACCTGATCACGGCCTCGATCCTGTCGAAGAAGCTGGCGGCGGGTCTGGAGGCGCTGGTTCTGGATGTCAAATGCGGCTCGGGCGCGTTCATGAAGACGCCGGAGCGGGCAGAGGCGCTGGCACGGTCGCTGGTCGCGACGGCGCAGGGGGCGGGCTGCATGACGACCGCGCTCATCACCGACATGTCGCAGCCTTTGGCGACGGCGGCGGGCAACGCGCTGGAGGTGATCGAGGTGATGGAGACGCTGACCGGAACCTCGGTCAACACGGCGCTTTGGGACCTGACGGCGGCGCTGGGTGGCGAGGCGCTGGCGCTGGCGGGGCTGGCAAGCGATGCGGAAGATGGCGCGGGGCGGATTGCCGAGGCACTGGAATCGGGGGCTGCGGCCGAGGTTTTCGGGCGGATGGTCGTGGCGCAGGGGGGGCCGGCGGACTTTGTCGAGCGCTGGCCGGACCGGCTACCCTCGGCCCCGGTGATGCTGGAGGTTCCGGCGCTGGAGGATGGGTTCGTGGCGCGGATCGACGGTGAGGCGTTGGGTCTGGCGGTGGTGCATCTGGGCGGGGGCCGCTTGCGCGAGGGCGACAAGGTGAACCCGTCCGTCGGTCTGTCCGACCTCGCGGGGATCGGGGAGGAGGCGGGGGCGGGGGTGCCGCTGGCCATGGTCCATGCCGTGACCGAAGAGGCGGCGCAGGCGGCGGTCCGGGCGGTGCAGGCGGCCTATGTGATCGGGCCGGAGCCACCGGTCGAGCCTGCGCTGGTGCAGAAGAGGATCGCTTGAAATGGCGCGGGCCTTTCTGATCGTGATGGACTCGGTCGGCTGCGGCGGCGCGCCGGATGCGGCGGCGTTTGGGGATGAGGGGTCGAACACGCTGGGCCATATAGCGGTGGCCTGTGCCGAAGGGCGCGCGGAGGTGGGCCGGTCGGGGCTCTTGAAGATGCCGAACCTGGACCGCCTGGGCCTCGGGGCGGCGATCCGGCTTGCGTCGGGCGCCGCAACGCCGGGGTTGGACGCTGTGCCAGAGGGGCTGTGGGGGGCGGCGACCGAGGTGTCGCGGGGTAAGGACACGCCTTCGGGGCATTGGGAGCTGGCGGGGGTGCCGGTCCCGTGGGACTGGACCTATTTCCCCGATACGGTGCCCGCTTTCCCTGATGACATCGTGGCTGAGGTTTGCCGATTGGCGGGGACCGAGGGTATTCTGGGGAACTGCCATGCCTCGGGCGTCCCTATCATTGCCGAGCATTGCGAGGAGCATCTGCGGACCGGCTGGCCGATTTGTTATACTTCTGCGGATTCGGTCTTCCAGATTGCCGCGCATGAAGAGGCGTTCGGGCTCGAGCGGCTGTTGAAGCTGTGCAAGGACCTCGCGCCGATGTTGCATGCGCGGAAGGTCGGCAGGGTGATCGCCCGGCCTTTCACCGGGACGCCGGGGGACTTCAAGCGCACCTCGAACCGCAAGGATTTTGCCATCGAGCCGCCCTCGCCCACGCTTTTGGACAGGGTGGCGGGTGCCGGGCGGGCGACCCACGGGGTGGGCAAGATCGGCGACATCTTTTCGATGCGCGGTATCGGTAAGCTGCGCAAGGGCAAGAGCGATGCTGACCTTTTCGAACATCTGATCCGGCTTGGAGCTGAGGCTGAGGAGGGTTCCTTGACCTTTGCGAACTTTGTCGAGTTCGACACGCTCTATGGTCATCCCCGCGACGTGGCAGGCTATGCCCGGGCTTTGGAGTGGTTCGATGCAGGCTTGCCGCGTTTTTTCGCGGGTCTGAAGCCTGGAGACCTTGCGATCTTCACAGCGGACCACGGCAATGACCCGACCTGGGCGGGGACCGATCATACCCGAGAACGGGTACCGGTCGTGGGTTGGGGCACGGGCGCGCGCGAGGTGGGTCGTTGCGGCTTTGTCGATGTGGGCGCAAGTATTGCGGCGCATCTGGGGGTGGCAGCGCAGGGGCCGGGGCGGAGCTTCCTTTGATTGCCGCCGGACCGGGGGTTTCACACCCCCGGACCCCCGTGGGATATTTATAGACAAGAAATGGGGCCGGTATGAGCGAGTTGCCGAAGGTCGAGCTGCATCTGCATCTGGAAGGGGCGGCTCCGCCTGCCTTCATCGCGGGGCTCGCGAAGGAGAAGCATCTGGACATATCCGGCATCTTCGATGCGCAGGGGAACTACCGCTACAAGGACTTCTGGGACTTCCTGAAGGTCTATGAGGCGGCGACCTCGGCGCTGCAGACGCCCGAGGATTATCATCGGCTCGTGCTGGCAGTGCTGGAGGAGTCGGCGGCCTCGGGCGTGGTTTATTCCGAGACATTCCTTTCGCCGGATTTTTGCGGTGGGCGCGATGTCGGGGCCTGGCGGGAGTACCTGCATGCAATGCGGGAGGCCGCGGATCAGGCGGAGCGGCAGATGGGGATCACGCTTCGTGGGATCGTCACCTGCATCCGGCATTTCGGGCCGGAGAAGGCGCGGGAGACGGCGGTCTGTGCGGCAGAAACGGCGGGGGACTGGATCGTCGGGTTCGGTATCGCGGGGGATGAGAAGGTTCTGGCCCCAAAAGACTTCCGCTGGGCTTTCGACTGCGCGCGGGAGGCGGGGTTGCGACTTACGGCGCATGCGGGCGAATGGGGCGGGCCGGAAAGCGTGCGCGCGGCGGTGCGTGATCTGGAGGTGGAGCGGATCGGACATGGCGTGCGGGCGATAGAAGATCTGGCCCTTTCGGACGAGCTGGCGGAGAAGGGTGTGGTGCTGGAGGTTTGTCCGGGATCGAACGTGGCGCTTGGCATTTATCCGACCTTCCGCGACCATCCGATTGCGGAACTCGACCGGCGGGGGGTGAAGGTCACGATTTCGACTGACGACCCGCCGTTCTTCCACACCACTATGGCGCGGGAGTACGACGAGCTTCACCGCGCCTTCGACTGGGACGAGGGGCAATTCCGTCGCATTGCCCGTCAGTCGCTTGACGCGGCCTTCTGCGATGCCGATACCAAGGCGAGGATTGCGAAGCAGCTGGAGGCCTGAGGAATGCTGGATCACCTGACCGTCGTGTCGCACCCTCTGGTCCAGCACAAGCTGACGCTGATGCGAGAGAAGGACACTTCAACCGCTAGTTTCCGCAAGCTCCTGCGCGAGATCAGCCTTCTGTTGGCCTATGAGGTCACGCGGGAGCTTCCAATGACCACCAAGCGGATCGAGACTCCGCTGGAGGAGATGGATGCCCCGGCGATCGAGGGGAAGAAATTGGCGCTGGTTTCGATCCTGCGGGCCGGGAACGGGCTTCTGGACGGCATTCTGGAGCTGATCCCGGCGGCGCGGGTGGGCTTCGTCGGGCTTTACCGCGACCCTGAGACACTGCAGCCGGTGCAGTACTACTGTAAGCTGCCGGACCACTTGGAGGACCGGATTTCCATCGTGGTCGACCCGATGCTGGCGACCGGCAATTCCAGCGCGGCGGCTGTGTCGCTGCTGAAGCAGGCCGGGGCGAAGCAGATCCGGTTTCTTTGCCTTCTGGCGGCGCCAGAGGGCATTGCCCGGATGAAAGAGGCGCACCCGGATGTGCCGATTGTAACCGCGGCGGTTGACAGCCGTCTGAACGACCACGGCTATATCGTGCCGGGCCTTGGCGATGCCGGGGACCGGATGTTCGGGACAAAGTGATGACGACGCACCAGGCAAGGGAAGGATCGCCCCGCATGAAACAGCATGCCGCGCTTCTCGTCGTGTTGGCGGTCTTCGGGGTCGGCGCTGCCGAGGCGCGCGACCGGGTTGGTCCGGCCGAGCTTCCCCCTGCAGACTACGCCGGGCAACAATACGTGGACAGCGAGGGCTGCATGTTTGTTCGCGCCGGGACAGAGCGTGAGGTGCTGTGGATCCCCCGTGTGACGCGCGAGGGCAAGCGGATTTGCGGCAGTCCGCCTTCGGGCCGCCGGGTGCCGGTGGCCGAGGAAGTGGGTGTAGCACCCGTCCCGAGCGATGGGTCGGCGGCGGAAACGGCAGGTGCCGCAACGACAGAGGCGCCTGCCGCCGCGCAGGGCGAAGCGGCTGCGGGCGGGTTCTTCGTGGCAGTCGGAAGCTTCGGCGCAGCGGCCAATGTCACGCGGGCGGAAGCAAAGCTGGCGAAGCTTGGCTACGGTGTCGTGCGGGGCCGTGTGAGCGGCGGAAGCAAAAGCCTGACGACGGTCTTTGCCGGGCCATTCGACTCCGCCGAGGCGGCGGTCAAGGCGCGGCGGGATTTGCGGGGGCGGGGGTTCCCTGATGCGGTTGTCATCGGGCCTTGAAACCCGGGGCCTGTCAGCCGCTGCAGATGCCCTGAAGGGCGAGCCAGGCCTCGTCCGAAATCAGCGGTGTTTCCGAAAGCCCCTTGTAGGGATCGTTTGACACCAGGGTGCCGGTGGTCAGGCCGTCCGGATCCACCGCCACGGCATAGGGGGTCAGAGGGATTTGCGCGGCTTCGAAAGCCGAAATGACCGTGCTGTCCGGCAGATCGGCGGGCGTCGCGCGCAGGGCCGCCTCGCCATAGCCGTCGAGCGCGCCGTTGGGGAGTTCGGCGGTGGTGAGCAGCCCAAAGGTCACGCGGAGCCCCGCGAACTCCAGAAGCGGGATCATCGGATCGCGCGCCCTGCTGCGCAGGCGTTCGACCAGGGCGGCGCCTGCTGCGGCTTCGGGTCCGTTGGCTTCTTCGATCATGCGGCGCGGCAGGACGATCATGTCGCCCGGCAGGTGCAGGGGCCGCTCGACCCCTTCGGGCATGACGTAAAGGATCGGCGTGTCGAGCGGACCGAACACGCGTTCGGACAGGGCCGCCAGAGCCTGCAGGCCAAGCTGGTTGCGACAGTTGGTTCCGGTCAGCCGGGCGAGGTCATCAAGTGCACGCTGCCCGATATCGGCCCTTTGCGACGGAGGCACGACCGAGGCCGTATGCCGAACGAGCGCGCTGGGAAGCCAGAGGACCCCGACGAGCAGCACAGCGGCTGCGGTTCCGGCAAGGAGGACGCCGCGCAATCTGCCGGGACGGGAGGTTGCGGACTGTACCGCATTGCGGACCGCGCCCAGGGCAGCGATCATGTCCGGGTCGGTCAGTTCCAGGCTTTCGTGTGCATCCGGGCCTGGGGCAAAGACCGGCGGCTCTTCGCCGCGATTGATCCGTTCGATGGCCGGAAGCGACCAGTGGCTGATGGCAGCACCGCTTTTCGGATCGGAGAGCACAAGGGTGGCGTCGCCGAAGCGGACAAGCACCTCGCGTCGTTGATCCTGCGGCGTCTCGCGCCACAAGCCACCGCATTCAAGCCGTTGATACTTCTTCAAAGCCGTCATCGGCCGCAAGGTCTCTGCCTGTTTTGCGGCAGCTTATCCGGACAGGAGGGCGGCGACAATCACCCGTGCATTAAGGTGCGCAAGCGACGGGACCTTGCGCGACAGGTCGCCTTCGGACTGGCGTTGCGCGAGATGGCCCGGCATGTAGGGCATGAGGCAAGCCGGAAGGGCAGATGAGCGATCCCCAGAACCGAACCCTGGCCGCGGCGGGCGCCGTACTGGTTTATGCAAGCCTCATCGGCTTTACCGACAACTATGTGCGGGTGATTGCCGTGGACGGCGGGCTTTGGCAGTTCCATGTGACGCGCACGGCGATGGCACTGGTTCTGCTGTTGGTTCTGGCCGTGCCATTTGGGTTGCGCCTTTGGCCGAGACGAGCCGGGGGCGTGCTTGCGCGGTCAACGATCCATGGGATGGCGATGCTGATCTACTTCGGCGCATTGGCCTTTCTGCCGGTGGCCCAGGTGGCGGCGGGGCTTTTCACGGCGCCGATCTTCGTTCTGCTGATCCAGCGGTTCGTCTATGCTCAGCCGATCGGCGCGTGGCAGGCGCTGGCGGTGGCGGTCGGGTTCACGGGTGCGGTCATTGTTCTTGGCCCGGAAGCCCTGAAGGGCGCCAGCCTTGCTGCGCTGCTGCCGGTTCTGGCCGGTGCGCTTTACGCGATGGGGAACATCGCGACGCGGGAGTGGTGCCGCGACGAATCTGCGGAAACTCTGCTTGGCGGATTTTTCGCCATGCTGGGGATCTTTGGCATGATCGGGATGGCGGTTCTGGCGGTTTACCCAGCCGAGGTCGCTGAGGGCCCGGCACGGTTCCTGACGCGTGGGCCGGTCTGGCCTACAGAGAGCTTTCTCTGGTGGACCTTCGTGCAGGCTGCGGGGTCCTTGTTGGGCGTTGGCCTGATGATCAAGGCCTACCAGATGGCCGAGGCGGCGAAGGTGTCGGTCTTCGAGTATGTCATCCTGCCCGCCTCGGCCTTCTGGACCTGGGCGATCTGGGGTGAGACGCTGGCTTGGTATTCGTGGATCGGGATGGCTCTGATCGCACTGGCGGGCGTGATGATTGCCCGCCCGTCCAGGCTTCAGTCGCCGACCGCCTCGCGCCAGTGACGGCGGCAGAGTGAGACATAGGTCTCATTCCCGCCGATCACGACCTGATCGCCCTCACGCAGGGCTTTGCCGTCCGGGCCCTTGCGGACAACCATCGTGGCCTTTTTCCCGCAGTGGCAGATCGTACGGACCTCACGCATTTCGTCAGCCCAGGCGAGCAGCGCGGCTGAACCGGGGAAGAGGTTTCCCTGGAAATCGACGCGCAGTCCGTAGCACATCACGGGCACGCCCAGATCATCTACGGCGCGGGCCAGTTGCCAGACCTGGTCCTTGGACAAAAACTGCGCTTCATCTACGAAAACGCACGCCACGGGGCCTTTCGCAAAGCGCGCCTTGAGCTTTTCGAACATATCCTCGCCGGGGCCGAAGGTATCGGCATTTTCGCCGATCCCGATCCGGCTGGCGATCCGGCCCTGCCCGGCCCGGTAGTCGAACTGCGCCGTGATCAGATAGGTCTCCATCCCGCCCTCGCGATAGTTGTGCGAGGCCTGGAGGAGCGAGGTCGACTTGCCCGCGTTCATGGTCGAGAAATGGAAGTAGAGCTTGGCCATGGCCGCATCCCCTAGCCTATCGCCGGGCCGCGCTGCAAGTGACTTGACTTGCAGCGTGGCCCGGCGATGGCGGGAAACCAATACTCGGGTGCGCATAGCGGACCCGCAAACACAGCAGTAAATCGCACGCGGACAACAGCCGCCCACTCGTCACGAAAACACGGGCCCGCCGCAAAACACCGGCGCCGCCGTCAATCCGTAGCTGGACTGATGCGGCGGACCCCTCCCTTTCCGATGCTGGGGACATCGGACACTCACTACCGTTCCGGTACGCCCGGAACATGTTTATTCATGACAAAACGTTCCCATCGGATTAATGGGAAAAAACAACGGGCTTTCCCCGCTATTGACCATAGGGCAGGGGTTTCGGAGCAACTGATGTCTATCGCGACCTATCTGAAGAAACATACCGAAGCGCTGGTGAAGGATGTGGGCATCGAAAACGCCTGCGAGATCACCGGCAAGTCGAAGGCGACGCTTGGGCGGTATTACTCTGACAACAACGAACACGACGACCGCTTCATGCCGATAGACGTTGTCGCGCAGCTAGAGGCTTCGAGCGGCTTTCCGCATGTGACCTCTGCCCTGGCCGATCTGCGCGGCATAACGCTGTCCTACGATGGCGAGAAACGGAACTCGACCTCGTCCGGTGTGAACCAGGACGTGGTGGCGCTGGCGCAGCGCTTCGGGATGCTGATGGCCGAGTACAACCAGGCGATTGGCGACGGCAGGATTTCGATCAACGAGGCCAAGCGTCTCTTGCGCGAGACGCTTGCCATTCAGCAGGTGCTTCTGGAAATGAAGCTGAACCTCGAGGAAGAGGCGAGCTGAACCGCCTTAGCCCGGGCGGCGTTTTGCCGCGCCGTCGGTCCGCCGGGGTGCAAAGCTGCCGCCCTGGGGTTTAGGCCCTCCCTGCCGTGGCTTCTGCCCCGCCGGTCGCTGACCCTGCGGCTTTGCCGGAGGCATCGAACCCTGCTTCTGCCCACCGCGCGCGCCCGAACGCTGCCCCCGGTTCTGACCCGGCCGTGGAGCCGCCGCGACGACATCCGCAGCCCAGGGCGCGCCCCCGACGATAGGCAGCGGCTTTTTCAGCAGCTTCTCGATCGCCTGCAGCTCTGCCATCTCGGCAGGCGCGCAGAAGCTGATCGAAGCGCCGTCCGCCCCGGCCCGCGCCGTGCGGCCGATCCGGTGGACGTAATTCTCGGGCACGTTCGGCATGTCGAAGTTGTAGACATGGCGCACGGTCGGGATGTCGATCCCACGCGCAGCGACGTCGGTCGCGACCAGCACATCCAGTTCGCCGCCCCGGAACTCGGTCAGGGTGCGGTCGCGCTGGTTCTGGCTTTTGTTGCCGTGGATCGAGCCGACCTTGAAACCCCAGACCGCCAGAAGCTTTGCAAGCTTTTCAGATCCATGCTTGGTGCGGCCGAAGACGAGGGCCTGCTCGCCCGGGTGCTTTTTCAGGTACTCTTCCAGAAGCCTGGCCTTGTCGCCGTTCGGAATGAAATGGACGCCCTGGCTGATCCGTTCGACCGGCTTGCCCGGGGGGGCCACCTGCACCTTCACGGGATCGCGCAGATAGGTATCGGCGATTTCCGAAATGTCCTTGGGCATGGTGGCCGAGAAAAGCAGAGTCTGCCGCTTCAGCGGGATATGCTTGGCGATCTTCCGCAGGGAATGGATGAAGCCCATGTCGAGCATGTGGTCGGCCTCGTCGAGGACGAGGTAGCCGCATTTCTCAAGGCTGACATCGCCGCGTTCCAGAAGGTCAATCAGACGGCCGGGTGTCGCGACAAGCACGTCGGTGCCTTTCGAAAGCGCCTGCGCCTGCTTGAAAAGCGAGGCGCCGCCCACGACCATCGTCACCTTGACGGCGGTGCCCTTGGTGAAGACCTCGAAGTTGTCCTTGATCTGGCCGATGAGCTCGCGCGTCGGCGCAAGGATCAGGGCGCGGACGTTCTTCGGTCCCGGCGGGTGGCCGATATCCAGAAGCCGGTGCAGAAGCGGCAGGCCGAAAGCGGCGGTCTTGCCGGTGCCCGTCTGCGCAAGGCCCATCAGGTCACGGCCCTGCATGATATAGGGAATGGCCTGCGCCTGGATCGGGGTAGGCTCTCTAAGCGTGGTCTTTTCCAGCGCTTTCAGGATTTTCGGCGAAAGGCCGAGTTCGGCAAAGCCGGTCATGGGATCATCCATCATTCAAGGTGCCAAGCGACCCTCGCCCCGGACGCTTGCCCGGTGCCGTGCCGCTGGCGGCGCCCCTGCGTGAATATGGGAACCCATGTCCGGGCCTTTCAGTGCTCACGCGGCACGGGCTTCGGACAGGGGGCACATGGGCGTTTTCCTGTGCCAAGTCAAGCCAGTCCGCCATGTTTTGGCGGGACTGGACCTTGCTGACGCCGGGGCGTATGACATCTTGCGTAAGTGTCATGAGTATCCGGCCGGAAACGGCGTAGCGCTAATTTTCGGCGTGCGGATCGTGAATCTCTTTTCTTTCAACCACTTGCCTTGGATCAGCTCAGCCATGCCGAAGTTTCACCGAATTGCGGCTCTCTGCGTCCTGGTCGCCGCCGGAGCCTGGATCGCTACCGGAGAGTTTTCTTCGGTCGGCAGCGCGCAGCAGGCTGAGGGTAAGGAATCCCCGACGGCAGAAGCGCCCGAGGCCGAGAAGGCTCCGCTGGTTCGCACTGTGGCGGCGGTCGAGCCGTCGTTCGTGGATCACGCCCGTGCGATCCGGCTTTCGGGGATCACCGCGGCCGACAAGCGGGCGGCGCTTGCCGCAAGAGCGGACGGCGTGATCGCCACGCTGGCATTGACCAAGGGCGGTATGGTCGAGGCAGGCAGCGTCGTGATGA
The DNA here is from genome assembly GCF_051645465.1 of Tabrizicola sp. GTDB lineage: Bacteria > Pseudomonadota > Alphaproteobacteria > Rhodobacterales > Rhodobacteraceae > Tabrizicola. Next base: position 6,904 of record NZ_JBOFBI010000376.1, on the reverse strand, counting down.
CGCTGGAAGGCCCCGAGGCCGTGGCGCAGGAAAAGATCGCCGAAATAGCGCTTGCCCAGGCAGAGCGGGATCTGGAAGTGGCCGAGAGGCTCCTTGCCGGGGGGAGCACCTCGGAAAGCGCGCGAAACACCGCCCGGACGGCCCGTGACCAGGCGGCGGCCGAGCTGAACCGGGCGCAGGCCTCGGCGGACCGGCTTCGTCTGAAGGCACCTTTTGCGGGGGTTGTCGACACTCTGTCAGTCGAGCTTGGCGAATGGGTCCAGACCGGTACGCCGGTGGCGACCATCCTCGCGCTGGACCCGATCCTGGTGAAGGCCGAGATCAGCGAAGTTGACTTGGGCACTGTCACGGTCGGTTCGACGGCTCGCATCCGCCTGGTGAACGGGACCGAGATGGAGGGGACCGTCCGGCTGGTCGCCCGCGAGGCCACGGCCGAGACGCGTACCTTCCCGGTCGAGATCGCGTTGCCGAACCCTGACCTTACGCTCCCGTCAGGGATGACGACCGAAGTCACGCTTTACGCTGCGCCGGTTCGGGCGGTGGTGGTGCCACGGTCGATCATCACGCTGTCCGAGACCGGAGAGCTTGGGCTTCGCGTTGTCGGCAAGGACAATCTGGCCCAGTTCGCTGTCGTCAAGATCATCGACGACACACCCGACGGCCTTGTTGTCACCGGCGTTCCCGAAGGCGTTCGGATCATTACCGCCGGGCAGGACCTGGTCCACAACGGCGAGGCGGTCGAGGTCTCTGCCGAGGTCGGACAATGAAACTTGTTGAAACCGCCATCGCCAATGCAAGGCTAACGATTTCGGTCCTCATCTTCCTGATGCTGGCCGGGACGATGTCCTATATCTCAATCCCGAAAGAGGCCGATCCGGACATCCAGTTCCCGGCGCTCTACGTCAGTTTGCACCTTTCTGGGATTTCGCCGGAGGACTCGGAGCGGCTGCTGCTGCGCCCGATGGAGACTGCGTTGAAGTCGATCTCGGGCATCAAGGAGATGAACTCGACCGCTTATCAGGACGGTGGCAACATCTTTCTGGAATTTCAGGTTGGTTCGGATTTGAACAAGGCGCTTGACGATGTACGAAACAAAGTCGCTCAGGCCAGCCCCGAACTTCCTGACGATGCCGACGAACCGACAGTCAGCGAGATAAACCTTTCGGAGTTCCCCGTTCTGGTCATCACCCTTTCCGGTGATGTTCCCGAGCGTAAGCTGGCCCAGGCCGGGCGCGAGCTGCGCGACCGGGTCGAAGAACTACCCACTGTTCTAAATGCCGACCTGCAAGGCGTTCGCGAGGATCTGGTCGAAGTGGTCATCGATCCCGGCAAACTGGCCACCTATGGCCTGCGGCCGGATATCTTGATCGCGGGCTTTGCCTCAGGAAACCAGCTGGTCGCGGCAGGCGCGCTGGAAGGTGCGATGGGGCGGTATGCAATCAAGGTCCCCTCGCTTTTGGAAACGGTGGAGGATGTGGCCGAGCTTCCGGTGATCTCGACCGGCGCCGCCACGGTCCGGGTTCGCGACATCGCCGAGATCCTGCCCACTCTGAAGGAGCCTACGTCCGTCACCCGGTTGAACGGCGCCCCTGCAGTTGCGATCGAGGTTTCAAAGCGCACTGGCGCGAACCTGATCGAGACGGTCGATGAGGTGAAAAGGATCACGGAAGAGTTCAAAGAACTTCTCCCGGAAGGTACTGTCGTCAACTTCAGCCAGGACAAGTCGAAGGACATTCGGCAGCTGCTTTTTGACCTGCAGAACTCGGTCCTGACGGCGGTCATCCTGGTCTTCATCGTCATCCTCTACGCGCTGTCCGTCCGCGCCTCGATCCTGATCGGCCTGGCCATCCCCGCCTCGTTCTTGATGGGCATGCTTGCCCTTTCGCTTTGGGGCTTCACAATCAACATTGTCGTCCTTTTCTCCCTTATCCTTGCCGTGGGTATGTTGGTCGATGACGCAATCATCGTTACCGAATTCGCAGAGCGCCGGATGTCAGAAGGCATGGACAAGCGCGAGGCTTTTGCACTTGCATCGCATCGCATGACAGGGCCGGTTACGGCCGCCACCCTGACCCGTGTCGCCGCTTTCTCACCCTTGCTCTTCTGGCCCGACATTACGGGCGAGTTCATGAAGTACCTGCCGATCACGTTGATCGTCACGCTCTCAGCCTCGCTTCTCTATGCGCTGGTCTTCGTGCCGACTCTTGGCGCGCTGATTGCCAAGCCATTCAAACACCGGCCCGAGCCAAAGGACGGGCTCTATATGTGGGTTGTCGGCAAGGCAGTGCGACACCCGTTCATCATGCTGTTGCTGACTGTTGTTCTGCTTGTTTGGGTGCCGGTGTACTACTACTTCAACGGCAAAGGGGTCGAGTTCTTCCCGGACGTCGAGCCCGAGTACGGCCTGCTTTACGTCAAGGCCCGCGGCAATCTCTCGATCCTGGAAAAGGACGCCCTGGTCGCTGAGGCCGAGAAACGCATCCTTGGCTGGCCGGGCGTCGCGACCGTCTATACCCGGACCGGTGGCGGCGGAGGCAGTGGGAATGATGTCGACGCCGATGTGATTGGCACGATCCAGTATGAGTTTCTGGACTGGCGCGAACGTAAGGCCGCCAATGCGATTCTAGCCGACCTCCGCGCCGCGATGGTTGGCATTCCGGGTGTGGAAATCGAGGTCTCAGTTCCGCAGGCCGGGCCACCCACCGGCAAGGCGATCCAGATCGAGCTGTCGGCCGAGGATCCTACAGGTCTTAACGAGGTCGCCCGTCAGGTCGCGGACAAGCTTGCGACGATCCCTGATGTAATTGACATCTCGAACGGCTTGCCGCCGCCCGGTGTGGACTGGGAGCTTGAGGTCGACCGCGCCGCCGCCGCCCGGTACGGGATTGCGCCTTCGACCGTGGGGGCGATGGTGCAACTGGTAACCGGGGGGCTGAAGCTTTCCGACTACCGCCCGCCCGGGGCCGATGATGCGGTGGATATCGTCCTTCGTCTGCCGCTCGAACAGCGAACCATTGCAGCGCTGGATCAGCTCCGTATCCAGACCGCAGAAGGCTCGGTCCCGATCTCGAACTTCGTCACCCGCAAAGCCGCAGCGACGACCGGCACTCTGACCCGGCTGGACGCAGTACGCACCGTCACGGTCGAAGCCGGAATCCGCGAGGGCGTCCAGGCCGACGCTATCCGTGCCGCAATCACCAAGGCCCTTGGTGAGGCGGAGCTTGAACAGTATGGTGTGCAGTGGAAGCTTGCCGGAGAAGACGAAGAACAAGCCGCGTCGATGGTGTTCCTGATGAAGGCCTTTGCGGCAGCGATTTTCCTGATTTTCGTTGTGCTCCTGGCTCAGTTCAACAGCTTCACCTCGGTGTTTCTGGTGCTTTCCGCGATTGTCATGTCGACGGTTGGGGTACTTCTGGGCCTGTTGCTCATGGGCCAGCCGTTCAGCATCGTGATGACCGGTATCGGCGTAATTGCGCTGGCCGGTGTGGTTGTGAACAACAACATCGTGTTGATTGATACCTATGACACGCTTAGGCGCGAGGGGCGGTTGAAGATCGACGCGATCCTGCAGACCTGCCGCGAACGCGCACGACCAGTGGTGCTGACGGCCCTGACGGCAATCCTCGGCGTTCTGCCCATCGCCTTCGGTCTTAACGTCGAACTTTTGCACCAAGAGGTTACGATTGGCGCGCCGTCCACCCAGTGGTGGATCGCGCTCTCCTCAGCCATCGTCTATGGCCTTGCCTTCGCCACGGTGCTGACGCTGATCATCATCCCGTCACTTCTGATGCTGGTGACGCGGGCCGACAATCCGAAGCCGTGGTTCTGGCAGCGCAAGAAACGGCTGGCCTGGAACGACGCGAACCGGCCCGCACGCGCCAGGGCGCAACCGGCAGAGTAACGCTTCAGCCAAGCCTGACCATCGCGCGGCGTTTGCCGAGGACGCGCTCTTTCACCCGCCGCTTGAAGGATCGGGCGGCTAAGTGTTCGCGGTCCTGCAGGAAGACGATGCCGTTGATCGCCGGTTCTCGCAGCAATGCAAGACTGGCCCCCCACTCGGCCGCAACCAGTGGGTCAACCCCATCGGGGATGCCCCGGCGCGGTGTGTGGGTGCCGGGGACCCAGTCGTTGATGACGATCCCCGGAAACCGGTCCCCCAGATCAGCAACCAGGGACTTGGTAAGAATGCGCATTGCGCCCTTTGAAACCGAATATCCGGCGGCCAGCGGGGCGGGCTGGATATCGGCAAACGTCACGATGTTGATGATCCGTCCCTTGCCGGCGGCCACCATGTCCGGAAGAACCGCGTGACAGCAGTTGAAGGCCCCGCCCAGGTTTATCTGAACCGTCTCCATGAAGCTTGCCGGTGTTTCGTCCAGGATATCCCGGTGCGGATAGACCTCGGCAGCGTTGATCATGATGGTCGGCGTGCCAAGCTGGGCCCGGATTTCGTCGAAGGCGCGGGTGACGGCTGCGGGATCGCCGACATCGGCGACGACGTGCAGGACGGCCTCCGCTTCCGCTGCAACTGGCGCAGCCGCGATGCCTGCTACAACCACGCCTCGGCGCGCCAAGGCTGCAGTCAGCGCCAGACCAAGAGCGCCACTTGCCCCGGTCACCACCGCAATCTCCGAGCGCGCCTCCGGCACCGACAGGTCACCCCGCATCAGCTTGCCTTCCGCGTGGCAAGGTCAAAGCGGGCTGCGACCGCATCAGCGACCCGAAGCGCGTTTGCTGCAATCATGAGACTGGGATTGACCCCCATCGAACTCGGCATGAACGATCCATCGGCGACAAAGAGGTTGTCGAGGTCATGCGCCTTGCAGTCGGCATCAAGGACCGACGTCGCGGGATCGGTGCCAAAGCGCAGCGTTCCCGAAGGATGGCCATAGTTCAGGGTCGGACTGAAGCTGAGAAGCATCGTGCGACGCCGCCCGAGCTTCCTTCGAATGAGCTTGCGGAACAGCGACCGCCGCCGCTTCAATTCGTCCGATACCCGGTACTCGATCAAGGGGCTGTCCGGCTCATCAGGATGCGGCAGCACCCGATTTTCGAAATAGGGCAGGTCTTCCAGCAGGCCGACAAGGACGGTGGCGCTTCCGAACATCTTGGCGCCGATCCTGGCGCTCATGGTTGTCAGCTGATTGATGCCGGGGAGGCGGCGGACGAACGATTGCCGCACAACGCCTTTGAGATAAGTCGCGATCCGCCCGGCGTCAGCGGCAAGGCCCATCGACTGCACTAGACCCAGCCGGTGCCCGTCATGAGTGTAAATATCCCGGAACGATACGGTCCGCGTCGCGCCGACAGGCGGATTGCCACGTCTTGGCCAAAGGGCGACCAGCTCATTCAGGTGAAACATCAGCCCGCGGCCGACCCAGCCGCTTGAGTTGGCACATCCGGCTGCGTGGGTACCGGTGGACCGAAGCAGCAGACCGGGGGAATGCAGTGCCCCAGCGGCCAGAACGACGATATTCGCGCGAAGCATGAATTCCTGCCCGTCGGCGCGGACGCGAATCCGGGAGATTCGGCCCGAAGTTTCGATCAGCTCTTCAACCGTGCAATTCGCCAGCAGTGATGCACGCCCGGTTTCCAGCGCCGGCTCGACCCCGGCCGAGCGGCCGTCCATCTTGCAGGGTCGCGGACATTTCCGGCCCAGGCAATCGTCGCAGCCTGGCAAACGGCGCATCGCCTCGCGTGAGCGGTAGGGATGCAGTCCGGCCTCGCGCAGATCCTCGAACAGCAGGGCCTCGGCCGCGTTCAGGGGCGGGGCCGCAAGATTGGGGCCGGGCAGATCGGACAGGGGGTCGGCCTCTCCCCGAACGGAAAGCAGCTCTTCTGCCTGGTAGATATAGGGCAGGAAGGCGTCAAATCCGACCGGCCAGCCTCCCGACGGGTGGTCAAACCCCTCGACGCTTTCCAGATCGTGCCGCTCGGGCCGTTCGGTTGCTGCAGCATAGAAGACGGATGAGCCGCCAACGCCGCTGCCAAGCGGGCCGAAGAAACGCTCGGCATGGCCGCCGTTCAGCCGGGCTTCGATCTTTGTTGGCCAGAAGCCGCGCATCTGCCGCGCGTTGTAGTCATCGATATCGTCGCTAAGGACCTGCTTCTCGGTGCGGTATCCGACGGGTCCCTTCTCGACGAAAAGCACCGAGAGGCCGCGTTCCGCAAGCCGCCGTCCTGCGAGACCGCCGCCCATGCCGGTGCCGATCACGATCACGTCCCAGTGCCCGCCTGCAGCTCTGCTCGCCGTCATGAGACCCGTCGGGGCTGACTTGAGGGCCGCATGCTCCGACATCAGTCTTGGCCTTTCTGACGTTCGGATATTGGTCTATTAGCAAATTCAATCACTTGCGCCACACTTTTGTGACGCAGTTGGGCGTGCGAGAGGGCCGGGCTATCCGGCAAAGTGACCAGAGAATGGCGCGTGTCATGCAGATGCATGGCGACTTCAAGCGCCCCGAACCTGCGGCGGCGCGGGCCATTTGTGGGGGCCAGATGGTCTTTGGCCAGCGCCCAGGCCGCATTCATATGACACTTGCTTTGTTGCTTATCGTTCCGCGGCAAGCTTGCTCGATTTCGGATATCGATCAAGTCATTTGTGCCGGCGGGGGTGTTTCTGTTCCGCAGAGCTTACCGAGCGCGGCGGGTTTAGGCGCAGACTTGCCAAACCCTGATGCGCCCACTTCGTTACGTCGTGGGCAGGCCCAGAACGACAAAGCCCCGCAGCGTGGCGGGGCTTTGTCGTTCAGATATCGGGTCTATTTGGTGGAGCCAGGGTCCACCATGATCCAGTCTCAGTGGATAGCGTACTGTATCATAACAACTTGTTTTAAATATAAATTGAACTCTAATGTATCCTAGGCCCTTGCAATTCGTACCACTCTTTCCCAACATTAATGTT
>NZ_JBOFBI010000375.1:0-8897 GCF_051645465.1 Tabrizicola sp. | reverse complement strand
ATCGAGGCTGCCGACGAAATCGGCCTGGCGGTGATTGCCACAACCTTCACCATCGTCGCGGTCTTCGTCCCGGTGTCTTTCATGCCCGGCATTCCGGGCCAGTACTTCATACAATTCGGCCTTACGGTGGCCGTGGCGGTGCTGTTCTCGCTTTTGGTGGCCCGCCTTATCACACCCATGATGGCGGCCTACCTGATGCGCGCGTCGGATGCCGTCGGCCATGGCGACCACCACAAGGACGGGCTCTTCATGCGGGGCTACCTCTGGCTGGTCCGCTCGACGACGAAGGTCCGCCGCTCCGCCGGCCGCCGGTGGCTGGCGCTGCCGACCTATTACCTGACGGTCTTCGTGGCCATCATCGTCGTGTACTTTTCGGTCAACGCCATGCTTCAGGTGCCCGGCAGCCTCTTTCCGCCGGAAGACGAAAGCCGGATCATCGTGTCGGTCGAATTGCCGCCGGGATCGACCCTTGATGACACCGCCGCCACGACCGATGCCATGCGCAATATCGTCAAGGACATCGACGGGGTGAAATCTGTCATCGTCATCGGCGGCTCGACCCCGCTTGGCGACCGTGACATCCGCCGTGCCACGTTCACAATCATCCTCGACCGGCTGGACAACGGGCTGCAGCGCAAGCTGATCGACCTTGGTAGTGCGATGCCTCTGGTCGGCGAGCTGATCCCCGAGATTCCGTCCGAAGGCCGCCTGCGGCCGCAGGTCGAGATCGAGTCGGAGGTCTTCGCGGCGCTAAGAGCGGTTCCGGATGTCCGGGCCTTCAAGGTCGGCGGGCCGGGCGGCGGCTCGCGGCCGTTCTCCTATGATATCCTGTCGATCGACGAGAACGATCTCGACCTGGCGGTCCGCAAGATCGAAGAGGCCCTGCGCGAGGAACCGATGTTCCTCAACCCCTCGACCGAGGCTGCCCTGCCGCGCCCCGAAATCCAGATCACACCCAAGGCCGACGAGGCCGCGCGTCTGGGCGTGACGGCGCAGCAGATCGCCGCAGTGGTACGGGTGGCAACCATCGGCGACGTGTCTGCGGCCCTGGGGAAGCTTTCGATCGACAACCGCCTGGTGCCGATCCGGGTGCAGCTTGACGAAGCCTCTCGCGACAACCTGGCCCGGATTTCGGCGTTGAAGGTGACGACGGCGGTCGGCCCGGTGCCGCTTTCGGCAGTGGCCGACGTCGAGGTCGCCGAGGGGCCATCGGTGGTCAAGCGCCTCAGCCGTCAGCGGGTCGCAACGGTTGGTGCCGACATCGCGCCCGGCTTTGTGCTTGACGAGGCGACCGCCCGCTTCACCGAGCTTCTGCCGACGCTGGACCTTCCGGCCTCGGTCGTCGTCACGCCGTCTGGCGATGCCGAAGTCCAGGCCGAGCTGCTGGGCAGCTTCGTGAACGCGATGGTGATGGGCGTCCTTCTGATGATGTTCGTGCTGATCCTCTTGTTCCATTCGGTCCTGCAGCCCCTGACCATCATCCTGTCGCTACTCCTGTCCGTGGGCGGGGTCGCGGCGGCGCTGATCCTGACGCAGAACCCGCTTTCGATGCCTGTGCTGATCGGTATCCTGATGCTGATGGGGATCGTGGCAAAGAACGCGATCCTGCTCATCGACTTCGCCATCGAGATGCAGGCGCGCGGCATGAAACGGATCGAGGCGGTGATCGAAGCCGGGCACAAGCGCGCCCAGCCGATCGTGATGACGTCGATCGCGATGTCGGCAGGCATGCTGCCCTCGGCGCTTGGTGTCGGCGAGGGTGGGGCGTTCCGGGCACCCATGGCCATCGCGGTGATCGGCGGGATCATCGTGTCGACCGTCCTCAGCCTGGTCGTCGTGCCATCGATGTATCTGGTGATGGATGACGTGTCCCGCGGCGTAACCTGGGTGCTGAGCCGCTTCATCGGCAAGAAAGAGGTCGAGCCGGTGGCTCCGGACCCGCTGGTTCTGGCCGACAACGTCTCGCGGAATCAGGTCGATGTCGCGCTGTTGCAGGGCCGGATTTCGGTGCTGGAGGCCGCGCTCAACCGACGCGAGCCGAAGCCGCACGCGGCCGAGTAGATCGGGGGGACCGGGGTGGCGGTCGATTTCATGCTGCCGAGGGAGATCGCGGCCTGAACTTGGGCACGGTGCCCAGGGCCTGCTCATCACGGGATTCCAATGGGTTAGCTGGGGGTCGTTCAGGGTTTGTTAGGATTTGACGCGTTCGGACGAGGCCATAGGGCCTCCGCATCCGCCGCATCATATCTGCCCAGCCGGACATCCTCGGCCACTAGCCCCGGATCGCGCTTGGCGGGGTCACCATAGCCCCCTCCACCCGGTGTTCTGACCCGAACCCGGTCCCCCGGCTTCAGCGCTATGTCCTGCGCCTTCGACAGATGCTCCGGCACCATTGTGACGCCATTGCGGATCACCTCGACCCGGTTAACCGCGCCGTCCTGCCCCCCGAGCGCACCCTGCGGTCCGACGCGGCCATGATCCATGACGAAACTTGCCCGCGCGTCCCCGCGCAGGAGCTCGATTTCATAGTCAAGGCCGAAGCCGCCGCGGAACTGCCCTGCCCCGCCGGATCCTTCGTGGAGCGCGTAACGGCAGTAAAGCACGGGGTAACTCTGCTCCATGATCTCGACGGGTGGAGCCTTTGAGATGCCAATCGTCGAGCACCCGTTGGATATCCCGTCGCCACCGGCAAAGCCGCCGTATCCACCCCCGGAAATCTGGTACATGACGTAGTCCCGCCCCTTCTCCGGATCGTGCCCGCCAAGCCCGAAGTTGCCTGAGGTCCCGGCGGGGGCTGCGGTCACAGGGGTTGGCAGCGCCTGGACCAAGGCCGCGAAGACTGCCTCGGCGATCCGCTGGCTGACTTCGGCGGCACAGCCGGACACAGGGCGCGGGTACTGTGCGTCGAGAAATGTTCCTTCGATGCCAGTGACTTCCAGCGGCTCGAAGGCGCCCGCCGAGATGGGCACCTCCGGGAAGATGTGCCGCATCGCCAGATAGACCGCTGACAGTGTCGTCGCCCGGACCGAGTTCATCGGCCCCATGCAGGGCGGCGAAGACTCCGAGAAATCGAACCTGAGCGCGCCGTCAGATTTGGTGACCGACAGCGCAATCGTCAGCGGCTGGTTCACCACCCCATCGCTGTCGACAATCGCCGTCGAGCGATAGGTCCCGTCCGGGATCAGCCCGATCATCGCCCGCATCTGCTTGGCCGCCAGCCGCCGCATCTCGGCAATCGCTTCGACGACCGTCGCATCCCCGTACCGGTCCAGCAGTGCGGCAAGCCTTTCGGCCCCCACGAGCAACGCCGAGGCCTGCGCCTTCACATCGCCAATTCGCTGTTCCGAAACGCGAATGTTGGAACAGATGATCTGGTAGATTTCCTGATCCAGCGCGCCTTTCTTGAAGAGTTTCACCGGCGGCAAGCGTAGCCCTTCCTGCTCGGCTGAGATCGCACTGGCTGAAAACCCGCCCGGCACCGCCCCACCGGTATCGGGCCAGTGGCCGGTGTTCGAGAGCCAGCAGAAGATATCGCCCCCCCGCCAGACCGGCATCGCGAAGCGGACGTCCATCAGATGCGTGCCACCGAGATACGGGTCGTTGACGATGTAGATGTCCCCCGGCTCCGGCGCCGCGGTGATGCCTGTCCGGATGCGCTCCAGGATCGTGCGGGTGGAGAACTGCATCACTCCAACAAAGACCGGTAAGCCTTTGGAACCCTGGGCAATCAGGCTTCCGTCGGTGGCGGAATAGATGCCATCAGACCGGTCGTCCGCTTCGGCAATGACCGGGCTAAACGCCGCGCGGGAGAAGGTGAGGTCCATCTCGTCGCAGACCTGCTGGAGGCCCGCCTGGATGACCGCAAGGGTGACGGGGTCGATCATGCGGTGACCTTTACGATCAGGTTGCCATCTGGGTCCGAGGTGACCCGCGCGCCGGGATCGATCACGATGGTTGTGTCCATTTGCTCAATGATCGCAGGGCCTTGCAGGTCAATGTTCAACGGCAAGTGGTCACGCCAGTAGACCGGCGTGTCGTGCCAGCCGTCGAACCAGACTTTGCGGATTGAGCTCGCCTCGGCCACGGCTTTGCGTCCGGCTGGGTCGATCAATCGGGAGAGGTCCAGCGCCGGGCGTTCGCCGATGACCGAGCAGTTGAGGTTCACGAGGTTGGCCCGGATCGTCGGAAGGTCCACCCGGAAGCGGGCGTGATAGGCGGCCTCAAAACGGCTTTGCAGCTCTTCGCGGCTGGGGGTTGCCGAGGGCAGCGGGACCCGCAGAAGATGGGTCTGGCCGACGAACTGCATATCGGCCGAGAACTCGGCGCGGGTGGCAGTCAGGGCGATCTTCTCGGCCCCGACGAGACGGCGGCCCGCTGCTTCTTGGGCCGCAAGGATGCCGTGGACATCTGCCATGTCCGCCACGTCCAGCGGGCTGTTCAGGGTGCGGACAAAGTCGTGCCGAAGGTCGGCGACGACGCAGCCAAGCGCATTGGTGATGCCGGGGCGGGCGGGGATCAAGACCTTGGGAACGCTCAGTTCTTTGGCCAGGGCTACGGCATGCAATGGCCCGGCTCCTCCGAAGGCGAAGAGGGCAAAGTCGCGCGGATCGGCGCCGAGCGAGATCGAGACCATCCGGATCGCGCCCGCCATATGGGTGTTGGCGATACGGATGACTGCTTCGGCCGCCGCCTCGACGCTCAGGCCCAGAGGGGTGGCGATCTGGTCGCGCATCGCCAGGTGCGCGGCTTGGGCCGCTTGGCCGAAGCGGGAGGCTGGAAGTCGGCCGAGGATAAGGTTGGCGTCCGAAATCGTGATCCGAGTGCCGCCCTGTCCATAACAGACAGGCCCCGGCGTTGACCCTGCGCTTTCGGGGCCAACCCGCAGCATCCCGCCGGCGTCGATCCGGGCAATCGAGCCGCCGCCTGCCCCGACTGTCCGCACGTCGACCATGGGAACGTGGATCGGCATGGCATATTCGACCTCGATCTCGTTCGAGACCGGGGCGACCCCGCCCCTGATCATCGCCACGTCGGTCGAGGTGCCACCCATGTCATAGGTCAGAAGGTTCGGCATTCCGGCGCGCCTGCCGGTGGCCACGGCAGCCATCACGCCCGAGGCGGGGCCGGACATCACGGTCTTGACCGCCTCACGCGCGACGTCGCGGGCGGCGACCATGCCGCCGTTGCCGTTCATGACGAGGAGGTCGCGGGCGTAGCCCTTTTCCTGCAGTCGGTCCGCCAGTCGTGCGACGTAGCGTTCCAGAAGTGGCTGGACCGAAGCATTGACCGCGGCGGTCACGCCGCGTTCGTACTCGCGGCTTTCCGATAGAAGTGCGTGGCCCAAGGTGATGTAATCATTGGGCCAAAGGCTTCTGGCGATCTCTCTGGCCCGGAGTTCGTGGGCGGGGTTCGCATAGGCGTGGAGGAAGTGGATGACGAGGCTTTCGCAGCCTTGCTCCTTAAGGTGCGTGACTGCGGCGCGGATTGCGGTTTCGTCCAGGGGGGTCAGGACCCGGCCCTTGGCATCCATCCGCTCGGGCACCTCCAACCGCAGGTCGCGGGGGATGATGGGCGTGAAGTGGCCATGCATGCCATAGGCTTGAGGGCGGGTGCGGCGGCCCAGCTCTAGCACGTCGCGGAAGCCTTGGGTGGTGATGAGGCCGGTCTTTGCAAGCTGGCGTTCAAGGACAGCGTTCGTTGTGGTCGTGGTGCCGTGGACGATGAGGTCGATCGCGGCGAGGTCGGCCTCCGCGGCCTCGAACGCGGCCAGCACGCCGCCCGACTGGTTGGGCAGAGTGGTCGGCACCTTGGCAAGCCGGACAGCGCCGCTTGTGGGGTCGAAGATCACCAGATCGGTGAAGGTGCCGCCCACATCGACGCCCGCAACAAGGCCTGTCATTCATACCCCCACATAAGTCCGGAAGACCGGGTCATCTTTGGTCAGGCCTTTGGCATCCCTTGTCTCCTCCACCCGCCCCGCCAGCATGAAGGCCACGCGGTCGGCAAGTTTCAGGACCGCGTCCACCCGCTGTTCGACCAGAACCACGGCGACGCCCTGCGCTTTCAGCGTCACGACCGCCTCCTGGATCAGCGCGATCATCGAGGGCTGGAGGCCTTCGGTCGGCTCGTCGAGAAGCAGGACGCGGGGGGCGAGGCAAAGGGCGCGGGCGATGGCGAGCATCTGCTGTTCGCCGCCGGAGAGGGTGGAGGCGGTCTGGGTGAGGCGTTCGCGGAGGCGGGGGAAGAGGGTCAGGACTTGGGTTAGGGTGTTTCCGTCATTGCCCTGGACCAGGCCGCCGACGGCAAGGTTTTCAGCAACCGTCAGGGGTCCGAAGAGGCGGCGGCCTTGCGGGACCCAGGCGAGGCCGCGTTTTGGTACTTCGTGGGCGGGAAGGCCGTGGAGGGGGGCGCCGTTCAGCTGGATGGTGCCTTTGGCGGCGGGGACGATGCCCATGAGGCATTTGAGGAAGGTCGACTTGCCCACCCCGTTCCGGCCCATGAGGCAAGTGATCTGACCTGCCTCGGCGCGGAAATCGACACCGTTCAGGACGGCGACGGGGCCGTAGCCGGCGGTCAGGGCTTTGACCTCAAGCGCCAAGATAGGCCTCCTGCACCAGGGGGTTGGCGCGGATCTCGGGGGGCGTGCCGGTGGCCAGGACCTTGCCGAAGTTCAGGACGGTGATGTGGGTGGCGATGTCCATCACCACCTCCATGTTGTGCTCGATGAGGAGGACGGTGGTTGCGGGGACAAGGCTTTCGACGAGGGTCTTGAAGCTTTCGATTTCGCTGGCGGCGAGGCCCTGGGTGGGTTCGTCGAGGATGAGAAGGCGGGGGTTGAGGGCGAGGCCCATGGCAAGCTCGAGAAGGCGCTGGTGGCCATAAGCAAGGGTCTGGGCCTCCTGATCCTCAAGCGTTTCCAGCCCTACACGGGCGAGAGCGGAGCGGGTTTTCGCGGGCAGGTCCTTGGCGCCGTGGGACTGGACGGCGAGCGCGACGTTGTCGAAGACCGAAAGGCGCGGGAAAATGCTGGTGATCTGGAAGGTATAGGCGATGCCCCTGCGGACGCGGGCATGGGCGGGGAGGTGGGTGATGTCCTCTCCGTTCAGCCGGATCGTGCCCGACTGCGGCAAGCGACGGCCGGAGAGGAGGCTGACGAAGGTGGTCTTGCCTGCGCCGTTCGGGCCGATAAGTGCGTGGATTTCGCCGGGGTTCAGGGTGAAGTCGACGCCGTCGACCGCTTTCAGGCCGCCGAAGTGGAGCGTGAGGCCGCGCGTCTCGATCAGGGGAGCCATCGGGCCCACCTTTCCCGGACAGTGCCGAGGATGCCTTTCGGTGCAAAGAGGATCAGGGCGACAAGGGCGGCGCCGACGATGAACTGGTGGGCGGAGGTAAGGCCGGTTGCGGCCTCGATCAGCGCGAACATCAGAAGCGCGCCGAGGAAGGGGCCGAGGGTGGTGCCTGCTCCACCGAGGAGGACGTAGAGCATGGGGAGGATGGAGTACTGGATGGTGGCGAAGCTCGCGCCCGCATAGCCGAAGAGGAGGGCATAGGCGGCCCCCGCGCCGCCAGCGTAGAGGCCGGAGATGGTGAGGCTTGCGAGTTTCACGGTGAAGGGGTTGTAGCCGAGCATGCGGGATCGCTCCTCATTCTCGCGCATCGCGACCATAGTGCGGCCGAAGGGAGAGCGGACGAGAGCGAGGCTGATGAGGAGGCCCGTCGTGAAAAGCGCAAGGGCGGCTAGGAAGCGGGGGGTGTCTGTCGATAGGTCGAAGCCCGCGAAGGTCCGGCTTGCGGCGGGGATGGTAAAGCCTTCGTCACCACCTGTCGTGGCACCAAAGTAGAGGATGGTCAGATAGCCCGCTTGCGCGAACATCAGCGTGACGATCATGAAGCTGACGCCTGCGGTGCGGAGCGCAAGAAGGCCCACGGCGGCGGCCATCAGCCCCCCGGCTGCGATGCCCAGGATGAGGCCCGGTCCGGCGGAAAGGCCCCAAAGCTGGGCGGGAAGGCTTGCGGCATACATTCCGGCGGCAAAAAGCAGCGCGTGGCCGAGGCTGAGAAGGCCCGTGTAGCCGAAGGCCAAGTTGTAGCCCATGGCGAAGACCGCCAGCACCATGATTCGGGCAAGGTTTGTCGTGTGATAGGGCGAAAGCCAGAACTGGGCCGAGAACAGGACGGCGATCAGCGCGAGGTGCAGGACCCAGACCCTCACGCCTTCGCCCCGAACAGGCCCTGCGGGCGGAAGACCAGGACCATGGCGACAAGAAGCGTGGCGAGGATTTTCGCCAGCGTCGGCGAGAAGAACATGCTGATCACGCCGTCCGAGAGGCCGATGATCAGGGCGGCGATGAGGGTGCCGCGAAGGCTCCCCAGCCCGCCGATGATCACGACGATGAACGACAGGAGCAGCGGATCGCCCCCCATCAGGTAATGCGCCTGCTGGATCGGGACGATCAGCACTCCGGCGAGTGCGGCCAGCCCCGCGCCTAGCGCAAAGGTGCCCATGTAGACGCGGTCGACATTGATGCCGAAGGCGCGGGCCGTTGTGCGGTCGACCTGCGTGGCGCGCATGATGAGGCCAGCCTTGGTCCGGGTCATGAAGGCCCAGAGGGCGAGAAGGACGAGGGCGGCTGCGAGGACGACGAAGAGCTTGTAGCCGGAATAGCCGAACCACGGCAGCTGGATGCGCCATTCGAAGGGAGCTTGGACCGGGTTGGCGTTCGGGCCGTAGAAGCTGAGCGTCGCCTGCTGGATCATGTAGAGAAGGCCGATGGTGGCGACGATGGTCGCCTCGGGGTCGTAGTTCAGCCGCTTCAGGATCAGGCCATCGGCTGCGGCTGCGAGCGCGCCGACGAGAAGCGGGGCGATGACCAGTGCCGCGACGAAGGCCAGGGCTG
>NZ_JBOFBI010000374.1:0-4604 GCF_051645465.1 Tabrizicola sp. | reverse complement strand
TGTCCTTTTCGGTCAGTGCCGACAGTCGCGAAGCGTTCAGGTTGTCGAGGATGTCGGCCGTTTTGACCCGGCGCGCGATCTTGTTACCCTTACTGAGGTAGAGCGTTGAGGGTCTGCCTACCTCACGAGATCGAGAACGTGTTGATTTGCACCCAGAAGTGACCCGGGTTTTTCATCGAGAATTGACCCGCCTGAAGTTTATGTTCTGCGGGTTATGCTTGGGTCAAGACATGCGAGGTCTCCCTTTTGGTTTTGGCTACTGCTGAGCTGGCCTTGAAGCGGAAGCTGTCGTTTCCGGTCTCAAGGATGTGGCAGCGGTGGGTGAGACGGTCGAGCAACGCGGTGGTCATCTTGGCGTCACCGAACACCGTGGCCCATTCGCTGAAGCTTAGATTGGTGGTGATCACGACGCTGGTGCGTTCGTAAAGTTTGCTCAGGAGGTGGAAGAGGAGCGCCCCACCTGATGCACTGAACGGCAAGTATCCCAACTCATCGAGGATGACGAGGTCGAGCTTGGTCATGGCCTCGGCGATCTGCCCGGCTTTGCCCTTGGCCTTTTCCTGTTCGAGGGCGTTGACCAGTTCGATGGTTGAAAAAAAGCGGACCTTGCGGCGATGATGTTCGGTGGCTTGAACACCGATGGCCGTTGCGACGTGGGTTTTGCCGGTGCCCGGGCCGCCGATCAGGACCACGTTGTGCGCCCCGTCCATGAACTCACAGCGATGGAGGGTCCTGACAGTGGCCTCGTTGATCTCGCTGGTTGCGAAGTCGAAGCCAGACAGATCTTTATAGGCGGGGAAGCGTGCTGACTTCATGTGATAGGCGATCGACCGAACCTCGCGTTCGGCCAGTTCCGCCTTTAGAAGTTGGGACAAGATCGGCACTGCCGCCTCGAATGCAGGAGCACCCTGTTCGATCAGGTCGGTGACAGCTTGGGACATGCCATGCATCTTCAGGCTGCGCAGCATGATGACGATGGCAGCACTTGCTGGATCATGACGCATGGCGGCCCCCGGCGATCTGCGCCCGCAATCCGTCATAGCGTTCGACATTGGCCTTGGGTTCGCGGCGCAGGATAAGCGCCTGCGGCGTGTCCAGCGGTGGCCCGCCAAACACCTTGCCATCTACCAGCCGGTGCAACAAGTTCAGCACATGGGTTTTGGTGGGCACGCATGCCGCCAGGGCCATTTCCACTGCGGCCAGCACAGCCTGTTCATCGTGGTGCAGGACGAGCGCCAGGATATCGACCATCTCTCTGTCGCCACCAAGGCGGCGCAGCATGTGATCTTGTAACTGCCTGAACGGGATTGGTAATTCGAGGAATGGCGCACCATTGCGCAAAGCCCCGGGCTTGCGCTGAACGACAGCCAGATAGTGCCGCCAATCATAGATCGTCTGCGGTGGCAGTTTGTGGCTGCGCTGGATCACGCGCGCATGTTCGCACAGGATGTTGCCCTCAGCCGCCACAACCAACCTGTCCGGATAGACCCGAAGACTGACAGGGCGATTGGCAAAGGACGCCGGAACGCTGTAGCGATTGCGTTCGAAGCTGATCAGGCAAGTAGGCGAGACACGTTTGCTGTGTTCGACAAAACCGTCGAAGGCAGGTGGCAATTGCATCAGGCTTGCCCGCTCTTCGGCCCAGACATCGGCAACGCTGCCGGGTAATGCACCGTGAGGGATCTCGTGCCACAGTTCTTGGCAGCGTCGTTCCAGCCATGCATTCAGCGCTGGCAGATCAGGAAACTCCGGCATGGGCTGCCACAAACGATGGCGGGAATCCTGCACGTTCTTCTCGACCTGGCCTTTCTCCCAACCCGCCGCAGGGTTACAGAACTCGGGTTCAAAGACATAGTGGCTGGCCATCGCCAGGAAACGGGCATTGACCTGCCGTTCCTTGCCCCGGCCAACACGATCAACTGCTGTGCGCATGTTGTCGTAGATGCCGCGCGAGGGCACGCCACCAAAGACCCGGAAACCATGCACATGCGCATCAAAAAGCATCTCATGGGTTTGCAAAGGATAGGCACGCAGCAAAAACGCCCGGCTGTGTGACAGCTTGATATGCGCCACCTGCAGCTTGGCGCGCTCACCACCTAGAACGGCAAAGTCCTCGCTCCAGTCAAACTGGAACGCCTCGCCAGGCTGAAAGATCAACGGCACAAACGTTCCACGCCCCGTCGTCTGCTGCTCCTTTTGCCGATCTGCCCGCCACATCCGGGCAAAGGCGGCAACCCGGCCGTAGGACCCGGTATATCCCAGCTTCACCAGATCATCATGCAACTGCTTTGATGTCCGCCGCTGTTTGCGCGACTTCCCGGCCTCGGTCTTCAGCCAGCCCGACAGCTTAGCCGCAAAAGGATCAAGTTTGCTGGGTCGCTCAGGAACGCTGAACGAAGGCTCAACAGCCCCCGATCGCAGATACTTGCGAATGGTATTGCGCGACAACTTCGTCCGCCGCGCGATCTCCCGAATGGACAGATGCTCACGCAATGCCCAACGCCGAATAATACTCAAAAATGCCATGTCGATCACTCCAATATCCCCAGCTGCCAGCAGCAAAGGGGAAGGTGTCACATGGGTCAGTTCTCAATGAAAATTACGCCCCTACCCGGGTCACTTCTGGGTGCAAATCAACAAGCTGGGTAAAGGCCCGCGCCATGGCCGCAGGTTCGTTCGGAGAAGGGCTTTGGCGGGGGCGCCAGGCGTTGCAAGTGAAATGGTGCAGGGGCAATCCTGCGGTCACGGGGCGCCGAATGCACGGACGGATTGCGGCGAGATGCTGTTATCGGCGGTCTCCACCGCCGCAATTCAGCGGCCTGAGCTTCAGGCCAGCTTGCCGAAATCAGTTTTCAGCATGTGGTCACTCGCCCGCAGCGCTTGGGCCGCGATGGTCAGGGCAGGGTTGACTGCAGCCGAGGACGGCATGAACGAAGCATCGATCACGAACAGGTTCCGGTGATCCCAGCTGCGGCAGAACTGGTCCAGCGCCGAAGTTGCCGGATCGTCGCCCATCCGCACCGTGCCGCATTGGTGCGCCGTGGCATGAGCCACGAGCGACTTGACCACCACGACCGGATAGCCCGCCCGTTTCAGCGCGCGCTTCATCCGTTTGACCAGCTGATGGTGGCCATCCATATTGTTCAGGGTCACCGAAAGCCTGATCTTGCCGCCGTCCAGCGTGACACGGTTGTTCGGATCGGGCAGATCCTCGGACATCGCCAGCCAGTCCATGCCGTGACGCGCCATCTCGTTCCCAGCGAATCTGGGCAGGAAAGGGACGTTCGCCGTCAGCATACCGCCCTGCAGCTTGCCCAGCATTTGGCCCTGACCCATGGGATAGCGGAACGTGTCATCGCCGAAATACCAGTCGTTCAGTGCCAGCGTCTTCTGGAAGCGGGTGTCGTTCACCTCCAGCGACAGGCCCATCAACGCACTCTGGTTGTGAACCATGTAATGTCGCCCCACCACGTCCGAGCGGTTGGCCGCACCATTCGGCGCCGCAGCGCAGGCCGAACGCAGCAGCAGCGTCGCGCTGTTCACCGCGTTGCAGGACAGGACGAAAACCGGCGCGGAATAGGTCTTTACCTGGCCCTTCTCCTCGACCTCGACCGCCTCGACCCGCTTGCCATCGGCCGACAGGATCAGCCGGCGCGCGGTGGCATGGGTCACCAGATCGACATTGCCCGTGGCCAGCGCAGGTTCGACACCGCAGGTTTCTGCATCATTCTTCTGCGCGATCCTGCAGGCAAAGCCATCACAGGTGCCGCACAAAATGCAGCTGCCCGCCGCACCTTCATTGATGGCGCTTGGCAGGGCCGAGGGCGAGAGGCCCTGCGCGCGGAACCGTTCCGCCAGCCGGGCGACGATCGGCTCGGACCGAATCGGGCCAAAGGGGAAGGGCGTGTCGCGACGCGGTGCCGTCGGGTCGGCGCTGTCATCGCCATGGATGCGGAAGATCTTTTCCGCCTGATCGTAATAGGGCGCCATCTGGTTATAGCTGACGGGCCATGCGGGCGAGATCCCGCCCTTGTGTTCAAGCGCGCCAAAGTCGCGCTCGCGCAGGCGGAACATCGCCGCGCCGTAGAATTTCGTCGATCCGCCGACGTTGTAGTACATGCCCGGATCGAACGGGTTGCCGTTGCGGTCCAGCCAAGTGTCACGCGCCTTATACTTCTTGTCGAAGAAGACGGTCTTGACGTCCCAGTTCTGCGGCTCACGCGGGATGAAATCGCCGCGTTCCAATATCAGGACGCGCGCGCCATTTTCGGCAAGACGCCGGGCTGTCATGCTGCCGCCAACGCCGCTGCCGATGACGATGGCATCATATTGCTTCATGGTGCTGCTCCGAAATGCCTGTCGGGCGCCGGACCGGTTCTTCCGTTGCGGCCCGCCAGGGTGGGTCTGTCAAGTGATCGGCACATGATACCATCGCGCCCGGCCCGATGAAGACCGAATAAGCCGGGTTGCGTCAGGTTGCGTCATAAATCGCATGGCTGCGCAGCAGGTTGGTGTTAGGTCAGGTCCAGCTCATCTCCGCATAGGGGCGCCAGCGCTGCCTTGGTGCGGGCGGCAATGTCATGCAGGTTCCAGCGGGGCCTACG
>NZ_JBOFBI010000373.1:0-2653 GCF_051645465.1 Tabrizicola sp. | reverse complement strand
GGACGAGATCGAAAGGATGTATGGGCCGTGAGAAAGAGCGCCCCGCCAGCCGTTGTGGCAGCTTGATGTCCGCCATGGGGGACATTGGTGCCCTTCATCGTTGTCGCAGCAGAGGGCCGCGCCTGGCCGCGGGCGGGCGCTTCCTCCGCCCGTGGTCTGCGCGTTATGGTGCCGTCCCGCCCCCGGCTGATCCCCACGCAGGTTCCGCGATCGCGCCCGCCCTCAGGGGCGGTCAGGCGCGGCCCGGGGGCGCTTCGCGCTGTTAACCCCGGGCGGGAATAATCCCCAAACGCCACGGCAAAGGCGCCTTGTCCCTGACGGCGGCTCAAAAGCTCGAAGCGTCATGCCCCCGGAACGACGGGGACGGGGACACAGCAGCCGTTGATGTCCGCCCGGCCAGCGACCGCATACCCCACTTCCGCCGAAAACGACCCCGCAATGTCGTGATCCCGGTAGCATGCAGTTTGCCAAAAGACCGTAGTGCGATCTCTGCACCTCAATCGTGGGCGAACCAATGCAACTTGCGGCCAAGGACCTGATCAACCTCGAAGACTATCCGATTTCGACGCCCGGACCTTTGCGTGATGCAATCCTGACCCGGGTGCGCGGTGAGCTTGAACTGCGGGGATGTGCAGTCCTCAAGGGCTTCCTGAAACCGACAGGGATTGCCGCTGCAGTTGCCGAAGCCGATGGCGTAGCCGACAAGGGCCACCGCAGCTACTCGCGCACCAACGCCTATTTCACAAAGGACGACCTGAGCCTGCCCGAGACCGATCCCAGACGCCGGTTCTTTGACAGATCGAACGCGTTCATCCCGGCTGACAACTTTCATGCAGATGGAGCTTTGCGGACCATCGTCGACAGCGAAGGGTTCGACACGTTCATTCGTGAATGTCTTCAGGAACCCGAAGACCGTTTCTTTCGTTATGCCGACCCGCTGGCCGACGTGATCGTGAATGCAGCCTGGGAGGGCAATGGGTTCCCCTGGCACTTCGACACCAACAATTACACCGTCACGCTGGCGCTGCAAAACGCAGACGTTGGCGGAGCCTTCGAATACTCCCCGATGATCCGCAGCAGCGACGACGAGAACTTTGACGAGGTTTCCAAGGCCCTCGACGGCACCTCCGACAAAGTGATTTCGCTGAAGCTCGAACCCGGCGATCTGCAGCTGTTCAAAGGACGCTACTCGTTGCATCGTGTAGCACCCCTCGAAGGCTCGACGCCCCGCTACGTTGCAATTCTGTCCTACGCGCAGGAGCGAGGCATGGTGGGTAGCGTCGAGCGCACCCGACAGCTCTATGGAAGAACACTTCCTATCCACCACGAGCGAGCCGGGCAGCGGGGAGACGCCTTGATTGATTGACTGACCGGCTGAACCAACCTGCGGCGCTGCCAGACAGTGGTCGTCTTCGGAAACCTGTCGGGTTCGCAAGCGGACATTGAAGCGGCCCGCAGTATCAGTCAAACTGAGCTCTCGAAGCAGTCGTTTCCGATTTGAAGCTGTCAATTTCTGCCAAAGCGCAGAGCAACGGTGGTGGCGCGTGGCGGCAGCTCGGTCAACTCCAGGCGACTGGTACAGAATTTCGGCGCCCTCGCTCGTCAAACCCCTAACAAAACCTTTACGAAAATCGCAAAGTATATATTTTTCAATATCTTACCTGACTTAACAACCTTGTTATACCCTCCTTCCCCCCAACCTCAATCCCGGATACCTTGCGGCGCGACCAACCTTGGCACGGAGCCCCTCGATGACCCAGCGCCTTCACCTCGTCTTTGGCGGCGAGCTGGTGGACCCCCAGACGAACGTCTTCAAGGACGTCTCGCAGCTCCACATCGTCGGCATGTTCCCCGACTACGAAACCGCCTTCCGCGCCTGGAAAGCCGAGGCGCAGCGGACCGTCGACAACGCCCACATGCGCTACTTCATCGCCCATATCCACCGCCTCCGCGACGAGGCGAAACCCGGCTCCGCGACCGAGGAGCTTGGGCACTGATCCATGGCCCCCTCGCTCGGCCTTACGCTCTACAATCTCGGGCAGCGCCGCGATCCCGGTGCGGACCCTTCACGCCCGCCCCGCCCCACCGGGCGGCTCGCCTGGCTCCATGCGCCGTCGGCCGATGCCGGTCGCTCGATCCTGCCGCTCGCCCGGCGGCTGGTCGAGGACGATGGCCTCTCGGTCGTCCTCACCTGCCCAGCCGAGCTTCCCCCGCGCGACGGCATCATGATCCAGCGCCCCCCGACCGACACCCCGCAGGAAGCGCGTCAGTTCCTCGATCACTGGAAGCCCGAGATCGCCATCTTCGGTGAAGGCGAGATCCGCCCCGCCGCCCTGCACGAGGCGGCGCAACGACGGCTCCCGCTCCTCCTCGTCGACGGTCGCGCCCCATGGCTCCCCCGCGAACGGGATCGCTGGTATCCCGGCCTGATGCGCGCCGCCCTCTCGACCTTCCGGCACATCCTGGCGGTCGACGAAGCCTCGGCCCGCGCCTTCCGCAAGGCAGGTGCGGCGCTCTCTACCGTCGCCGTCACCGGGCGGATGGAGGAAGGCAGCGCCGCGATGCCCTGCCTCGAGGCCGAGCGCGCCGCCCTCGCCCGGCTTTTCACCGCGCGCCCGGTCTGGTTCGCGGTCAGCCTGCCCGAGGCGGAGGA
>NZ_JBOFBI010000372.1:0-3390 GCF_051645465.1 Tabrizicola sp. | reverse complement strand
CTTTTCACTGCTCCTCGCGATCGAGTTCGACATCTACCTGATCGACGAGGGCATGCCCGCCACCTCCGACGCCGGTTTCAACCGCCGCGCCGGCAACATCTTTCGCGAACGGCTGCAGAAATCGACCGTCGTCATCGTGTCGCATTCCGCGCAGACGCTGGAAAAGTTCTGCAACGCCGCCGCGGTTCTGAAGAACGGCAAGCTATACCAGTTCGACACCCTAGAAGAAGCGAAAAGCCTCTATGACTACCACACCTAAGGCCACCCGTTTCCACATCCGCCGGCAGGAACGTCCCGCCCCCCGCCCGGAACCGTCCGGCGAAGGCGCGCTTTTCGACAATCAGGAGGATGGCTTCGGCGACGCCGACTTCCGCCGCCCCGAACCGCAGCGCGCCAGCGCGACCGCCGTGAAACTGCCCCGCCCCCCCGAGGATGAGGCGGCGGATGCCATCGCCGCCATCGCCGCCGAAGGGCTGACCGGACGGCAGCTGCGCCGGGCCCGCGCGGTCGCCGAAAAGCACAAGGTCGTCGCCAAATCGGATTACGAGGCGATCTACATTCTCCGCCAGGCCGGGATCGACCCGTTCTCCCGCGCCTCGTTCGTCGACATGGTCACCTCCGAAACCGAGGCGCAGCCAACCGCCACCCCCGCAACTCCACCGGCCGAGCGGGAAACCAGCCGCGCCCTCACCGCGCTGCCCGGCGATGTCGTGCGTCTGCCGCAGAAGACCCAACCGATCCGCGCCCCCTCGACCGAGCAGCGGGCCGAGGTGAACCAGGCCGCCGAAATCCTGCGCATGCACCAGGACATCGCCCGCCGCCGCCGCCGCAAACTGGCGCTTCTGGCCGCGCGGATGTTCGTCTTCGTCTTCCTGCCGACCTTCCTTGCCGGCTGGTACTACTACCAGATCGCCACCCCGCTTTACGCCACGAAATCGGAATTCCAGATCCAGCAGGCCGGTCCCGCCTCCAGCGGCGGCGCGCTCGGCGGTCTCTTTTCCGGCACGGCGCTGGCCACTTCGCAGGACGCCATCGCTGTGCAGGGCTACCTGCAGTCGCGCGACGCGATGATGCGGCTGGACGAAGACGTGGGTTTCCGCAGCCATTTCAAAGAGGAACGGATCGACCCGCTGCAGCGGCTGGCCGCCGATGCGAGCCATGAAAAGGCCTACAAGGTCTACAAGAAATTCGTCAAAATCTCCTACGACCCGACAGAAGGCATCGTCCGGATGGAGGTGGTCGCGGCTGACCCGGTCACCGCCGCCGCCTGGGCCGAACAACTGATCGATTATGCCGAAGAACGGATCGATCACCTGACCCAGCGCCTGCGCGAAGACCAGATGGAGGACGCGCTGACCAGCTACAAAGAGGCCGAGGTCGCGCTGCGCGAATCCCAGCGCAAACTCATCGAATTGCAGGAGAAATTCAAGATTCTCTCCTCCGAGGCCGAGGTCGGCCTCCTCACCTCGCAAATCTCCGGGTTGGAGACGCAGCTGACGCAGGAACGCCTGTCGCTCGCGCAGATGGAGGCGAACGAAAACCCGAACGAGGCCCGGATGGAACCGGTCAAACGCCGCATCGCCACGCTGGAGGGCGAAGTCGCCACCCTGCGCGCCAAGATGACCGAGGGGCCTGTGGGTGGGGAAAGCCTGGCGCAGGTGCAGGGCGAACTGCTGATGGCACAGGCAGATGTGCAGACCCGTCAATTGATCCTGGCGCAGTCGCTGCAATCCATGGAAACCGCGCGGACCGAGGCCAACCGCCAGGTGCGCTACCTGTCGCTGTCGGTCAGCCCCACCCCGCCGGACGAACCCGCCTACCCCCGCGCTTTCGAGAATACGCTCGTGGCCATGTTGATCCTTCTCGGCATTTACCTCATGGTCTCGATGACCGCCGCGATCCTGCGGGAACAGGTTTCTGCCTGAGGGTACGATGACGGATGTAAAGATCGGCACGCTGACGGTCGGCAACGACCGCCCGCTTCTGGTGATTGCGGGGCCTTGCCAGCTGGAAAGCCTCGACCACGCCCAGATGATCGCGGGCGCGATGGCGGAGGCCTGTGCGGCGGCCGGGGCGCAATACGTGTTCAAGGCCAGCTACGACAAGGCCAACCGCACCTCGCTGAAAGGCCGCCGGGGGCTGGGGATGGAGGCGGGCCTGCAGGTCCTGTCGGCCATCCGAGCCATGGGCCTGCCGGTCCTGACCGACATCCACGACATCGCCCAGGCGCGCGAGGCGGCGACGGTGGTCGACGTGATCCAGATTCCTGCGTTCCTCTGTCGCCAGACCGATCTCCTCCTCGCCGCAGGCGAAACCGGGGCCGTGGTGAACATCAAGAAGGGCCAGTTCCTTGCGCCATGGGACATGGCCAATGTCGCCGAAAAGGTCGCCTCAACCGGCAACAGCCGCATCCTCTTGACCGAACGGGGCGCGAGCTTTGGCTACAACACCCTTGTTGCCGACATGCGTTCGTTGCCGATCATGGCCCGCACCGGCTATCCGGTGATCATGGACGCCACCCATTCGGTGCAACAGCCCGGCGGCCAAGGCAGCAGCTCCGGCGGCCAACGCGAATTCGCCCCGGTAATGGCCCGCTGCGCAGTATCTGTGGGCATCGCCGGGGTGTTCATCGAAACGCACGAGGCCCCGGATACCGCGCCAAGTGACGGCCCGAACATGATCCCGCTGGATCAGATGCCCGCGCTGGTGGCAAGCCTGATGGCCTTCGACCGGCTGGCGAAGGCCAATCCGATCCGGGTGTGAGGGGCTGAAGCGACCGCCTTGAATGACCTGTGTGGATGGCTCCTGCAATGCAAGAGGTTTTTGGCGATGTTGCGACGGTCGTCAGTACAGTCGTGTGTCCGGCCTATTCATGCGGCGGCGTGGCCGCCGCTGGCCCTGATGAGTTCCGCGAGCGAGGTTCCAAATCGGCTTAACGACCTCGGAGGGCCGCTGTCATTCCCGGAGTGTCCTGGCTCTTGGTTGACTTGGTTTGCATCATCACTTCAAGCGTCTTGCATCTCGTGGCAGATCTGCCATCTCAGGCCGCAGGCTGCCGGTATTCCTGTTTCTTTGTCAGCATCGCCCAGATGATCCGGGCCGCCTTGTTCGCCATGGCCGTGGTTGCCAGACGGAACGGCTTTTCGGCGATGATATTGGCGGTCCAGACGTCGACCCGTTCGGGGTGCTTCTTGGCGAGCAGGGCGCGAGAGCTCATTCCGACGACCAGCAGTTTCCGGATATACCTGTCACCTTTCTTCGTGATCCGGCCAAGTTTGTCTTTCCCGCCGCTGGACTTGTTGAGCGGCGTCAGCCCCAGCCAGGCCGCGAAGTCGCGACCGGTTCTGAACTGCTTGGCATCGCCGATGGTTGCGACGACGGCCGAGGCCG
>NZ_JBOFBI010000371.1:0-11437 GCF_051645465.1 Tabrizicola sp. | reverse complement strand
TGGTGTGGGCTGGGGGTGTTGTGAGGGAGTCGGGCTGAAGCCCGACCTACGGGCGCGCGCTTTGGGCCGCGGTCATTCGAGTTCGCGGGCTTCGCTGACGAGCATGACGGGGATGCCGTCGCGGATCGGGAAGGCGAGGTGGGCGGCTTTGGAGACCAGCTCCTGCTTCTCGGCGTCGTAGGTCAGGACGGCGTGGGTGACGGGGCAGACCAGGGCCTCGAGCATGCGGCGGTCGGCGGGTTCGCTCATTGCATGATCTCCTCATCGGCGCCGCCGCGGAGGGCGAATTCGATCAGGGTGACGAGGGTTTCGCGGCGGGTGTCAAGCGTGGGGGCTTCGAGGAGGGCCTGTCTGTCCTCATGGCTGAAGGGGCAGAGCATGGAGAGCGAGTTGATCAGGAGCTCGATCTCGGCGCCTTTGAGGTTGTCCCAGTCGGTGGAGAGGTTGAGCTTGGCGAAGTAGCGGCCGAGGAGGGCCATGAAGGCCTCGCGCTTGAAGCCGGGGTCGTTTTCGGTGGGGCCGAGGTCGCGGGCGAAGGGGGCCCAGTCGACGAGGCAGCGGCGGTAGGGGGTGAAGCCCTGGACCTCTTCCTTGATGCGGAAGCGCGAGATGCCGGAGAGGGTGACCATGTAGCGGCCGTCCTCGGTTTCGGAAAAGCCGGTGAGGCGGCCGGCGCAGCCGATGGCTTGCAGGCGCTTTTCGCCCTCGCGTTTCTCGCTGGCGGGGGTGTCGCGGGGCTGGATCATGCCGATCAGGCGGTGCTTGGTCTTGAGGCAGTCTTCGATCATCGCGAGGTAGCGGGGTTCGAAGATGTGCAGGGGAAGACGGGCTCGGGGCAGCATGAGTGCTCCGGGCAGGGGGAAGACCGGAATGGTGTCCGGCAGGTCGGCGGCATGCATCATGGGCATGGAGGTAGCCCGTGATCGGGGTCAGGCAAATATCATCGACGAGAGGCGGCGGCGGCCGGCGAGGACGATGGGGTCCTGCGGCTTCAGCGCGTCGAAGATGGTGAAGAGCTGGGTCTTGGCGGCGCCATCGTTCCACTCGCGGTCGCGGCGGAAAAGCTCGAGGAGTTCGTCGACGGCTTCCTGCGGGTTGCCTGCGGCGAGAAGGGCGGCGGCGAGGTCGAAGCGGGCCTGGTGGTTGGTGGGGTCCGCGGTGACGAGGGCGCGAAGTTCGGCCTCGGGACCGGCATTGGCGGCTTGCCGCGCGAGTTCCAGTTGCGCGCGGGCGGCGTCGAGTTCCTTGGACTTGGCGACGGCAGCGGGGGCCGCGGCGATCAGGCCCTCGGCCTGGTCGAGGTTGCCGAGCGCGAGGTGGGAGCGGATGAGGCCCCCGTAGGCGGCGGCGTTGTCGGCGTCTTCGCCAAGGATCGCGGCGAAGGTTTCGGCGGCATCAACGGCAGCGCCTTCGGTCAGCATGTCTTCGGCGGCCTGCAGCGCTTCGGCCAGGCCGCCGTCTCCGGCAAGGGCCGAGACGCGGTCGACGAAGGCTTTCAGCTCCGACGCGGGAACGGCGCCCTGGAAGGCGTCAACCGGCTGACCCTGCCAGAAGGCGTAGACGGTGGGGATCGACTGGATGCGAAGCTGGGCCGCGATGCGCTGGTTCTGGTCGACGTCGACCTTCACCATCCTGACCTTGCCGTTTGCCGCCTTGACGGTAGCCTCAAGCATCGGGCCGAGGGTCTTGCAGGGGCCGCACCAGGTGGCCCAGAAGTCGACGATGACCGGAATCTCGCGGCTCGCCTCGATCACGTCGGCCATGAACGTGGCTTCGGTCACGTCCTTGATCAGATCACCCTGCACTTGCGGTTTTTCGCCCAGACCCAGCATAGCGGACCCCCTTCAGATGTTTGTCCTTATATGGCGGCTGAGGGCCGAAAGGCCAAGGGGAGATCAGGCGGCTTCGCGGTAGGGACAGGTGACGAGGTGGTCGTTCACCAGACCTGCGGCCTGCATGAAGGCGTAGGTGATCGTGGGGCCGACGAAGTTGAAGCCTTCGGTCTTGAGCGCTTTGGACAATGCCTGGGATTGCGGGGTTTGCGCGGGGACATCCGTGAGCTTTGCCGGGTGGTTCAGGATCGGCTGACCGCCGACAAAGGACCAGAGGAACGGCGAGAACCCTTGCGCGGCCTCGATCCGGAGATAGGCCTGCGCGCCCCGGATCGTGCCTTCGATCTTCCCGCGGTGCCGGACGATGCCGGGGTCGGCGAGGAGGCGGGTCACCTCGGGTTCGCCCCAGATCGCAATGGTGGCGGGGTCGAAGCCCTGGAAGGCCGAGCGGAAGCCTTCCCGCTTGCGCAGGATCGTGATCCACGAAAGCCCGGCCTGGAAGGATTCGAGGATCAGAAGCTCGAAGAGCCGCTTCGGGTCACGCTCGGGGCGGCCCCATTCGTCGTCGTGGTAGTCGACATACAAGGGATCGGTCCCGCACCAGGGGCATCGATGAGAATTGTCGGTACTTTCCATGGCGGCACCCTTGGTTTTGAGGTCGGGAAGATTAGAACAAAATGCGAATTTTGACGTTTCGTTTACCGTTGCCGCTTTAGGTTGTCGACAGAGATGTGTGCCGGTTGGGGGATGTCGATGAGCTTTATGAAGGGACCGAAGGTATCGAAGTATGACCGCGATCCAGGGTCGGCCAGCCCGTTGGACGCGGCGATCTCGGTGCAGGACAGAGAGACGATGGCCATGGTCGCCTCGGCCCTGCAGGCGCGCCGGATGCGGCTGGCGTTCCAGCCGGTGGTCTATGCCGGGGACCCGCAAGTGATCGGCTTCTTCGAGGGGTTCATCCGGCTTTTGAACCTGCGTGACCAGGTGATCCCCGCGCGAGATTTCATGGCTGCGGTCGAAGAGCGTGAGCTTGGCCGCCAGATCGACTGCGCGGCGCTGCAGATGGGGCTGATGGCGATGGAGCGGAACCCGCAGATTCGGGTTTCGGTGAACATGTCGGCCCGGTCGGTCGGCTACCGGCCCTGGGTCGACATCCTGCGCAAGGCAATGGCCGAGACACCGCGGCTGGGCAAGAACCTGATCCTGGAAATCAACGAGGCATCGGCCCTGCAGGTGCCCGACGTGCTGAAGCCGTTCATGGCCGAGATGCGCGAGCATGGCGTCGTCTTCGCGCTGGATGATTTCGGCGCCGAGATGACGTCGCCGCGCCTGTTGCAGGAGCTGCGGTTCGAGATTGCGAAGCTTGACGGCGTGCTGGTGAAGGATGTCGACAAGCTGCCGGACGGGCAGATGGCGGCCGGGGCCGCTATCGCGATGGCCCATGCGCTGGAGATGTACATCGTTGCCGAAGCCGTAGAGACCGAGGGCGAGGCCAACTGGCTGCGCGCGGCGGGGGTTGGGTGCCTGCAGGGCTATCTCTTCGGCGCGCCGACAGTGACGCCGGACTTTCGCGCCTTTCGGCATGGGAGGCCGGGCCTGAAGGGCGAAATCACCCGCTGAGTTCAAGGGCGCGTTTTGCGGTTGGATCACCCGAGTTCCGGCAGGCGTTTCTATTGGCGCAGGACCAGTTTGAGCGCATCGGCAATCTCGACCTCGCCAACTGTCTTGCACTTGCCACAGGATGCCCTTACGCCAAAGGGAACCCGGCGCGAGCCCCTCGTGCCGACTGGCGCAGCGGGAGAGGATCGAGATGACCAATGTCGTAATCGTGTCGGCGGGTCGCACCGCCGTGGGCAGCTTCAACGGCGCGTTCGCCAATACTCCGGCGCATGACCTTGGGGCGAGCGTGATCGAGGCCGTAGTGGCACGGGCGGGGATCGACAAGGCCGAGGTCGAAGAGACGATCCTGGGCCAGGTGCTGACCGCCGGCCAGGGCCAGAACCCGGCGCGGCAGGCGCATATCAAGGCGGGTCTGCCGAAGGAAAGCTCGGCCTGGTCGCTGAACCAGGTCTGCGGTTCGGGCCTGCGGGCCGTGGCGCTGGGGGCGCAGCATGTGGCTTTGGGCGACGCGAAGATCGTGGTCGCGGGCGGGCAGGAGAGCATGTCGCTTGCACCCCACGTCGCGCATCTGCGTAGCGGGCAGAAGATGGGCGATCTGAACTTCATCGATTCGATGATCAAGGACGGTCTCTGGGACGCCTTCAACGGCTACCACATGGGCCAGACGGCCGAGAATGTTGCCAACCAGTGGCAGATTTCCCGCGACATGCAGGATGAGTTTGCGCTTGGGTCGCAGAACAAGGCCGAGGCCGCGCAGAAAGCCGGGAAGTTCAAGGACGAGATCGTGGCATTCACGGTGAAGACCCGGAAGGGTGACATCGTGGTGGATGCCGACGAATACATCCGCCATGGCGCGACGATGGAGGCGATGCAGAAGCTGAAGCCTGCGTTTGTGAAGGATGGCTCGGTCACGGCAGCGAATGCCTCGGGCCTGAACGATGGCGCGGCGGCGGTGGTCCTGATGGACGCGGATGAAGCGGCCAAGCGCGGGCTGACGGTGCTAGCGCGGATTGCGTCCTATGCGACCGCGGGGCTTGACCCGTCGATCATGGGCGTGGGGCCGATCCACGCAAGTCGGAAGGCGCTGCAGAAGGCGGGGTGGAAGGTCGGCGATCTGGAGCTGGTCGAGGCGAACGAGGCCTTTGCGGCCCAGGCTTGTGCTGTGAACAAGGACATGGGCTGGGACCCGGCGATCGTGAACGTGAACGGCGGGGCGATTGCCATTGGGCATCCGATTGGGGCCTCGGGCGCGCGGATCCTGAACACGCTGTTGTTCGAGATGGGCCGGAGCGGGGCGAAGAAGGGCCTTGCGACGCTGTGCATCGGGGGCGGCATGGGTGTTGCCATGTGTCTGGAGCGCGGCTGACGCAAAGATGGTTGGCCTGCTGCGGGCTCTGTCGCTGTTCCTGATCGGGGCGATCCTCGTTTTTCAGGTGGCAGCGCTCGAAGCGTTTCGGGAGGACGTGGCCAGCGGTGTGTACGACGGTGATGTCGCTCCGTCGCAGGACATTGTGCTGATGTTCATCGGCCTTGGAGTGGTCATCTTGGGACTTGCGCTTTTTCTTCTGATGACGAAGCGTTAAGGGCACAAAAACAATGCTCGCGGGAGGAGACTATGGGACGCACTGCACTGGTTACAGGCGGCAGCCGGGGTATCGGCGCTGCAATATCCGTCGCGCTGAAGGCTGCGGGCTACAAGGTGGCCGCCAACTACGCGGGGAACGATGAGGCCGCAGCGGCCTTTACCAAAGAGACCGGCATCCCGACGTTCAAGTGGTCGGTCGCGGAGTATGACGCCTGTGTTGCGGGGATTGCCAAGGTTGAGGCCGAAGTTGGCCCGGTTGATGTTCTGGTGAACAACGCCGGGATCACGCGCGATGCGATGTTCCACAAGATGACCCCGCAGCAGTGGAAAGAGGTGATCGACACGAACCTGTCGGGCCTTTTCAACATGACCCATCCGCTGTGGTCCGGCATGCGCGATCGCAAGTTCGGGCGGGTGATCAACATCAGCTCGATCAACGGGCAGAAGGGCCAGGCGGGGCAGGCCAACTATTCGGCGGCGAAGGCTGGCGATCTTGGGTTCACCAAGGCGCTGGCTCAGGAAGGGGCGCGGGCGGGGATCACGGTCAACGCGATCTGCCCGGGGTACATCGCGACCGAGATGGTGAAGGCCATCGACGAGAAAGTGCTGAACGAGCGGATCATTCCGCTGATCCCTGTGGGCCGTCTGGGCGAGCCGGAAGAGATTGCGCGGATCGTCGTTTTCCTGGCCAGCGAGGAGGCCGGGTTCATCACCGGGTCTACCATCAGCGCGAACGGCGGGCAGTTCGTCGTTTGAGCCAGGCAATACCCGCTGTTTCGGCCTGGAGACAACGTTGTGCAGGGGCTGCCCGGCCCCTGATTGCGGCGCGGCGCGAAACACTTCAGTTTGGTGAGTTGGCGGACTTTCGGCAGGCGGCAGATGTCAGGCGGTAGTGCGGCTCTTACCAAGACGCTTTCGCGCGGCAAGCGGGACGTTGCAGGCGATCTATCGCAGGCGGCGCAGATCGCTGGTGTGTCGGTTGTCCGAATTGCTTTCGAGATCGTGCGCCTGCAATTCGGTCGGCGGCGGATGGGCTATAACGACTACTTCCGTTTTGGCCTCTTCCGTCCGGAGCTGACACCGGAGGAGCGGGCTGCGTTCATCTCGGACAAACAGGGGCTCGCCTTGCACAATGCCCTGCAGGGCCCGGCAGAGAGCTCGGTTTCGGGGCTGTTCCGGGACAAGGTCCTGACCGATCTAGTGCTGAGGAGCGCCGGAATCCCGAATGCCGAGACGCTGGCGATAGCCCGCGCAAAGGATGCGCCCCTGCCCTATCCGGTCTTGCGGGGTGTCGAAGCGATCGAGGCCTTTCTTCGCGATCAAAGCCGGTATCCGTTTTTCGGCAAGCCGATCGATGCGTCGCGCAGCATCGGTGCCGCGAGCTTTCTGCACCTGGATGGCGATAACTTGACGCTTGGCGATGGCTCGGTCGTGTCGCTTCGGTCGACGGCAGCAGAGATCGCCCGGGACTATCCGAACGGCTATCTGTTCCAACCGCTGTTGCGGCCCCATCCGGAATTGGAGCGTTTGCTTGGCCCGGTCATCGGCACATTGCGGATCGCGACCCTGATCGGCGACAACGGACCAGAGCTGCTTTATGCGGTCCACAAAATGCCGAGCATCGGCGCGATGGTCGACGGTGCGGCGGCGGGAAGCAACGGGGCGGCCGTGGTCGACCCGGCCACCGGCGCGCTGATCAGGGCGCAGCTTTCGACCAAGTTCGGCGGGACGGACGAGGCTACAAATCCGGTCACCGGCGCAAGTCTTGCTGGCGTAGTCCTTCCGGACTGGGAGAAGGCCGCAAGCCTGGCGCTAAGCGTCCACGCGCTCTTCCCGAAGGCGGGCGTCATGGGGGCGGACATCGTGCTGACCGACCGGGGGCCAGTGGTCACCGAACTGAACAGCAACCCCTTGGCTTCGCTTTACCAGACGGCGGCGAACCGAGGCTTGCTTAACCCCGAATTCGCTGAGAGATATCGCAAGTCTTTGAAGCTCATGGGGGTCAAGCTTCCTTTGAAGGGCATCCGTCTTTGATTTGAGGGTGTTTGTCGGGGTCAGTGGCCGATTCAAACGACAGGGCAATCCGCATGGCCATGCGCTGAACGCCTTCGGTGCAGGGGTTTTCAAGCGTTGGCCGAAGCGAATGTGGTGAGATGACAAAAACGAAGGCTACCTTAATCGGCTTCACCGCGGTCCTGATGTGGTCGCTTCTGGCGCTGTTCACTATCGGCAGTGCGCCGGTGCCGCCATTTCAGCTAAACGCGCTGTGCTTTGCGGTGGGTGGTTTGCTCGGGCTGATGTGGACGGCACGGCGCGGTTTCGTGGTGCTGCGGGAGGTCAGCTGGAAGGTCTATGCGTTCGGGACGCTGGGCCTTTTCGGCTATCACTATCTGTACTTCACGGCCTTCCGCCTGTCGCCAACAGCCGAGACCGGACTGATCGCCTATCTCTGGCCGCTGTTCATCGTGCTTTTCTCGGGCCTGCTGCCGGGCGAGCGGCTGCGGGCGCCGCATGTGATCGGCGCGCTGATTGCCTTTGCGGGGGCAGCGGTGATCGTGCTGACACGGGGCGGTGAGGCCGAGGGGTCCGTTCGGGGGCTGGTGCTGGCCTTCCTTTGCGCGCTGACCTGGGCCGGGTATTCCGTCCTGTCGCGGCGGCTGGGGGCTGTGCCGACCGAAAGCGTGACGGTCTTCTGTCTTGCTACGGCAGCATTGTCGGCGGCAGCGCATCTGTCGCTGGAAGAAACGGTCTGGCCCGCTGATGCTTCGGGATGGGCTGCCGTTCTGGCGCTTGGGATCGGGCCGGTCGGGGCCGCGTTCTTCACCTGGGATATCGGCATGAAGCGGGGGGACATCCAGCTTCTGGGCGTGGCATCCTATGCGGCGCCACTTCTGTCGACACTGGCCTTGATCGGCGCTGGAATTGCCAGCCCAAGCTGGTCAATCGCCATTGCAGCGGTGTTGATTGCTGGCGGTGCGGCGCTTGCCGCGCGGGCAAGCGCCCGAGTGACCTAGCCTTAGCTGAGCCGCGCGATTTCCTCTTTGATGCGCAGCTTCTGCTTCTTCATTTCGGCGATCTGTAGGGCATCTGTGCTGGGGCTGCGCTGGGCTTGTTCGACCATCTCGGAGAGGACCTCGTGCTTTCTGCGCAGTTCCACCAGATGCGATGCGATCGTCATGGTCATCCTCCTGTAAAAGCTACCCACAAGTTGAGTGCACCACGAAAGCCGAGTCGAGTCACGCATTGTTCATCGGCTGTGACAAAGTGGTTCAGAGCAATTAGCGGAATTGTGCCGTGAGGTCGGCCCCCTCTCGCAGGACAGCATTTGCGGCGGGTGTATAGCTTTCGCGGTCGCCGTCATGGACGGGGCCGTGGTGGATGACGAAGGGGGCAAGCAGGCGGAACGGCGCGCGGCCGCCCTTGCGCGCCTGGAGGAGTACGCGGAGTGCGGGGCGGCCTTCGCGGGCGGCAAGCGGCAGAACGGCGGCCGAGCCGAGCTTCGGGGCAAGGGCGCCAAGGACTTCGGGCAGGCCATCGGCGCCGCAGATCAGGGTAAGCCAGCCGCCAGGGCGCAGGCGACGGGTGGCGGCGTGGACCCAATCGGCCAGCGGCGTCTCGATCTGCATCGCCTGGGCCCTGGCCTTGACCGGCGAGGGGCTGCCGCCTGTTGCATAGTAGGGCGGATTGGCGATGACATGGTCAAAATCGCGGCGGAGCGGCTTTGGCATCCGGGTAAGGTCGCCTTCGTGCACCTCCAGGGGAATGCCGTTCCGTTCGGCGTTGCGGCGGGCGAGGTCGGCGTAGGCGGGCTGAAGCTCCAGCCCCGCAAGCTGCAGGCCGGGCACCCGCCAGCCGAGGCAAAGCGCCGCAGCCCCGGCGCCGCAG
The DNA here is from genome assembly GCF_051645465.1 of Tabrizicola sp. Classification (GTDB taxonomy): domain Bacteria; phylum Pseudomonadota; class Alphaproteobacteria; order Rhodobacterales; family Rhodobacteraceae; genus Tabrizicola. The sequence goes on along the minus strand of NZ_JBOFBI010000371.1, from coordinate 2,515 downwards.
CCAAGGTCAAGCACGCTTTCGCCGGGCCCGGCCGGGCAGGCGGCGGCCAGAAGCACGGGATCGGTCGCGGCCCGGTAGCCTTTCAGGGGCTGCAGCAACCGCAGGCGGCCGCAGAGAAACTTGTCGTCCGAAAGCTCGGCCTCGGCGAACATCAGAGGCCCGTTGGGATGTCGTTGTCGCGCATGATGGCTGCGGCGCGGAAATGGTCCTGGCTGGCGACCATCAGCCGCTGCGGCAGGATGCCAAGGCTTCCGTCCAGGATGCTCATGTGGACGTCCAGCGGAAACGTCGCTATACCCTCGCCTTCAAGAAGGACCGTGGCAAAGGCGATCACAGTGGGGTCGGTCGTGCGCAGAAGCTCCTTCATGTGATGGAGTTAACCCCGCCCATGGCGTGGGGCAAGGGCGGTGACGGGCGGAATGGACGGCGTGGGCGACAGCGCATTGAACAAGGCGATCACGCCGCAGGACAGGTTGAGCGTCGTGCTCGCCGAGGACATGGCCGCCGTGAACCGGCTGATCCGGGAGCGGATGGCGAGCGAGCATGCTCCACGCATCCCGGAGGTGACCGCACATCTGATCGAAGCCGGGGGCAAGCGGCTGCGGCCGATGCTGACCTTGGCGACGGCTCGGATGATGGGCTACGCGGGCGAGGACCATGTGAAGCTGGCGGCCACGGTCGAGTTCATCCACACCGCGACGCTGCTGCATGACGACGTGGTAGACGAAAGCCACCGGCGGCGTGGGCGGCCTACGGCGAACCTTCTGTGGGACAACAAGTCGAGCGTCCTTGTCGGCGACTATCTCTTTGCCCGCAGCTTCCAGCTGATGGTCGAGACGGGCAGCCTGCGGGTTCTGGATATCCTTGCCGATGCCTCGGCCACGATCGCCGAGGGCGAGGTGCTGCAGCTGACGGCGGCGCAGGATCTGCGGACCGATGAGGGCGTCTACCTGCAGGTGATCCGTGGCAAGACGGCTGCGCTTTTCGCAGCGGCGACCGAGGTTGGTGGCGTCATCGCGGGCGCCTCGGCGGCGGAAGTGGCGGCGCTTCGCGAGTACGGGGACGCGTTGGGAATTGCCTTCCAGATTGTTGACGACATTCTGGATTACGGTGGGTCAGATGCAATAATCGGAAAGAATACAGGGGATGACTTCAGGGAAAGGAAGCTGACTCTGCCCCTGATCAAGGCCGTGGCGAAAGCCAGTGCGGAAGAGCGTGCCTTCTGGGAGCGCGTGATCGAGCGGAGCGACCAGCGCGACGGCGACCTGGCCCGAGCAATGGTTATTTTGCAAAGGCATAGCGCAATATCTGGTAGCCGGGCTGACGCCGAGGCCTGGGTCGACCGTGCAAAGGCAGCGCTGAACAACTTGCCCGTGCATCCGCTTCGCGAGATTCTGTCAGAGCTTGCGGATTACGTAGTGCGCCGCATTTCGTGAACTGTTTCCATTCCGGAACCGTGAAATGACCGAATTGGGATCATGTTTTGGCCAAAGTCTTTACGTACTTTTGACGGTGCAAAGTGTAAAAGCGTCTGCAAAAATCGGCCGTTCGGGCTGACAAGCGGTGCCGACCCGCGGAAGAAGAAGTCGGCGAAGGGCCCAGATCCTTGGTGGGGCGTTGAGGGTCTGGTAACCTGAGTAATGTGAAATTACATGAACCCCAGGCGCCTCTGCCTGGGAGGGAGTGAAGGAAAAAATGAAGTTCTTCGACTGGCTTTTTCGGCGCAAACCGAAGTCGAACCGCGCAAAATTCCGCGGCAGCGAGGAAGAGCAGATCCGGGCGACCAAGGCTGCGATCGATTCGGTCGCTGCTGGCACTGGTCCGGCTGCCGGGCGATTCCCCAAGCTTGCCGGTGGCGCGCCTGAGGTCCTGACCCAGACTGCGAACAGCGCAGTTGTGGCGAAAGAAGGGCCGAAACCGGCCATGAACATCTGGGAGATGGAAGACGAACCTGCCGCTCCTACCCCTGCACCGACCCCGGCACGCGAGATTTCGGCCGAGGCGGGCGCTCGCCGCCGTCCGACGCGCAACAAGACACGGGTTCTGGGCTTTGAGCCGCAGCCTGCAGCCGTGGTGCCGCTCTTCGACGAAGGTCGGATGGAAGATACGAGCGAGCCCGGCGATAAGGCCGGCGTGGTTATGTATCCTACCGGTTGGCTGGTGATCAAAACCGGGCCTGGTCGCGGTGCGGCCTTCCCGGTGATGCGTGGTATTTCGCAGATCGGCCGGGGTGCCGACCAGACGATTTCTCTCGATTTCGGCGACATGGCGATTTCGCGTCAGAACCATGCGGCGATCGCGTATGACCCCTCGACGCATCAGTTCCATGTCGGGCATGGCGGCAAATCGAACCTTGTGCGGCTGAACGGCAAGCCGCTTCTGTCGACGGAAGTTGCCGGGGACGGAGACGAAATCCAGATCGGCGAGACGACGCTGGTCTTGAAAGTGCTCTGCACGCCTGCCTTCAACTGGTCTGCGGTCGAGGCCGAGGGAGACGGGCATGATATGGCGATCG
>NZ_JBOFBI010000370.1:0-3620 GCF_051645465.1 Tabrizicola sp. | reverse complement strand
ATGACGCGCACCTGGCCGCGCTGGCCATCGTGGAAGACCTGCTCGCGCGCGACCCGGAAGACGTGACGTACCGGATGGATTTCTCGTTCACTCAAGAGCGCATCGGTGACGCGCTTCTCGCGATGGGCGACCGGGCCGGCGCGAAGACCGCGTTCGAGACGGCCCTTGAGGTTGGAGAGGCGCTGGCCACCGACTTCCCCGGCAATGCACTGATCCGCCGCAACTTGTCGATCAGCTATGAGCGGATCGGCGATATGCTGGCGGCCGATGGCGACTATCCGGCGGCTTTCGAAGTTTACGGCAAGGGCCTTGTGATACGCGAGGAACTGGCGGCTCTCGACCCCGACAACAAGCCGCGCCAGCGCGACCTTGCCATCAACTTCGACCGGATCGGCGACACCCATCAGGCCACGGGCGACACCGAATCCGCGCTGCTCGCCTATCAGGCGGCCCTCGCCATTCGCGAAAAGCTCGCGGCCCTGGACCCGACGAACATGGTCTGGCAGCAGGACCTTGTCGTCAGCCATGACCGTCTGGGCGACATGTTCTTTGCCCAGAACGATCTCGTGGCAGCGCTCGCCGCCCGCGAAAGCGCGGTTGTGGTGCAAGAGGCGATTTCTGCGTTCGACCCCGAGAACCTGCCGCGCCAGGCCGACCTTGCGCTTAGCCAGAACAAGCTGGCCGAAGTAAAGCGGGCGATGGGCGATATTCCGGGCGCGCGCGAATACTATCAAAGGGCGCTAGATCTGCGACAGGCCCTGCTCACGACCGATCCCGGGGTGCCCCGCTATCGCGAAGAAGCGGCCGTGACGCTGACATCCCTCGCCGAGATGGACCTTTCCGACGGCAATGCCGAAGTCGCCGAAGCCCGGATAGCCGAGGCGGTCGCCCACCGCGTTGCCCTGGCAGGTGCCGCGCCTGACGATGTCTATGCCCTTCGCAGCCTTTCGGTTGCTCAGAACCTGCACTCGGAAAGCCTGATGGCGCTTGGCCGCACCGAAGAGGCGTTGTCGGTCGCACAGGCCTCGCTTGAAAGCGCCGAGCGGCTTGTCCAGATCGCCCCGGACAACACCGAGTACATGCATGACAAGCTTGTCACGCTGAACCGTCTGGGGGACGCGCAGGTGGCGATGGGCGACAATCGTGCCGCGGTCGAAAGCTTCCGCGCGATGAAGGACGTCGGTAACCAGCTTCTTGACATCGACCCCTACAGCGAACCCTGGGCGAATGACCTCGGGATCGCGCTCCAGCGGCTGGGCGATGCGCAACTTGCGATCGCTGACAACGCCGGTGCGCTGAAAAGCCACCAGGACGGGCTTGCGCTGCGCCAGTGGCTGGTCGACCGGGACAGCTCGAACCCCGCCTGGTATCGCAGCCTCGCGGTCAGCCAGGACCGGGTCGCCATGTCCTATGCCGCGGCGAACGACTACCAGACGGCGCTCGGCCACCAGGAGGAAAGCCTGCGCCTGATGCGCGATCTGGAGGCGGCCTTCCCCGATAACCCCTGGTACAAGATCGACGTGGTCAATGCGCTAAGCCAGAAAGCGGCGCTTCTGCAGGACGGAACGGCCGAGAACAGCGAGGCTTTGGCCATCCTGGAAGAGATGCAGGCCACGGGCACCTTGCCGCAGGGCTATGAGGACTGGATTACCGACTTCCGCAGGACGCTGGGCATGCGGTAGGGTTTCTGACCGCCGCGCCAGCGGGGCAGGGCTTGGCAACGCGCGGCCTTTCCCTGTAAGACGGGGAAAAGCGAAGACAGAGGCCAAAGCGTTGAGCAATCCCGACAGCTTCATCGAAGAAGTCACCGAAGAGGTGCGCCGCGACCGGCTGTTCCGGCTTTTCCGCAAATATGGCTGGATCGGCGTGGTCGCCATCCTGGCGCTTGTCGGCGGCACCGCCTGGACCGAATGGTCGAAAGCCCGCGAAGCCGCCCGCGCCCAGGCCTTTGGCGACGCGCTGATCGACGCGATGGACCAGGGCGCTCCGGAAGAACGGCGTGAGGCGCTGGCCGCAGTGCCCGCCGACGCCGAGCAGGCCGCCATTGTGCAACTGATCCTCGCCTCCGACCCCGATGAGGACAAGGCCGCAACCCTTGCAGCACTTGAGAAGGTGGCGAACGATGCCACCCTTCCGGTCGGCTACCGCGATCTTGCCGTCCTCCGCCGGGTGCTTGTGGGTCAGGCTGACCTGCCCCTGGCCGACCGCCGGACCGCATTGCAGGGCATTGCCGCCCCGGGCCGCCCCTACCGGGTGCTGGCCGAAGAACAGCTTGGCTATCTTCTGATCGAAGAGGGCAAGCCGGACGAAGCCATCGCCGCCCTCACCGCCCTCATGCAGGATCAGGAAGCCTCGGGTCCGCTCCGCGCGCGGCTCGGGCAGGTGGTGACGGCGCTTGGTGGCACTTTGCCCGAAGTCTCGGGCGGGTGAGGCGGGCATGGGCGCGACGGAAAGGTCCTTTCAGGTGACAGGCATGACGATCAGGCTGATGACTGGCGTAGGGCTTCTGGCGCTTCTCGCTGCCTGTGGTGACCGTGAGGTCATCCTTCAGGGCGAACGCTTCCCCATACGCGCCGACCTTGAAGACAGCATCCCGACCGAGGCTGATCCGACACCCGCCGCGCCCGCTGAGGCCGAGAACCAAAGCCAGCCGATCTCGCTTGGCGCACAGACCAGCGGCGACTGGACCCACCGCGCCGGAAACGCCCGGCACCTCATGCCGCATGCCGCCCTGTCGTCGACCCCGCAGCTGGCCTGGAGCGCCAAGATCGGCGAAGGCTCCAGCCGCAAGAACCGGATCGGCGCCGCTCCCGTCGTGGCCGATGGCCGCATCTTCACGATCGACGCAGGCGTCTCGGTGACCGCGACCTCCAGCGGTGGCGGCGTTCTCTGGACAACCGACCTGACCGCAGCCTTCGACGCGGGCGGCGGGCAGTCCGCCGGCGGCCTTGCCATCGCAGGCAACCGCGTCTTCGCCACCACCGGCTACGGTGAGCTTGTGGCGCTTGACGCCAGCTCCGGCGCTGTGATCTGGCGCCAGCGCGTCGACGCACCGATGAGCGGGGCACCCGCAACCGACGGCGAGGCGGTCTATGTCTCGGGCCGCGACGGCTCGGCCTGGGCAGTCTCGGCTGCGGACGGCAAGGTGATCTGGCAGGTTGTCGGCAGCCCCGGCAAGGCGGCTTACATCGGCACTGCAGCCCCCACGGTCGGCGACCGCGCGGTGATCTTCCCTTCGGCGGCAGGTGATCTGATGGCCGTCCTGAAGATCGGCGGCGGCACGAAGATCTGGCAGGCCTCTCTGGCAGGCAAACGCCTTGGCCGCGCCTATGCGCTGACGGCGGACGTCACGGGCGACGCGGTCATCGCGGGCAAGACCCTCTACGCAGGCTCGGGCTCAGGCCGCACCGTTGCCATGTCCGCCTCCTCGGGCGAGCGTATCTGGTCGGCGGGCGAGGGCGCCCTTGGCCCGGTCGCGGTAGCAGGCGGCTCGATCTTCCTCGTGAACGACGAAGCCAAGCTCGTGCGGCTTGATGCCGAGACGGGCGAGGTCATCTGGTCCGTCGAGATGCCCTATTTCACCAACGACAAGATCAAGCGCCGCAAGGGCATCTTCGCCC
>NZ_JBOFBI010000369.1:0-18958 GCF_051645465.1 Tabrizicola sp. | reverse complement strand
ACTTTGCCTTGCCCTTTCGACTTCCGCCCTTCACGCGCAGGAGCTGAGCGAAGAAGGCCGCGCCGCCATGACCGAGCGGGTGGCCTCCTTCAACGAGATCTTTGCCAGCGGCGATATGGGCGCGGTCTTTGACTATATGCCTCCGAAGGTTCTGGAATCCCTTGCCACGCAAAGCGGGGTCGATCAGGCCACGCTGATCGAAATGAGCAAAGCGCAGATCGATCAGGCCATGGCCATGGTCAAGATCGACAGCTTCTCGATGGATGTCGATGCCGCGACCTACCAGATGACGCCGGATGGAAGCCTTGGCTATGTGCTGATCCCGACCGAAACCGTGATGACGGTCGAAGGTGCCGGCAAGATGAAGGCCACGGGCGATACGCTTGCGTTCGAAGACGGGGGTGAATGGTACCTCGCCCGCGTCGACGATCCGGGTCAGGCCGCAATCCTGCAGGCCGCCTATCCGGCCTTTGCGGGCATCACCTTCAAGCCCGGCGTGATGGAGCCGGTGGCCGAGTAATCCCGCCGCCGCCTGGCGACGAACGCCCGCTTCCCGGACCGGGAGGCGGGCCAGCTGCTCGGGCGCGAACGGCATTCCGGGGCGCCAATGCCGACGGATCTTCAGATCAGGAGAAATGCCATGACGTTCTGGAAAGCTCTCGTACTTGGGTTCGCTCTGTCCATCTCTGCTGTCGCGGCGCAAGAGCTTAGCGACGAGGATCGGGCCGCGATGACCGCGCGGGTAGACGCCTTCAAGGCGACCTTTGCCGCCGGTGACATGGGTGCGGTGTTCGACTACATGCCGCCGAAGCTTATCCAAGCCCTTGCGGCGCAAAGCGGTATGGACGAAGCCACGCTGATCGAACTTACCAAGGCCGAGATCGAGCAGACCATGGCAGTTGTCACCTTCGACAGCTGGTCGATGGATCTCGAGGCCGCGACTTATCAGATGACGCCTGACGGAAGCCGGGGCTACATGATGATCCCGACTGAAGCCCTGATGACGATCGAAGGCGCAGGCCAGATCAAGGCGGTCGGCGAAACCCTGGTCTTCGAGGATGAGGGCAAGTGGTATCTGCTGCGGATCGGCGAGCCCGCAATGAACGCATTGTTCCAGACCGCCTACCCCGAATTTGCCGGCATCACGTTCAAGCCCGAGGTCATGGAGCCGGTGGCCGAATAAGGCGCTGTTGGCCCTCAACCTCTGCAAGGCCCGGAAACCTGACGGAGTTATGCTGTGACCGTTCTCAAGCCCGCTCTTCTCGCGCTGTTGATAGCCACTGGCCCTCTCGCCGCCATGGCGGAAGAGCTGCCAGTTGAGGTCCGAGAGGCCCTGACCGACAGGGTCGATGCGTTTACCGAACTCATGCTGACCGGCCGTGTGGCCGACGGAATGGACTTCCTGCCCGAGGAGTTCGTGGCGGGAAAGGCATTGCAGGTCGGCATGCCGCTGGAAGAGTTCGAAAGCGCGATGCGGGCGCAGATGGCAGTGGCCGAGGTCGGGTTGAAGGTCGAAAGCTTCACGATGGACATGGACCGGGCGAGCTATGAGACAACGCCCGACGGAAGCCGACCTTACGTCATGATCCCCACGGAATTCGTGATGACGATCGAAGGCGCAGGCACCAACAAGCTGGTGGGGAATACCCTTGCCATTGAAAACGAGGGGGTCTGGTATCTGATCAGCACGGACGAGCCCAACGAGGGCAAGTTCATCTCGTCGATCTACCCAGAGTTCGAAGGCGTCACCTTCAGTCCGCGTGTGATCGAGCCGGTGCAGTAAGGCCGTCCCGGCACCGATCCCCGGCTACGCCCCCGGGCGATCAGCCAAATTCCCGCCGCGCCGTAACGTCGCGCTTTCCGGTCCCCGCCCATCGTGGAATGATGGGGCCGACGCGGGCCACGCGGGGAGGAAATGGCGATGAAGCTTTATTGCTTCGGCGAAAGCGGCAATGCCTACAAATGTGCGCTGGCGCTGACGTTGACCGATACCGAATGGGAGCCGATCTTCGTCGACTTCTTCAAAGGCGAGGCGCGCAGCCCCGAGTTCCGCAAGATCAACGAGATGGGCGAGGTACCCGTCCTGATCGACGGCGACACCACGCTGACCCAGTCGGGGGTGATCCTCGACTACATATCCTCGAAGACCGGCAAGCTTGGCGGGCGGTCGGCGGCGGAGCGGCGCGAGGTCTTGCGCTGGCTTTTCTGGGACAACCACAAGCTTTCCACCCAGATCGGTACCTGCCGCTTCCTGATGAATTTCCTGCCCGCCGAGAAACGCCCCGAAGGCGTGATCCCCTTCCTGCAGGGCCGCCTCAAGCCCGCCTACGCCGTTCTGGATGGCCACGTTGCCAACCGGTCCTGGATCGTCGGTGACGGCCCGACTGTCGCCGATCTTTCCTGCTGCAGCTATCTTTACTACCCCGAGCCTTTCGGCTTTGACCGCAAGGACTGGCCCAATATCGACCGCTGGCTGGACCGCGTCGCGGCGCTGCCCGGCTGGAAACACCCCTATGACCTGATGCAGCGGGCCTTTGTCCCCGCCATCGCCTGAGGAGAGCCCCGATGTCCGAAGCTTACATATACGACGCCGTCCGCAGCCCCCGCGGCAAGGGCCGGCCCGACGGGTCGCTGCACGAGCTCACTTCGGTTGCGCTTTCCGCCAAGGTCCTGAACGCGGTGAAGGAACGGAACGGGCTGGAAGGCCACGTGATCGAGGATGTGATCTGGGGCAATGTCACCCAGATCGGCGAACAGGGCGGGTGCCTTGCACGCTCTGCCGTGCTGGCGTCGGACCTTGACGAGCGCATTCCCGGCCTTGCGATCAACCGCTTTTGCGCCAGCGGAATGGAGGCGGTGAACCTTGCCGCGAACCAGGTCAAGGGCGGCGCGGGCCACGCCTATATCGCCGGCGGGGTCGAGATGATGGGGCGCGTTGCCATGGGTTCGGACGGGGCCGCGATTGCGGTCGATCCGACCCTTGCGATGAAGACCTACTTCGTCCCGCAAGGGATTTCCGCCGACATAATCGCGACCGAATACGGCTTTACCCGCGACCAGGCCGATGCTCTGGCCGTCGAATCCCAGCGCCGGGCCGCCAAGGCCTGGGAGGAAAACCGCTTCGCAAAATCGGTCCTCACGATCCGCGACCAGAACGGGCTGCCGATCCTTTCGACCGACGAATACATGCGCCCCGGCACCGACATGCAGGCTCTTGGCCGCCTCGACCCCAGCTTCAAGGCGATGGGCGAGGTCATGCCCGGCTTCGACAAGGTTGCGATGATGAAGTACCCGCATCTTGAGAAGATCACGCATATCCACCACGCCGGGAACTCTTCGGGCATCGTGGACGGTGCGGCGGCAGTCCTGATCGGGGATGCGGCCTTCGGCAAGGCCCACGGCCTGACGCCCCGCGCCCGCATCCGGGCGACCGCGAAGATCGGGACCGACCCGACGATCATGCTGACCGGCCCCGTGCCCGCGACAGAAAAGATCCTGCGCGACAGCGGCATGCAAATCGCCGACATCGACCTTTTCGAGGTGAACGAGGCCTTCGCCTCGGTCGTCCTTCGCTTCCAGCAGGCGTTCGACGTCGATCCAGCACTGGTCAACGTCAACGGCGGCTCGATCGCCATGGGCCACCCGCTGGGCGCCACCGGCGCTATCATCATCGGCACGCTTCTGGACGAGCTGGAGCGGTCCGACAAGTCGGTCGGCCTTGCCACGCTCTGCATCGCTTCCGGCATGGGCGCAGCGACGATCATCGAAAGGGTGTGACAATGCCCTCACACCGGGGCAGGAATCTGGCCGTTGACGCCACGTCAATGCGGTTCTTCTGCAACTGCTGGGCTATTGCTCACGACTTGAATAGTTTCTCAGGTTGTAACGATGATCATGGAAATGCAGGCCTTGCTGGCCGAGGAAGCCTCCCTCTTCATGCTTGGCCGGGTCGCAGACATGATGCCGAATTATACCTTTCCGATGGCGGTCGATCAGGGCCAGCGGTATCGGTCCTTCGCCACCTCCGGGACGCTGGCAAGCTGCCTCTCCGGGTTGTGGCAGGTGGCTATCGGGGCGATGGGCGTTTCGTACCTGCGGCCACGGGTCCTGATGGCGGAAGTTCCAGTTTCCGAACGGTTTCGCGCGCGCGCCAGATGGTTCTGGGAGACGGAGCATGGCGCCAAGGGGCACATCGATCTGAACTACTTCTGCCGGGTCAACAACGGCAAGATCCAGGTCGAGATGGTCGCGGCAGACCTTCGGATGATGGAGAACGCGCCCGAGCCGCTGGCCCTGCTTTTCCGGCGCAACTGCTAGGCGGGCGTCAACCGGGTCCGACCCGGCTTTCCGGCATTTCCAGGACGGCAACGGGCCAAACCATGCGCTGGACGCAAGGCCGGATTGATGTCGTCCACAGACATCCAAGTGTCGCATTTGTACGTCGCGAAAAGGGTGATTCTCCCAAGATGGATGGGTATCCAAACCGTTTTGAGGTCCTTTTCTGTGCAGTATTCTCAGGTTCATTCGTTCATGGTCCGGCGTGGAGAGCAGATGCTCTCCGGCCAGCTGGATCTGCTTGCGGACGACTTCACTTTTCCGCTCCCGGTCTTCCTGGACCAAAAGCGCCTGATCGTCCGAAGCCCGGAGCAAGTCAGCGGCATGCTTTGCCTGCAGCGCCTGTCCATGATCCAGCGTCGGGTCGTGGCGATCCGCCCGAAGGTGACGGCCATCGATCTGCCGCGCGCGGGCCGCTTCCGCGTCTGGGTCGACTGGCTGGAAGTCGCCATCCCGGCCGAAGGCACCCGCAGCGCCTCGGCGATCTACTACTGCTCGACCCAGCCGTCCGGACTGAAGATCGAGATGCTCAACTACACCCGCATGTCGATGCCCGAGTTGCAGCCGCAGTTCGTGGCGCTTGCCCGGTCCGCCTGAGGCCAGCTTCCCGCGGCGCGTCCGCATTTGCCCGGCAAAGTGTGTCTGTCGCGCCCGTCATGGCCCGGGCGAGCGCAACAAAGGTGTTACGAGTGACCGGGATCCAAGGCAAACCGACTGCGGCGGCAATCTACCAGGCCAACCTCGACGCCGTGTCGGAAGCGGTCTGGGCCGGCGATCTGCCGACGGTTCTCCGCCACGTCGCCATACCGCATCAGATGCTGACCGAGGACGCCGAGTTCGTCATCGCTTCGGCTGACGAGATGCTTATTCTCATGACCGATTTCCGCGCCGGGCTGATCCGCATGGGCGCCGACAGCTACCTGCGGGTCTGTCGCAACGCGGGCTTTCTTCCCGGACAGGACGACGTCATCACCGGCCAGCATGACACGTTCGTCCTGAACGAGGGCGTTGCACTGCGTCCGCCATACCTCAACGACATGACCCTTATCCGCAGCGCCGACGGGCTGTGGCGCGCCTGTCGGATCGAGGCGCGGGCGCGCAACGACGGGCTGCCGATCATCAGCCCCGACATGGCCGCCGCCCAAAGGCGTGAACTGCGGCAGCTGTTCCAACGCAGCGGTCGCACCCCTGACGAAGCAGAGGAGACCTGAACCGTGCCGATCATTGACCCCACGAAGGTTCCGCTGAAGACCGGCTCAATCTACCCCGAGCCCTACGCGAGCATGATGAAGGGCCGATCCTCGCTTCGGCTGGGCGAGGCCGGGGGGCTGACGCAATACGGCGTCAACCTCGTCATGCTGGAGCCCGGCGCGATGTCGTCGCTCCGCCACTGGCACCACAACGAAGACGAATTCGTCTGGGTGGTCGAAGGGGAATGCACGCTTGTGCAGGATGAGGGCGAAACCGTCATGCGCCCCGGCGACAGCGCCGCTTTCCCGGCGGGGAACCCGAACGGCCACCATTTCCTGAACCGGACCGACAAGGTCGCGAAGTTCCTCGTCGTCGGCACCAAGGCCCCGACGGAGACGGCCGTCTATTCCGACGTCGACATGATGGTTCACATGACCCCCGGCCTTTCGGGCAAAGCCCACTTTACCCACAAGGACGGCAGCGACTGGACCGGCCCGCGATGATCGTCGACCCGGCCACCGTTCCACGGGATCAGGCCGACAACGGCGGTGAGATCCTCTATCTCTCCAACGCTGGCGGGCTGACCCAGTTCGGCGCCTACATCGACATGCTGATGCCGGGCGCCTGGTCCAGCCAGCGGCACTGGCATTCGGCCGAGGACGAGTTCCTCTACCTCCTCTCCGGCACCGCCACCCTTGTCGACGATAACGGCGAGACCGACATCTTCCCCGGCGATGCCGTCTGCTGGCGCCACGGCGACCCGAACGCGCATCACCTCACCAACCGTGGCGATGTTCCCGCACGTTTCCTGATCGTCGGCAGCCGCTGTTTCGGCGACATCTGCACCTACCCGGACGAGTCCGAGCGTCAGATCAACGGCGACACCACCTGGCAGATCGTGACCGACGATGGCGAGGTGATCGACGGCGGCGACCTGCCGCCCGAGCTTCTGAACCTCCGTGCCCCCTGGGGCAAACCCTTCGACGGGACACAGAAGCCCAATGTCCTCCGTGCAGGCTCGGTCCCCGGCGAAGGCCCTCCCAGCCCCGCCCAGTCCCCCTTCGACGACCTCGGCGACTACATCGCCCACCCGCTTTCCGACGCTGGCGGCCTGACCCAGTTCGGTGCCTTTACCGAAACCCTGATGCCCGGCTCGCGCTCTGGCCAGCGCCACTGGCACACCGAGGAAGACGAATTCCTCTACACGCTCGACGGCACCGTCACCCTGCACGAAAACGACGGCCCGCACGACCTCGCGCCCGGCACCTGCGTCTGCTGGCCCGCTGGCGTCCCAAACGCCCACCAACTGGAAAACCGTACCGAACAACCGGTCACATATTTCGTCGCGGGCTCCCGCCTGCCCGAGGACGAGGTGACCTACCCCGACATCGACCTTCATTACACGCGCCGGAACGGCCTCCGCACCTTGTCGCACAAGGACGGAACCCCCTATCCCGGCTGGCCCAAGGAGACGAACAGATGACCGACTTCACCATGACCAAGGACGCCGATGGCGTCGCCACCATCACCTGGGACGTGAAACAGAAATCGATGAACGTGATGTCGACCGAGGCATTCATGCTTCTGTCGTCCCTCGTCGACCAGGCCCTGGCCGATGCCGCCGTGAAGGGGATCATCATAACCAGCGGCAAGAAGGACTTCGCCGGCGGCATGGACCTGAACATCATCGCCCGGATGAAGGCGGGCGGTGCGCAGGTGACCTTTGACGGCGTCATGCAGATCCACCAGATCCTGCGCAAGATCGAACGCGCGGGGATGGACCCGAAGACGCTGAAGGGCGGCAAACCCATCGTCGCGGCCCTTCCCGGCACCGCCCTTGGGATCGGGCTTGAGGTCCCGCTCTCCTGCCACCGCATCATCGCTGCCGACAACCCGAAGGCCAAGATCGGCCTGCCCGAAATCATGGTCGGCATCTTCCCCGGCGCAGGCGGCACCATGCGCCTGACCCGCAAGCTTGGCGCAATGGTCGCGGCCCCCTTCCTTCTGGAAGGTAAGCTCTCCTCGCCCAAGGAAGCCAAGGCCGCCGGCCTGATCGATGAGGTCGTCGCCCCCGAAGACCTGCTGAAGCGCGCCAAGGAATGGGTGCTTTCGGCCACCGACGCCGACCTGGTGAAGCCCTGGGACGCCAAGGGCTACAAGATGCCCGGCGGCGCACCCTATCACCCCGCTGGCTTCATGACCTTCGTCGGCGCCTCGGCGATGGTCCACGGCAAGACGATGGGCGTCTACCCGGCCGCAAAGGCTCTGCTTGCCGCCGTCTACGAAGGCGCGCTTGTGCCCTTCGATACGGCCCTGAAGATCGAGGCCCGGCACTTCACCGGCGTCCTGATGAACCCCTCCTCCTCCGCGATGATCCGCTCGCTCTTCATCAACAAGGAGGCGCTTGAAAAGGGTGCCAACCGTCCCGCAGCTCCCGACCAGTCGGTCAAGAAACTCGGCGTCATCGGTGCGGGGATGATGGGGGCGGGGATCGCCTATGTCTCCGCCAACGCGGGGATCGAGGTCGTCCTGATCGACGCGACGCAAGAGGCCGCCGACCGGGGCAAAGCCCATTCCGAGGGCATCCTCGACAAGGGCATGAAACGCGGCAAGGTGACGGCCGAGAAGAAGGCCGAAACCCTCGCCCGCATCACCGCCACCACCGATTACGCCGCGCTGAAAGGCGTTGACCTGATCGTGGAAGCGGTCTTCGAAGACCCGAAGATCAAGGCCGACGTGACCGCGAAGGTCGAGGCCGCAACCAGCGCCGATTGTATCTTCGCCACCAACACCTCCACCCTGCCGATCACCGGCCTTGCGGCCGCCAGCCAGCGCCCGGATGAGTTCATCGGCATCCACTTCTTCTCGCCCGTCGACAAGATGAACCTGGTCGAGATCATCCGTGGCAAGAAAACCGGCGATAACGCCGTGGCCAAGGCTTTGGACTTCGTGCGCCAGATCAGGAAGACCCCGATCGTGGTGAACGACGCCCGCTTCTTCTACGCCAACCGCTGCATCATCCCCTACATCAACGAAGGCATCCGCATGGTCGCCGAAGGGGTGGAACCGGCGCTGATCGAGAACGCGGCGAAGCTCGTCGGCATGCCCCTCGGCCCGCTGCAGCTGGTCGATGAGACCTCCATCGACCTCGGCGTCAAGATCGCCAAAGCCACCAAGGCCGCGATGGGCGCGGACTACCCGGATGAGGCGGTGGACCATGTCCTCTTCTGGATGGCTGACCACGGCCGCCTCGGCCGCAAGTCGAAGTCCGGCTTCTACGCCTACGATGACAAGGGCGACCGTCTGGGTCTCTGGGAGGGGCTGGAAGCGAAGTACCCGCTCGACAAGGCCCAGCCCTCGCTGT
Organism: Tabrizicola sp.; assembly: GCF_051645465.1. GTDB lineage: Bacteria > Pseudomonadota > Alphaproteobacteria > Rhodobacterales > Rhodobacteraceae > Tabrizicola. The sequence goes on along the minus strand of NZ_JBOFBI010000369.1, from coordinate 10,068 downwards.
CGGACGTGCAGCACCGTCTGCTCTTCGCCCAGGTGCTGGAGGCGGTGCGGGCGCTGGAAGACGGCGTCCTGACCGACATCCGCGAAGGCGACGTCGGCGCGATCCTCGGCTGGGGCTTCGCTCCGTGGTCCGGCGGTCCGTTCTCGTGGCTCGACATGATCAGCGCGCCCCGCGCGGTCGAAATCTGCCGCGGCCTCACCGCCCAGTTCGGCCCCCGCTTCCACGCCCCCGCCCTACTGCGTGAGATGGCCGAGAAGGGCGAGACGTTCTACAACCGCTTCGGCGGCGAGAAGAAAGCGGCCTGAGGTCAGCGCCAAAATTCTTCTGCGAAGAATTTTGGCCCCCCAGTCCATCGTTGGGCTCGGGCCGTTTGTTGGAAAGTGATCGGTTCTTATGGAACCGCTCGTCGAGCACTTCGTGCACTCCTCGCTGGGGCATCCCCGACGAGTACACGAAGTGCACGAGGAGGATGCGCCGGGCGTTTTGGGAACAGCGATTCCGTCGGGTTTGATCTTGCTCTAACGGCCCGAAGTTCTTCCGTGCATAGAGACGGAAGGAAGACGTCTAACCTTTGCTTGACCCTGTCACGGATTAACCAGGTTCGGCGGCACCTTCCCGTCGGCCCAGGCCACAAGGTTCGCGACCGCCATTAGCCCCATGTTCTCCCGCACTTCCAGGCAAGCCGTGCCCAGATGCGGGAGAAGTGTGACGTTCTCCATCGCCATCAGTGCGACCGGGACCTTGGGTTCAAACTCATAGACATCAAGCCCCGCCCCCGCGATCCGGCCCGCCTGCAGGGTGTCGATCAGGGCCGTTTCATCGACCACATCACCCCGGCTGATATTCACGAAGATGCCGGTTTTCTTCATGTGCCCCAAGGTCTTGGCATCGATCAGGTGATGCGTCGCCTTGCCCCCCGGCACCGCCACAACGACGAAATCCGCCGCCATCGCCTCGGCCAGCTCCACCTGCCGGGCGGGCATCCCCGGGTCCTCGACACGTGAGCGGTTGTGGAACACCACCTCCATGTCGAACCCGTAGTGGCAGCGCTTGGCAATCGCCTTGCCGATCCGGCCGAAGCCAATGATTCCAAGCCGTTTTCCGGTGACATGAGTGCCCAGCATCTGCACAGGCCCCCAGCCCTCCCAGATCCCGGCCCGCAGGATTCGTTCCCCTTCCCCAAGCCGCCGCGCGGTCATCAGGATCAGGCTTACCGCGATATCGGCGGTGGCATCCGTCACTGCGCCGGGGGTGTTCGTCACCGCAAGCCCGGCTGCCTTCGCGGCCTCGGCGTCGATGTGGTTGTAACCCACCCCGAAGTTCGCAAGGATCTTCGCCCGAGGGGCTGAAACATCAGCAAAAACATCAGGTTGGAACCGGTCACCAAGGGTCGGCAGCACGGCATCATAGTCGCGGAGCGCGGCGCGCAGTTCGTCGGGCGACAGGACTTCAGTGCGGTCACGAAGTGTGACGTCGAACCGGGCACCGGCAGCGTCGAGCACGCGGTCCGGCAGGCGGCGGGTGATCAGAAGTTTCTGCTTCAAAACAGTTTTCCTCCCAAAGGAACCTCGTGCCCCGGCCCGATCAGCACGACCTCACCATCCTCGTCCGGCACGCCCAACACGAGCACTTCCGACATCACCGGCCCGATCTGGCGGGGCGGGAAGTTGACGACCGCCAGCACCTGCCGCCCGACCAAACCCTCGGGCGTGTAGTGCCGGGTCAGCTGCGCCGACGACCGTTTCTCGCCAATCTCCGGCCCGAAGTCGACCCAAAGCTTGATCGCCGGCTTGCGAGCCTCCGGGAAAGGTTCGGCCCTGGTGATGCGGCCGACACGGATGTCGACTTTCTCGAAATCGCCGTAGGTGATGGTCATTTCCCAAGCTCCCGTCCCCGGTCGGCGGCAGCCTTTATCGCGCGCTTCAGCAGCGGCGGGAAGCCGGTCTCCGGGTCCATCAGAACGCCCAAAGCAGCGGCGGTGGTGCCGCCGGGAGAGGTCACGTTGATCCGCAGCTGCGCCGCCGTTTCGGGGCTTTGATACGCAAGCTCGCCCGCCCCGCAGACCGTGGCGCGGGCCAGTTGCATGGCTACATCCGCGGGCAACCCCTCGGCTTCACCCGCAGCCGCCATGGCCTCGATCAGGTGGAAAACGTAGGCCGGACCCGAGCCCGAGACAGCGGTCACCGCGTCGATCAACTCTTCCCGGTCCAGCTCCACGACCTGCCCAACCGCCGCCATCAGCTCCCGCGCGAGGGCCATATCGGCAGGCGATACACGAGGGTTCCCACAAAGCGCAGTGATCCCCCGGCCAACCATCGCGGGGGTGTTCGGCATCGTGCGGACGATAGGCGTCGTCGCCCCAAGAGCAGCTTCGAAGGTGGCAATCGTCGTCCCTGCAGCAATCGAAACGAAAAGCGTCTTCCCGTTCCCCAAGGCCTGCAAGGCTGGCAGCGCGGCACCCATCATCTGCGGCTTCACCGCCAGAAGCGCCACCGCAGGGGCCGCCGGAACCCCTTGATTCAGATGCACTCCGGTCGATTTCAGCCAGTCCGTCGGGTTCGGCTCGATCACCCAGACCGACGCTGCGGGCAGCCCCGCGGCCAGCCAGCCGGACAGCAGCGCCGTTCCCATCTTGCCGCAGCCAAGCAGCACCAGCCCGTCCCGGGCCACGCGATCCAATGCCATCAGACCCCCCTCTTGCGGGGGGCAGGTTAGGCGCGCCCGTAAGCCTCGGCAATGGCGACTTTCATCGCTTCCGCCGGGCCCTGATCGCCCCACGAGACCAGCTGGAACGCCGGGTAGAACCGTTCCGACGCCATGACCGCCGACGCAATGAGCCGGTCGATCTGTTCCGGCCCCGCCATCTGCCCGCCCGAAAGCAGCAGACCATAGCGCCAGACCATGAGCTTCTGTTCCGACCACCAGGTGAAGGCGCCGGACCAAACCATGTCATTGCAGCGGTTCAGCACATCGTAGAGCGCCGAGATCTTGTCTTCCGGCGGCTCCATCTCGAAAGTGCAGATCAGCCGCAGGGTTTCATCCTGCGGGCTCCACGCCAGGGTCAGCGAATAGGTGCGCCACTGACCTTCGACCGCCATGGCGATCTGATCGTCCGTCACGCGGTCGAATTCCCAGGCGTGATGCTCGGCCAGGGTTTCAACGATGTCGATCGGATGGAGATCGTCCATCGTTGCATAATCTTCGGATAACGACATTGCCCGGCCTCTTTATGAAGCTTCTGGCGGGCCGCGACCCACAAGAAACTGGGTGTCTGGCAAGGGTCAGCGTTTGCCCGACACTGCCCTTACTAAATATGGTGTGGCCAAAGCGGAAGTGTGTAAAGCGATTTCTGCCAAAAATAGCTGTGGACAAGCCGATTTCCTGGATGGGAGAGTCCGTAGAGTCAAAGACTTGCCAAAACTGACCGCCCAGGGGGGCGTCTCGGCCGTGCCGTGCAGAAAAAAGCCCCCGTGCGGGGGGGCACGGGGGCATGTCGGGTAGCCCGGGCCGAACAGGGGACAGCGGGGCCGGGCCCAGGCGATGGGGACAGATCGCATCTCCGAGCACCGTGAAGCTAACCAGCCCGCGCAACAGGACTGTGACACGCCCGCGGGCTGAGACAGAAACCTGTGGATTACTTTCGGCGCGAGCGGATCATTCCGGTGATTTCGTACACCTGTTCGATAATCGGCCGGGCCAGGGCATCGGCGCGGTCGGCACCATCGCCCAGGATACGGTCGATCTCGGCAGGGTCAGCCATCAGCCGGTTCATCTCGGTCGTGATCGGCGAAAGCTTCGCCACCGCAAGCTCGGCGAGCCGGGGCTTGAAGGTGCCGAACTGGGTACCCGCGTACTCGGCCACCACGTCGGCAACCGGCTGATCTGACAAGGCCGAATAGATGTTCATCAGGTTCTTCGCCTCGGGCCGGTCCTTCAGGCCCTCGACGCTATCGGGCAGCGGCTCCGGGTCGGTCTTGGCCTTGCGGATCTTGGCGGCGATCATATCGGCATCGTCGGTCAGGTTGATCCGGCTTTGGTCCGAAGGGTCGGACTTCGACATCTTCTTCGTGCCGTCGCGCAGGGACATGACCTTGGTCGCGACACCTTCGATCAGCGGTTCGACGACTGGGAAGAAATCCACCCCGTAGTCATGGTTGAACTTGATCGCGATGTCGCGGGTCAGTTCCAGATGCTGCTTCTGGTCCTCGCCGACCGGCACCATCGTCGCGTGATACACCAGGATGTCCGCAGCCATCAGTGCGGGGTAGGCGAACAGCCCAAGGCTTTCCGCTTCGGCGTTCTTGCCAGCGGTCTTGTCCTTCCACTGGGTCATCCGGCTCATCCAGCCCATGCGCGCGACGCAGTTGAAGATCCAGCCCAGTTCCGCATGCGCGCCGACCTGGGACTGGTTGAAGAGGATCGAGCGTTTGGGGTCGATACCGGCGGCGATAAAGGCCGCGGCACCCTCGCGGGTCTGCTGGCGCAGTTTGGCGGGGTCCTGCCAGACGGTGATCGCGTGCATGTCGACCATGCAGTAGATCGTCTCGATCCCCTCGTCCTGCTTCTCGACAAAGCGTTTCAGCGCGCCGAGGTAGTTGCCAAGCGTCAACCCGCCCGAAGGCTGGATGCCCGAGAAGATCCGGGGTTTGAAGGTTTTCGGCGTTTGGACCGCCGAAGCCGCGGAAGACATGGGGTGGCTCCATCTGGTAAATGCTGCCGAACCCGCGTAGTCGAACGCGGGGTAAGCGTCAATCGGACAGGACGGTCAGGCATGGATCAGGATCACAACGCGCCTCCGCTGAACCCGTTGCCGATGATCGTCTGGGTCCTGGCCCTGCCGCTGATCGCGATGGAGCTTGCGCTGTCGCTGGCCGAAAGGGGCCTTGTCGGCGGCGCGCAAGGGGTGGGCTGGCGCTTGCAGGCGGTGGAACGCTTCGGCGCCTTCCCCGAGCTTCTGAAGCATCAGTTGGAGACGGGTGGCTACCCGCTGGAAGAGCTGCACCGGCTGGTCAGCTACACGCTGGTCCACGGCGGCATTACCCATGCGATCTTCGCTGTGGTGATGCTCCTGGCGCTTGGCAAATGGGTGGGCGAGATCTTCCGCTGGTGGGGCGTCCTGGTTGTCGTCCTGGGCTCGGCTGCGGCCGGGGCCCTGGCCTATGGTCTTTTGATCCCGGACCTTCGCGCGCCGCTGATCGGAGCATACCCAGCGGTCTACGGGTTGATCGGGGCGTTCACCTTCCTCCTGTTCACCAACCTCGCCCGGGTGGGTGCGAACAAGTACCGGGCGTTCTCGCTGATCGGCGCGCTGCTTTTCGTGCAGTTCCTGTTCGGCGTACTTTTCGGAGCCGGATGGGACTGGGTCGCCGATGTCACGGGCTTCGCCGCCGGGTTCCTGCTCAGCTTCATCGCGGCGCCCGGCGGGTTCCGGCGGGTGCTGGACCAGATCCGTCAGCGCTGACGGCGAAGCGCCTTGAGGTCGGAAAGCGTCACCGCCCGAAGGGCGAAGGCAGCGATGGTGTAGCTTGCCAGCCCGATCCCGACGAGGAGGACCAGCCCGAGGATCCGATAGGCCCGCTCGTCCAGCATCGGTTGCAGAAGACCCCAGCCGCCCCAAAGCGCTGCGGCCATAAAGACTGAAGCAAACATGATCCGCCAGAGGCGCGACAGGAAGCGGTCGTCGAAGCCTGCCTCGTCCCCCATGGCCCTTGCCCCCCACCAGAGCTGGCCGACCATCACCCAGGCCGAAAGCGTCGTCGCCCAGGCGGCGGCGGAAAAGCCGATCCAGGGCATCAGACCAAAGGCAAGCGCTGCGTTCAGGATCATCGACCAGACGGCATAGCGGAACGGGCGTTTGGTATCCTCCCGCGCGAAGTAAAGGGGCTGCAGCGCCTTTTGCAGCACGAACGCGGGCAGGCCGAGGCCGTAGATCGCCAGCGCCAAGGCCGTCGCAGCCGTGTCGTCCGCAAGGAACGCCCCGCGCTGGTAAAGAACCTCGGTGATCGGGAAGGCGATGATCACCAGCGCCACCGCGGCGGGCAGTGTCAGAAGAAGCGCGAATTCGGTGCCCCGGTTGAACGCCTCACGCCCGCCCTCCGTATCCCCGGCCTGAAGGCGGCGCGAAAGCTCGGGCAGAAGGACGGTGCCGACGGCGATGGCCACCACTCCAAGCGGCAGCTGGTAGAGGCGGTCGGCATAGACGAGCCACGAGATCGCACCCTCGGTGCCCGAGGCGACCTGACGCGAGACGAGGAGGTTGATCTGCACCACCCCGCCGACCAGCAGCGCGGGCCCCATGTTGACCATCAGCCGCCGGAAATCCGGGGTCAACCGCGGCATGCGCAGCCGGGGGATAAAGCCGATGCGGCGGGCGGCGTAAAGCGTCCAGCCCAGCTGGGCGATGCCCGTCACAGGCGTGGTCCAGGCGAGCGTCGTGCCCATGTCCCAGCCTTGGCTGTTCGCAAGGAACATCGCGGCGATGAAGACGAGGTTCATCAGGACCGGCACGGCGCCAGCCTCGGCAAAGCGGCCATGCGCGTTCAGGATGCCGGAGAGAAGCGCGAAGAGCGAGATGAAGCCAACATAGCAAAAGGTGATCCGGCCGAAGTCGACGGCCATGTCAAAGCGCCCGTCACCGACGAAGCCTGCGGCCATGGCCCAAACGAGAAGGGGCATGGCCAGAGTGCCGATGATCGTGAAGCCCAGAAGGAAGGTCGTAAGGCCCGAGAAGGCATTCTGGGCAAACTCCTCGGCGTCTTCCCCGGCCTCCAACTTCTTCGAATACAAAGGCACGAAGGCCTGGTTGAACGCCCCTTCGGCGAAGAAGCGGCGGAACATGTTGGGCAGCGAAAACGCCACGTTGAACGCATCCGCCACCGGCCCCGCGCCAAGGTAGGCGGCCATCATCAGCTCGCGCACCAGACCCGCCCCGCGTGAGACAAGCGTCCAGCCACCAAGCGTCAGGATGTTGCGGATCATGCCGCGAGAACTCATGCGCCCGCCCTTTCGGCGCCTTCAGCGATGGCCTGCCGCAGCTTCTTCTCCAGGGCCTCCTGCCGGTGCTTCTGGTGCAGCTTCAGGCCGAACATGTCCTTGACGTAGAACGTATCCACCACCTGCGCGCCGTAGGTCGCGATGACGGCACTGGCGATGTAGATGGTGTTGGTGGCCAGCGTCCGGGTGAGGTCATACAGCAGCCCCGGCCGGTCGCGGGTATCGACCTCGATGATGGTGTAGATCTCCGAACCCTCGTTGTCGAAAGTGATATGGGTCGGAAAACGGAACTCGCGTTCGCGCTTCTTGATCTTGTCGCGGTCCTTCAACGCTTCGCGTGCGACGACCTCGCCCTTCAGCGTCTTGTCGATCATCCCCCTGAGGCGCGGCAGGCGAGAAACTTCGTAAGGTTTGCCCTCGATATCCTGAACCCAGAAGACCGCAGTCGCGTAGCCGTCCTTTGACGTATAGGTGCGGGCATCGACCACGTTCGCGCCGACCAAGGCGAGCGCTCCGGCAAGGCGGCTGAAGATGCCAGGGTGATCGTGCAGCGCAAAGCAGGCGCGGGTCGCGTCACGGTCGGCATCGGGGTGAAGGTCGATCCGGATCTCGTCATCGCCCAGGCCCTGCAGCAGCCTGGCGAAGACCGCATGGGTATCGGTCGAAAGCCCCTGCCAGTAGGGCGCGTAGTGCCGGGTGGTCTCATGGTCCAGCGCAGCGCTGTCCCAGTCCTTCAGCCGTTCCCGCAGCGCCCGGGTCGCGTCGCCCTGCCGGTTTTCGCGGTTGACCGTCTCCAGCCCGCCCTCCAGCGCGTCCGCCGTCTGCTTGTAAAGCTGACGGAGCAGCATGGCCTTCCAGTTGTTCCAGGTGCCGGGCCCCACGCCCCGGATGTCGCAGACGGTCAGCACGGTCAGAAGGTCCAGCCGCTTGCGGGTCTTCACGGCCTTGGCGAAGTCGCGCACTGTGCGGGGATCGCCGATGTCGCGCTTCTGCGCCATGTCGGACATCAGGAGGTGATAGCGCACCAGCCATTCCACCGTCTCACATTCTTCGGGCTCCAGACCCAGCCGGGGAGCGATGCGCCGGGCCATCTGGGCGCCAAGGATCGAATGGTCCTCGGGCCGCCCCTTGCCGATATCGTGGAGGAGGAGCGCCACATACAGCACCCGCCGGTTCACACCCGCCTTCAGGATGCCGGAGGCCACGGGCAGCTCTTCCACCAGCTCTCCGCGTTCGATCTGGGCAAGGCAGCTGATCGTCTGGATGATGTGCTCGTCAACCGTGTAGTGGTGATACACATTGAACTGCATCATCGCGACGATCGGCTCGAACTCGGGGATGAAGGCCGCCAGCACCCCCAGCTCGTTCATCCGGCGCAAAGCGCGTTCCGGGTTCCCGTGCTGAAGAAGGAGATCGAGGAATATCCGCCGCGCCTCGGGGTCCTCGCGCATCTCGTCGTCGATCAGGTCCAGGTTTGCCGCAATGATCCGCATCACGTTGGGGTGGATGAGGTACGTGGTGCGGAGCGCCTCCTCGAAGACGCGAAGCAGGTTCAGCTTGTCCTTCAGGAATGCCTTTGGATCGACCACATCGATCCGGCCCTGCACCAGCTTGTAGCCGGCCTTCACCCGCTTGGTCATCTTGAAGATGCCGAAAAGGCTTGCCTCGCGCTTGGCATGGCGGGCCTCAAGCTCGGTCAGGAAGACGCGGGTAAGCTCACCCACGCGGGTCGCCAGGCGGAAATAGTCCTGCATGAAATGCTCGACCGCCCGCCTCCCGCCGGTGTCGCGGTAGCCCATGCGGCTGGCCACCTCGACCTGAAGGTCGAAGGTCAGGGTATCGGTCGGGCGGCCCGTGATGTAGTGCAGATGGCAGCGGACGGCCCAGAGGAAATCCTCGGCCCGGGCAAAGCTGTCGAACTCCTCGCGGCTTAGAAGCCCCGCGCCGACCAGTCCCTCGGCCGATGGCACCCGGTGCAGGTACTTCCCGATCCAGTAAAGCGTCTGCAGGTCCCGCAGGCCGCCTTTCCCCTCTTTGACGTTCGGCTCCAGCACATAGCGCTGGCCGCCCTGACGCTTGTGCCGCTCGGCCCGTTCGGCCAGCTTCGCCTCGATGAACTCGGGGCCCGAGTTCTTGAAGAGATCGCCCCAAAGCTTCTCGCCAAGCTCGGCCGCAAGCGGGGCGTGCCCGCAGATGAAGCGATACTCCAGAAGCGCGGTGCGGATCGTGATGTCCTCGCGCCCCAGGCGCAGGCAGTCTTTCACCGTGCGGGTGGAGTGGCCGACCTTCAGCTTCAGGTCCCACAGCATGTAAAGCATCGTTTCGATGACGCTTTCCGCCCAGGGGGTGATCTTCCATGGCGTGAGGAACACCAGGTCCACATCCGACTGCGGCGCCATCTCGGCCCGGCCATAGCCGCCGACGCCCAGAACGGCGATCCGCTCGGCTTCGGTCGGGTTGGCAAGCGGATGCAGGCGCATGGCCGCTGCAAGCGACACCTGAACCAGCGCATCGGTCAAGGCGGCCTGGGCCGTGATCAGCGCCCTGGCTTGCCGTGGTGCCGCATGAAAGACCGCTTCGAAGGCCGCCGAGGCCTGCGCCTTTGCGGACTGCAGCTCACGGACGACAATGGCTCGTGCCGCCTTGGGATCGGCGGCAGTGCGCAGGGCGTCCAGAATGGTTGTCGTCAACGCCGCAGCGTCAGGCAACGGATAGCCGGGCCCGGTCGCCAGAGGCGCTGCCGGGACCGCGACCGCTTCTCCCACGATTGTCAGAACCCGGCACCGCCGAAGCTGCGCGGGGCACCGTCGATCACCACCACCTGGTTGCTGCGGATCTGGGCGACGGCCAGACCGCGTTCATTGGTGCCGTTCGACAAAAGCCGGAAGATGCCGGACACCCCGGCGAAACCCGCCGACTGCGTCAGGTCAGACTTGCTGAGCGGCTGGCCATCCTTGGCCCGGTTCGCCAGCGCACCAATGGCGGCGATCCCGTCGTAGGCCAGCCCCGCGATCGGCGCGGGTTGTGACCCGTAGGCCCCTTCATCGCGCGACCGGAACTGCGCCTGCAGGCCCG
>NZ_JBOFBI010000368.1:0-9514 GCF_051645465.1 Tabrizicola sp. | reverse complement strand
TCGCGCCCGCTACCCGCAGGCCCGCCTGCATGACCACGGGTCCAGGCTCATCTCGGCAGGCTTCATCGACGCCCATGTCCACTATCCCCAGACCGCCATCATCGCCTCCTGGGGCAAGCGGCTGATCGACTGGCTGTCGACCTACACCTTCCCCGAAGAACTGCGCTTCAACGACCGCGCCTATGCCGATGAAATCGCGAACAGATATCTCGACATCGTCCTCGCGCGCGGCACGACCACCGTCTGCAGCTACTGCACGATTCACCCCGAAAGCGTGGACGCCATCTTCACCGCCGCGCAGGCGCGCGGGATGCGGGTTTACGCGGGCAAAACCTGCATGGACCGCAACGCCCCCGAAGCGCTCCGCGACACCGCGCAATCGGCCTATGACGATTCCAAGCGGCTTCTGAACAAATGGCATGGCCTCGACCGCCTGTCCTACGTGATCACTCCGCGCTTGTCCCCCACCTCCACGCCCGAACAGCTGGCCGCCCTTGGCGCCCTCTGGCGCGAATACCCCGATTGCCTGATGCAGACGCATCTCTCCGAACAGCCCGACGAAATCGCCTGGGTGCGCGAGCTTTTCCCCCAGTCGCGCGACTACCTCGACACCTACGAGGCGCAAGGCCTCCTCCGCGAAGGTGCCCTCTACGGCCACGCCATCCACCTGACCGAACGTGAAAAATCGCGGCTGATCGAGGCCGGGGCCAGCCTGATCCACTGCCCGACCTCCAACACATTCATCGGCTCCGGCCTCTTCGACATGACCCTCGCCCGGTCCCTGCGCGTCGGCCTCGCCACCGATACGGGTGGCGGCTCAAGCTTCTCCATGCTCCGCACCATGGCCGCCGCCTATGAGGTGGCGCAACTGCGCGGTCAGTCCTTGCACCCCGCCCAGCTTTGGTGGCTCGCGACCCTTGGCTCCGCCCGCGCCCTTCACGCCGAAGGTGAGATCGGCAACATCGCGGTCGGAATGGAGGCCGATCTTGCCGTGATCAACCTCGCCTCAACTCCCGCCATCGCCCAGGCCTCGGCGCGGGCCGAAGACCCGTGGCAAGCCCTTTTCCCGACGATCATGATGGGCGATGACCGGGCGATAGAGGCGGTCTGGGTGGGTGGCACCCCCCGAATTTTCGCAGAAAATTCGTGACCGGCACCCGCGAAAAGGTAAAGCCAAGGTAAACGGTCCACCAACCCCTTGAGTTCACAAACTCGGCGCAAGTGTCCCACCGTGGGACACTTACTCCGCCAGCTCCCACCCGTCCGGATAGAAGTCATGCTTCAAGGCAATCGAGGTCGCGATCCGCTCGTAATTCCATATCTCCTCCGGCGTCACCGGGATCGGCCCGATCGATGCGATCAGCGTCTCGCCGTCCTTTTCCCGCCGCGTCCGGAACCCCTCCAGCCTCAGCGCCCGTTCAAGCGCAGGCCAGCTCGCATCCAGCTCCTCGATGAAGAAGGCATAGTCCACCACCGCCGTCTTCGGCAGGCTCACCCCCTTCGACTGCCGGAAAGTGTCATAGGTCTCGCGCCGCTGCGCTTCGAAATTGTGGTCCATCGCCGGGCCTCCTCGGCGGGCGTTCTAGCGCAATCCCCGGCGCAGGGCACGGCCTATTCCGTCCGCGGTCAGTTGCCGCCTCCCAAGGGGGCGATCAACTATTGAGCGAAGTTGAATTAGCCATTCAGCAGCGCCAGCGCCTCGGCATGCACCCTACGGTTCGCCGCGGCCAGCACCCTGCCGCCATCGTGGCACGGCCCGCCCTGCCAGTCGGTCACCACGCCTCCCGCCGCCTCGATCACCGCGATGGGGGCCTGCACGTCATAGGCCTGCAACCCCGCCTCGATCACCAGATCGATCTGCCCCGCCGCGATCAGCGCATAGGCGTAGCAATCCGTTCCGTAGCGCACCAGCTTGGCCCGCGATGCGACGAGGCGAAACGCCGCGCCCTCCTCAACGGTGCCTACTTCGGGAAAGGTGGAAAAGACGATCGCGTCGCTCAGCGGTCGCGGTGGTCGCACCGCCAGCGCCGCCTCGCCCATAGGCCCGGTCATCCGCGCCAGTCCAAGGCCACCCTCGAACCGCTCGCCGATGTAGGGCTGGTCGATGATCCCGTAAAGCGGACCCGCCGCATCGCGGACCGCGATCAGCACGCCCCATGTGGGAGTTCCGGAAAGATAGCCGCGCGTCCCGTCGATCGGGTCCAACACCCAGGTCAGCCCCGATGTCCCGGCGACCGGCCCGAACTCTTCGCCCAGAATCCCGTCGTCAGGCCGACGCTTGGCCAGCACGGCACGCATCCGTTCCTCGGACAGCCGATCCGCCACCGTCACCGGGTCAAACCGTTGACTTTCCTTGGTTTCCGCTGCCAGCCCCGGTTGACGAAAGTAGGCCAGAGTGGCCACGCGGGCCACATCTGCCAGTTCGTGCGCCGTGGCCACAAGCTCTGCCGCCACCGCCTTGTCGACACGCATCCCGCTCTCCCTGATCCACCCCTGCGGGCGCTAAACGCTCGCAGGGATCAGGTCAAGGCGTCGGGCGGTCACGCGGCTTCGGACAGAACGCGCGCCAGATCGAACAGGCGGCGGCGCTGCGCTTCGGGGATCGCGTAATAGGAGCGCACGAGTTCCAGTGCTTCCTTGTCGGCCATCATGTCGCCTTGGGCGAGAATTCCCACCGCCTGGCTTTCGCTCAGCCCCTCGAAGAAGAACGAGATCGACACGCCCAGCGCATCGGCCACATCCCAAAGACGCGAAGCGCTGACACGGTTCATGCCCGTTTCATATTTCTGGATCTGTTGGAACTTGATACCCACCTTGTCGGCGAGCTGCTGCTGGGTCATGCCGACCATCCAACGACGATGACGGATACGTTTGCCGACATGTGCATCAACCGGGTGCTTCATACTCTACTCCAAAAAAGAAAACGTCTGGTCCCCTCAGGAATATACAAGCATATTTCGTGCCAGAATTGGCCTTTTTGACTCCCCACGACGAATTTTTTGAATCCGGCCCAAAACCTGTCCTTTTGGATAGGACGAATTATACAGCTGTACAAAACACGGCGTGGTTGTCCTAGTTAACACCTATGGCGCGCCGGGGGGTCAAGCGATTCGCCTTTAACGCGAAATTCATTTTGCATTGCATTTTGCGATTTTGCCGCCCGATCTTCGCAAAACGCTAATCCACAGTCCGCTCTGGCACATCATACTGTTGCCGTCCGGGAAAAATCGCTAATGCGCCACCACAGACGTCCGAAACCGCAGAGAGAACTACCCATGCGCGCGTGGCATATCTTGTCCCTTGGCAGCCAGCCTGTCCAGACCCGGCTTTCCCGGCCAGTTCCCGCCAAGGGCGAGGCGCTGGTCCGTGTCTCGGCGGTCGGCATCAACTTCGCCGATCTCTTGATGGCCGAAGGCCGCTACCAGACCCGGCCCGCCCTGCCCTTCGTTCCGGGGATGGAGTTTTCCGGCACCGTCACCGCCCTTGGCCCCGACACCACCGGCCCCGCCCCCGGCACCGCCGTGCTGGGCCTGCCCGGCAACGGTGCGCTGGCCGAAGAGCTTTGCGTCGCGGCTGACGCCCTTTCCATCCTGCCCGCGGGAATGTCGATGACGGACGCGGCGGGCTTTCCCATCGCCTATGCCACCGCCCATCTGGCGCTGACCCACACGGCCCGGCTCAAACCCGGCGAGACGCTTCTCGTCACCGGTGCCGCCGGCGGCGTGGGCCTCACGGCGGTAGAGATCGGCAAGCGGCTTGGCGCGCGGGTCATCGCTTCGGCCCGGGGGGACGCGAAACTGGCCGTCGCACGCACCGCCGGGGCGGACCATCTGATCGACAGTGACGCGCCGGGCATGAAGGAAGCCCTGCGGGCCCTTGGCGGCGTCGATGTCGTCTTCGACGCGGTCGGCGGCCCGGCCTTTGACGAAGCCATGCGCGCCGCCAAACCGGACGGGCGGCTTCTGGCCATCGGCTTTGCCTCCGGCCAGGTGCCGCAGGTGGCCGCCAATCTTCTCCTCGTCAAGAACCTGACCGTCTCGGGATTCTGGCTTGGCGGCTATCAGGCAACCGCGCCCACCCTTGTCTCACACAGCCTGACAACCCTTCTCGGCTGGTATGCCGAGGGGGCCTTGCGCCCGCATGTCAGCCATATACTGCCGTTCGACAGCTACCCGCAGGCGCTGGAACTGCTGCGCAGCCGCGCGGCGACCGGCAAGGTCGTCGTGACGCTGGACTGACTACTCCGCCGCCATCGCGGACGTTGCGTCCAAATAGGCACGGCGAAGTTCCGACATCAGCGCTTCGGCCGCAGGCCCGCGCAAGGTGGGCGCCGCGTAAAGGCAGATCGCCAGCCGCCCCAGCTCGGGCAGCGCCCCCCGCGCATCGATCACTTCGGTGCCGACGGGCATCGTTCCGCCCAGCCGCGCCGAAATGGCCAGATCGGCCGCCACCGTCGCCTCGATCGCCTGCTCGCTCTCGCCGTCGAACGCCATCTCCCAGGGCAGCCCGGCCTTTTCCAGCGCCGCCTGAACGGTGGGCCGGAAGATGCAGGTGTCCTTGAACCCCAACCGCAGGGGCCGCCGCTGCCAGGCCGTACCGCCCGTGGACCCGATCCACACCAGATCACGCCAGGCCAGAATCTCGCCCCCCGCGTCGGGCTGCGTTTCCGTCGTCATGATGACGTCCAGGCCACCCCGGGCAAAACTGTCCTTCATCAACAGCGTGAAGGACGACACGAGATTGATCCGCACCCGCGGGAACAGCGCCGCGAGCCGCTTCAGGATGCCGGGGATCGCCGGATAGACGATGTCATGCGGCACGCCGAGCCTGATTTCCCCCTCGAACGACGCGCAGGTCAGCTTCGTCATCACCTCGTCATTCAGCGCGATCATGCGCCGGGCATAGGCCAGCAACTGCTCGCCCTCCGGCGACAGCGCCATCCGCCGCGCCGCCCGGATGAACAGCGTCAGGCCCAGCGCCTCTTCCAGCCGCTTGATCTGCATCGACACCGCCGATTGGGTCAGGTTCATGAAACCAGCGGCCCGCGTCACCCCACCCGCCTCGGCAACAGCCACGAAACTGCGGAGCGCGCTCAGGTCCAGTGTGCGGGGCATCATCAATCTCCGTGATGGGTTCAGCCACAATCATTCGTTTTCATTGTGCATCAAGCTGTCGCATAGTTCAAGCATGTTGATCGACGACCCGCCCACGATCACACCAGACGATGGAGGACACGACCATGGCCTACGCCGCCGCACCACATGCCACCCCAGCCGCAGCGCCCCGTGGGCACTGGCTGTCCCGCCTTTTTGCCGCCCTGCAGCTCCACCGCGAAAGGGTTCGCCTTGCCGCGCTGGACGATCATCTCCTCGCCGATATCGGCCTCAGCCGCGACGAAGCCGAGGCTGCGGCGGCGCAACCGCTCTGGGACGTGCCGAGACACTGGCAGCGCTAGCAGCGCTAGCTATTCTTCGGCCTTTTCCGACCGAAACGCTTGAATTATGGACCGACTGCACCGATATTCACGGCATGTGGTCACGCCGGTTCCCCGGCGTTGCCCTTAGGGACAACATCGGAGGCTTCACATGGCTGATTATCAAACTACGCGTCCGGTCGGCGTCGGCGTCGGTGCCGCCGAGATCGACGCCGGGCTTCGCGCCCATATGAACAAGGTCTACGGGCTGATGTCCGTGGCGATGCTGGTCACTGCCGGTGTCGCCTGGTCTGTCGGCACGTCGGACGCCCTGCTCTCGATCTTCCGCGATCCGCTGACGCTGCGCCCCAATATCCTCGGCTGGGTGGTGATGTTCGCCCCTCTGGCGATGGTCTTTGCCTTCGGCGCACTGGTCAACAAGATGTCGGTCGCGGCCGCTCAGTTTTTCTTCTACGCCTTCGCGGCGGTGATGGGCCTGTCGATCGCGTGGATTTTCAAGGCTTTCACCGATACATCAATCGCTTCGACCTTCCTGGTCACAGCGATCGCCTTCGCGAGCCTTTCGCTTTTCGGTTACGTCACCAAGCGTGACCTCAGCGGCATGGGCACCTTCCTGTTGATGGGCTTGGTCGGCCTGATCGTGGCCATGGTCGTCAACATGTTCCTGCAGTCCGAAGGATTGGCTTTCGCGATCCCGGTGATCGGTGTGCTGATCTTCGCGGGCCTGACCGCCTACGACACGCAGACCATCAAGACTCAGTACTTGATGTATGCTCATCATGGCGACGGCGGGGGTCAGTTGTATCAGGGACGTTCGGCCATCATGGGCGCTTTGAACCTCTACCTCGACTTCATCAACATGTTCATGTTCCTGCTGCATTTCCTGGGCAACCGCGAATAACAGCAGTCGAAACCAAAGGCAGGGGCCGGTCGCAAGACCGGCCCTTTGTCATTTCAGCTCCAGTTCCGCCAGCATCCGCACCGCCGGAAAGACGATACCTGGCCCCAGCGGCACCTCGGTCGGATACAGCACCCGGAACCCCAACGCCGCATAGAACGGCACCGCCGTCCGCGTCGAGAGGCAGTCGAGCCACTGCAACCCCGCCTTCGCCGCATCCTGCATCACCGCCGCCATCAGCTCTCGCCCGATGCCCTTCCGGGTCACATCCGGATCGGTCGCCACATGCCGCACATGGCCGGTGTCGGGCCTGACCGCCCCCTGCCCGCCGCCCGGCGTGGCAAGGCTCCACCCGCCCGCCGCCAGCACCCGGCCCGCTGCATCCACCGCCACGAAGTACCGCCCGGACGCAAGTAACCGCGGCTGCGCCCGCGCGATGATCGGCACCGCCAGAACCATGGTCGAGGGCGGATAGTCCGCCGCCAGCAGCTTTGGATAGCTCCGCGCCAGAAGCCGGTCCACGGCAGCCAGATCCTCCAGCCCCGCGCGCCTGAGGGTGAGTGTTTGATCCATAACGAAGCAGATGGTGCGACCAGAGAAAAAGAAAAGGTCAGCGGCGCGGCAAGTCCCGCAGAAAATCCCGAACCTCGGCCCGCCCACAAAGATGGATCACCGTCAGATCCGACGGCGCCCCTGCCACAAGCGCCCGAATCCGCTCCCGCGCCGTCGCTCGTGTCCGCCAGATGTAGCGCCAGAACGGCAGCGTTTCCGGGCCAAGCCGCTCGGGGCAGCCTTCCGGCAGGTCCGGTCGCACCTGCCCGAGATAACGAACCGACCGCTTCACCACCCGCCAGAGCCTGAGGCCAACCGGCAGATCCAGCCAGATCAGCGTATCGGCCCGTGAAATCCGGTTCGCGTAGGTCGACGACAACCCGCCCTCGAAAATCCAGCGCTCCTGCGCCTCCACCTCAAGGGCCAGCCTGATCTTCTCGGCCCTTGGTCTTTCGACCCAACCCGCCTGCCAGTGGATATGATCCATGTGAAAGACCGGCAGACCCGTCCGGTCCCCAAGCATACGCGCCAGGGTACTTTTGCCCGATCCGGGCTGGCCCACGATCATCACCCGCTGCATCGCAAACCCCCAAAGCAAAAGGCCGCGCCCTGAAGGTGCGGCCCAGCTTTCCATCGACGGAAGGCGATCTTACTTGATCTTGCCTTCCTTGTATTCGACATGCTCCCGCTTCACGGGATCGTACTTCTTCACGACCATCTTTTCGGTCATGGTGCGAGCGTTCTTCTTGGTCACGTAGAAGTGCCCCGTGCCCGCCGTCGAGTTCAGGCGGATCTTGATGGTCGCCGGTTTGGCCATTGCGTTTCTCCTGCGTCAGGGAAACTGCGGTCCCCTGCGAAAATCTTGAAGCCCGCCTTTTACCCGCACGCGTGCCCGAGTCAACCGCAAATGCGCTCTGTCACTGCCACATCTGCCCGCGCAGCTCCCAAGGCGTGACCTTTCCGTCGCCGTCGGTGTCTGCCGCCTCATACTGCGCCTTTTCGGCCGCCAGAAACTCGGCCATCGTGACCTTGCCGTCGCCATCGCCATCCTTCGCCGCAAACCGCGCAGCGTGGCGCTCGTGCATGACAGACGACATCGCGGGGTGCATCATGCGCATCATGTCCATGCGCCCTCCGCCCAACTCTCCGGCGACCAAAACGCCATCCTGATCGGCGTCCATCGCCTCGAACATGAACTCTGCATGCGCGGCGGCCTCCTCGGCGGAGACGGCACCGTCGTGATCGGCATCGATGGCGGCCATCATCATGCCGCCCCCGCCCATTCCCCGGCCCATTCCCGCGCCCGGTGGCATCATGCCTGGCCCCCAACCGGGACCGCCCCAACCGGGGTCGCCGCCGTAACCGGGCGGCATCATCCCTTGCCCGTCCGACCACATGCCATAGCCCGGCCCCATACCCCAACCGTCCCACCAGCCGCCCCATGGCTGACCCTGAGCGAATGCGGTCGATGACATCGCGGTCACCATGGCAGATATCATCAGCAGTCTTCTCATGATCGTTGCTCCTCTGGCAAAGCCACTCGCAGGCGCGGACGATCCGGCCCTTTGCTGAAGAGTACCGCCTAAGGAAGGCGGCCACCTTGACGAGGATCAACCCACGGGCAGGACAGCCGGTGGTTCCCAAAGCCGATGCAGGTTTGACGGGAAGACGCGCGGATGGCCTGTAAGCCGGATTTTGTCCCGGGCTTGCGCCCATGGATGACCATTCCTCTGCCAACCGTGTCACCACGGCGGTCAAGCTGCCAACCCGGGCCTCTCGGGCGATGGCGTCCCTGCGGGCGGTATCCTGGCCGAAGCCTGGACCAGCCCCGCGCGAGGCCCCTATTTGGCATTGCTCCGGGTGGGGCTTGCCGTGCCGGTCCTGTTGCCAGTCCCGCGGTGGGCTCTTACCCCACCGTTTCACCTTTACCCTTGCGAACAAGGGAAGTCTCTTCTCTGTGGCGCTTTCCCTGGGGTCGCCCCCGCCGGGGATTACCCGGCACCCTTGCCTTCTGGAGTCCGGACTTTCCTCGACCCCGGATCAGGTCCGGGGCCGCGGTCATCCAGCCATCCGCGCGAGATACGACCTAGGGGCTCGGGTGTTTCCCGTCAATGCCCGCCGTTCAGCATGGCAAAGGTCGCGGCATGGGCGCCGTTCGCCTCGGCATTGCGCAGGAACCCGACACGTTCGACCAGCACTTCCGCCGGGGTCGGGTCCTGCTGCAGCAACGAAAGGGTCTCGGCGATGAAGGCATCAAGGGGCATGCCCATCGGGTTCGTCGATTGGCCCGGCATCAGCTCCGTCTGCACCATCGGCGGGGCCAGTTCGATCACCTCGACGGTGGTGTCGCGCAACTGGTGGCGCAGCGCCTGGCTATACGAATGCAGTGCCGCCTTGGTCGCTGAATAGGTCGGCGTCAGCGCCAGCGGCACGAACGCCAACCCCGAGGTCACGTTGATGATCACCCCCCGCGCCTGCGCCCTCAGATGCGGCAGCAAGGCGGCGCCCATCCGGATCGGCCCCAGAAGATTGGTCACGACCGTCGCTTCGGCGTCGGTGGTGTCAACCGTTGCCGCCGTCAGGTCTTCGGCCCGCATGATGCCAGCATTGTTCACCAACACGTTCAGGCC
>NZ_JBOFBI010000367.1:0-3201 GCF_051645465.1 Tabrizicola sp. | reverse complement strand
GGCCTGAATGTGCCGTTCAAGCTGCTGGGTCAGCACCGACTGGCGAACTCCGAGATCGCTGCGCTTCATTACGATTGCCGGCCGCCCTTAGCTTGACCGGAGCCTCGGAAGATCAAAGTCTTGGTGAATGCGGACAGTCCTAAGGGATCCTTCGGGACAGCGCAGACCTCACGGCGTGGCACCGCACCCGCAGTCACTGGGGGCGCAGTCGCGCCAGCGCTAGCACGGGATCAATTGCCGCCTTGCTCGGCATTTGCCGTGGCCAGCGCCGCAATGGTAGCCGCAAGGGTTCTGATGGCCGAAGTCCGGTCAACCTCCCCGCTGGCTGCTGCTGCCGCGAGAGCATCGGCGGCGCCGAGTATAGCATGGGTCGTCGTGGGCCCCGGGCTTTTGCCAGATGCGCGTTCAAGGATGTCTTCAAGCTCGCTGTGATGCTTTGCCCGGCACTCTCTCCAGAACGCCTGTAGCTCTGGTGAGGTTTGCAGTGCAGCGAAAATCCAGGGGATCTCCGCGCCCGCCGCAAGTGTGCAGTCGATGTAACTTGCAGCGACCGTCCGGGAAACCTCGTCAAGGGTGCGACCACCCGCAGCCAGGGCGTCGCGCATCGACACGGTCTGCCGCTCATCGAACTCACGGTAGAGCATTGCCAGTAGGTTTTCGCGCGTTTTGAAATGCCTGTAGGCAATCGGCTTTGAGACCCCTGAACGCTCGGCCAGGCGGATCAGCGTCAACGCTTCGGCGCCTTCTTCGCGAACAATCAATCGCGCTGTGTCGAGCAGCTGGGCCAGGCGGGCTGAACTGGAGAGTCTTTTGATTTCAACCATCTCGCGGACGTTAGCTCTTAGGTCCGCCAACCGCAACCTGGGTTGAGCTTGCCGGTCAGAACCAAGGCTTGACCCGGCGGATCGGCAATGTACAAAGGCTAAGTTACTATCAGTAACAATAGAGATGCTGGCGCGCTTCAAGCGCCAAGACCAAAGGAGCTTTGAATGCCTGACCGAACTGTAAGCGCCATGCGCGCAGTTGTTCTTGATCGTTTTGGTGGGTTCGAAAATCTAGAGCTGCGGGAGGTTCCGCGACCGGTGCCGGAGGACGGCCAGGTTCTGGTTCGCGTCCATGCAGCGGGGGTGGGGTCGTGGGATGCAGAAGAAAGAGAAGGAGGATATGACGGGATTTTCGGCATGCCGTCGACCTTCCCATACATCCTTGGATGGGATGGAACAGGCGTTGCTGAGGCCGTTGGCCGGAATGTCGGGAAACTGAAGGTCGGCGATCGGGTTTACGCGGCGTCGATGCCATTGCCATCGGGCGGTTTCTATGCCGAGTACGCGGTGGTGGATCAGGAGCATGTCTCCCCGGTTCCATCGAACCTATCCCTCGAACAGGCGGCGGCCATGCCCTGGGATGCCCTGACGGCGCAAAGTGGGATCGACGCATTGCGGCTGTCGCCCGGTCGCAGTGTCATGATCCTTGGAGCAAGTGGTGGCATCGGGCATCTCGCGGTGCAATTCGCAAAGCTCCATGGCGCGCGGGTGCTTGCAGTCGCCTCCGGTGCTGACGGTGTTGACCTTTCGCGGCGACTGGGAGCTGACGTGGCGATCGATGGCCGGCAAGATGACGTGCTTGCCGCAGCCGCTGCGTTCAGTTCCAAAGGAATCGACGCGGCATTGACGACTTTCGGTGGCGAGGCTGCGGACCGGGCCATTGCAGCGGTACGTGCGGGTGGAATTGTGGCTTGCCCGCATGGCGTTGCGCCAACCCCGGAACCAGCAGCAGCGGTCAGTCTCGTTATGTACAACGGTGACCGCAGTCAGCAAGCCTTTGATCGACTGAACCGGCTTGTGGAAACAGATCAGGTTCGGGTGGAAGTCAGCGAGGTCTTTCGTCTGGATCAGGCACAGCAGGCACATGCACGGATTGAGCGTCATTACGTCGGCAAACTGGTGCTGAGAGTAGTCTGAACGGCCTCGCGCGAAGCGGCAGCGATGCCGTTTCGCCAACGCAAGCTTGGGTCGGCGCGAGCGTGGCGTTTCCTAGGAAGTTTCTTCGGCCACAGCGGGTGTCCGCCGCGTCAGCGTCGGCAGGATTCCTGCAACATCCTGTTCTTGGAAGGTAGCACCAACAGGTTCATTGACGCTTGTTTGTCGGAAGCCGCCGTCCAAGTGTACCGCCAGTTTGGCAGCGCCAGACCGCGTACCGCGGGCGATCTGGTCCGTCGTATTTGGTCACGAAACTATAGTGGGGACCGATTGTCGACGACCTTGGACGAGTCAACACCTCGCGCCAGGCGGAGAACGTCGTTTGATCTATTGCCGCGCGGTACAATCCGCTCAATAATCCTGTTTGCGCCCCACAGACAGACTTCCTCAGCAAACCGTCAAGCCGAAGCAGAGGTTTGTTTTAAGCTCGGCTCAAAATGCGACCGGGCGGCCCAGCACAAAAAGATCGTGCGACCCCGAGTGGAAACTCGCGACGTGACCTTCGCTGCGGTGCAACTTCCCAAAGTTGCCGTTACCGCATTGCTGCTCAGTCTCGGCGCAGCAACGTACTTGATCTGGGACGAAGTGGTCGTCGCTTCATGAGAGCAAGGAGCACACTCTGAGCCAATCGATGAACCGGTCGCTGCACGAGGACGCCAGCGCATTCCGGAGAAGGACGTAGCTACCAAACCAAAACGGCCTCGACGCCCGGAAGACCAGTCAGCGCAGAAGCGGCTCGATGACGTGACCGATCCAGTTCGGCTGATCGAGCTGACATCGCATGTTGCCCGCGCAATCTACGAAAGCGAAAGCGATGAACTCGGCCTGCTGCGGCATGCGTCCGGGTTTTCAGCGGAACTTCGCAAGATTGAGCAGGAATTCGAGCGCATACGCTACGACGTGCAGGAAAACCGCCTTATCTTACTCTTCGAAGCCGACAAGGCGCTAGCCGGCCTGTCACTTGCGGACGCCCGCCGTATCCTCTGGATGTATACCGGCCGCGATGTCTATCGGATGATGGTCATTGAAGGAGGATGGTCGCCGGACGTCTATCAGGACTGGTTGTCGAGAACCCTGTTGGACGCGCTGGTTGATCGTCCGGCCAGGAAGTAGTGAAGTACAGCTGATACCAAAACGACAGACGGGGGCTCAGAAGTTGATCCTGGTAATGTCGCAGCCTTACAACGCGAGCCGAATCAGTGAACAGAAATCGCGGCCCATA
>NZ_JBOFBI010000366.1:0-1747 GCF_051645465.1 Tabrizicola sp. | reverse complement strand
ACCACGATGTTCGGCGGCAAGAAGAAATCCTTTGCCCTTCCGCTGGAGTCATTCTGATGCTGGACCGCACACTCAAAGCGCTGTCGCTGACCCTCAGCTACCCGACGGTCGAACTGCAGGATGCCATGCCCGAAATCGGGGCCGTTCTGGCGGGCGACCCCCGGCTGACGCCTGCAACCCGCGCGGCGCTGCTGCGGCTGGCCAGGGACGTGGGGCAGGGCGACCTGTTCGATGTTCAGGAAAGCTATGTGATGCTCTTCGACCGCTCGCGCACCTTGTCGCTGAACCTGTTCGAGCATGTCCATGGCGAAAGCCGGGACAGGGGCGGCGCGATGGTCAGCCTGATCGATACCTACCGGGCGGCGGGGTTCGAGCCTGCCACCACGGAGCTGCCCGACCACCTGCCGGTGCTCTTGGAATTCCTGTCGACGCGGCCCCCGCTCGAAGCACAGGAAACCCTCGCGGATGCGGCCCATATCTTCGACGCGCTTGCCACCCGTCTGGTGCGGCGGACCAGCGGATATGACGCCGCGTTCGCCGCCCTTTCCCAGCTGGCAGGCGCGTTGGCCGATGCCGAAGCCGTGGCAGGCATGCTGGCTGAAGCAGACGATGACCCGACCGACCTTACGGCGCTCGACGCGGTGTGGGAGGAAACCGAAGTGACCTTCGGCCCCGACCCCAACGCAGGCTGCCCGCAGGTCCGCGACATGCTGGCCACCATGGACGGGCCAGCCCTCACCCCCCTGAACAGGAGCGCATGACATGTTCGGCGATTTCGACATCAACTTCGTCATCTTCGGGGTCATGCCTTATGTCGCGCTGACCGTGTTCCTCGTCGGGTCCATCGCGCGCTACGAACGCGATCCCTTCACCTGGAAAAGCGCGTCCAGCCAGCTCTTGCGCCGCAAGCAGCTGATCTGGGGGTCGATCCTGTTCCATGTCGGCATACTCACGGTGTTCTTTGGCCATCTGGTCGGGTTGTTCACGCCGATCTGGGTGCTGGATGCCCTTGGCATTCCCTACGCGCTGAAGCAGTGGATGGCGGTCCTGATCGGCGGCCCGGCAGGCCTTGCCGCGCTGGTGGGCGGTACCATGCTTTTGCACCGCCGGCTGTTCGATGCGCGGATCCGTGTCACCTCCACCTGGCCCGACATCCTCATCATGGTGCTGATCTGGCTGCAGCTTGCCATCGGCCTTTTGACGATCACCCAGTCGCTGCAGCACATGGACGGCGCCGAGATGATCCGGTTCATGGAATGGTCGCAAAGCGTTGTGACCTGGAACATCAACGCCTGGGTCACGGTGGTTGATGTGCACTGGCTGTTCAAGCTGCACATCTTCCTTGGGCTGGTCATCACCATGCTGTTTCCGTTCACCCGGCTTGTGCATATCTGGTCCGGTTTCGCGGCCCCGTTCCGGTATCTGCTGACGCGGCCCGGCTATCAGATCGTGCGGTCGCGCCGGAAGCGCCCGCTTGAGGAACGCCGCCGTGCCCATGATGCACGGCAAGGCAAACCCGGCCCGACCATCACCACACCGGCGGAGTGAATGCGATGAACATGGCCCTATTCCCCGATGTCGTCGTGAACGGCGAAACCATCCCCTCGGCGGCCATCGCCGCCGAGGCCCAGAACCACAGCGCCCCAAAGGACAAGCCCGGCATCGCCTGGCGCAAGGCGGCGCAGGCATTGGCGATCCGTGCCCTGCTGTTGCAGGAGGCCCGCGCCCGTGGGCTGACGGCCGACCC
>NZ_JBOFBI010000365.1:0-41665 GCF_051645465.1 Tabrizicola sp. | reverse complement strand
GGGTTTGGGAGAGGATCGTCAGCGCGTCGGCGTCGAGGACGAGCCTTCGGACAGCCCCCCTCCCCTCTCCCCTCCCCACAGGGGGGAGGGGAAGCGCTGCATCGTCCTGCGCTGCGCCGTGATCCAAGCGGCCCCCCTCCCCCCTGTGGGGAGGGGATGGGGGTGGGGGGCCGCTTCGGGCGGGAAGGCTCAAAGCCACCGCCACCAACCCCGCCTCCCGCGCTCCGGTGCCCATCCCCGGCCCTAGGCAAAGCGTGTTGATCCGGGCATCCGACAGGATTGCCGACAACTCCTTGCCGTTGTGAACCGGCACCAGCATCACCGCATCCAGCCGCGCGGCGTTCTCGGGCAGCGCCTCATGCGGACAGCCGACCGTCACCAGGCCTGCGCCGATGCGGAGTGCTCCACGGGCGGAAAGGCGGGCAGCGCCGCCTCGACCAGGAGGGCCGGAGAGGATGAGGGCGTGGCCGTGGGAATACTTGTGGGGTTCGCGGGCGTACCGATGCAATTTTGAAATGTCGGATGGCGAGATATCGGTAAAAAACACAGCGCCCGCGTAGCTTTCAAATCCTTCCTTCTCGGGAACATCCAGACCGATGTTACAGACCTTCAATCGACCCGAACAGGCCGGACCTGCGTTCAACATGTGCCCGATCTTTTCGCGATGAAACGTTGTCGTCAAATCTGCCGTAACCGCGTCGAGAAGGGGCTTTCCGCTGTCGGAACAAATACCGGACGGCAAATCAACCGAAACGCAATATGGTAGTGAGGAAGTCCCGCGATGCAGTTGCGCTTTATGGAGTGCATCCATGAAGTCCATGATCTCACTAGGCGGCGGGCGGGTCAGGCCTGTGCCAAATAATGCATCAATGACGAGATTTGGCGGGTCGTTCTCGAAAAGCGCATCCGAGCATTTTTCAGAGGTGAAACTCTCCACCTCCCCCATCTCCCGCCACCGCTCATAATTCACCCGCGCGTCCGGCGGGAGCTTCTCGGGGTCGCCGTAGAGGAAGACCTCCACCTCCCAGCCCCACTCCTTCAGAAGCCGCGCGACCACGAACCCGTCGCCGCCGTTGTTGCCCGGCCCGCAGAGGACGACCGCCCGGTGCGAGGTCGCCCGCAGCTCCGGCCATTCCTCGAAGATCGCCTCGACCACGCCCCGCCCGGCGCGCTCCATCAGCTCCAGGCCGGTCACTTCGCCCGAGGCGATTGCCGCCTCTTCGATGGCCCGCATCTGTGCGGCGGTCAGGAGTTCGGTCATTTTCTCACCGTCATGTTTTCATAACGCCCATCAGAAAGGCGCTTTGCACAAAAAATAGGCGGCTCGCAAGGAATCCCCCTGCCACGCCACGCAGGAAAACCCTGTCACATTGTCCCCCGTGCGGGGAAGTGGTGAGAGGGGCGGAGACGGAACCGGGGGAGTCGGCCTAATGAAGAAAGTCGAAGCAATCATCAAGCCGTTCAAGCTTGATGAGGTGAAGGAGGCGCTTCAGGAAGCCGGTATCCAGGGTCTTTCGGTCACTGAGGTCAAGGGCTTCGGGCGGCAGAAAGGCCATACCGAGCTTTACCGCGGTGCCGAGTACGTCGTCGACTTCCTGCCCAAGGTGAAGATCGAGGTCGTGCTCGCCGACGACATGGTTGACGCGGCCGTCCAGGCTATCGTCACCGCCGCCCGCACCGACAAGATCGGCGACGGCAAGATTTTCGTCTACCCCATCGAACAGGCAATCCGCATTCGCACGGGCGAAACCGGCGACGACGCGATCTGACCTTTCCAGCACGAGTTCCAAATGGCCAAAGACAAACCCAAAGCGAAACCTGAAAAACCGAAAGGCAGCATGATGAGCGCCGTTGCAAAGGCTCTGAAACTGATCAAGGACGAGGAGGTCGAGTACGTCGACATCCGTTTCACCGACCCCAAGGGCAAGCTCCAGCACGTGACGCTGGTCTCCGACCTGGTGGATGAGGATTTCTTCGAGGAAGGCTTCATGTTCGACGGCTCGTCGATCGCGGGCTGGAAGTCGATCGACCAGTCCGACATGAAGCTGATCCCGGATGCGGCCTCGGTCTATATCGACCCGTTCTATGCCGAAAAGACCATGTGCGTGCATTGCAACGTGGTCGAGCCGGACACGGGCGAGGCTTACTCCCGCTGCCCGCGTCAGACCGCACTGAAGGCGGAGGCTTATCTGAAGTCTTCGGGCGTCGGTGATGCGGCCTACTTCGGCCCCGAGGCTGAATTCTTCATCTTCGACGACGTCCGCTATTCTGTGACGCCGCGCAAGGTGGCTTACGAGATCGACGCCGAAGCTGCGGCCTGGAACACCGACACCGTGACCGAAGGCGGCAACTATGGCCACCGCGCGGGCCACAAGGGCGGCTACTTCCCGGTGAACCCGGTGGATGAGGCCCAGGACATCCGGGGCGAGATGCTCTCGACCATGAAACGCATGGGCATGCGGGTCGACAAGCATCACCACGAGGTTGCGACCTGCCAGCACGAGCTGGGGATGATCTTCGGTGGGCTGGTCGAGCAGGCCGACAACATCCAGAAGTACAAGTACGTGATCCACAACGTGGCCCACGCCTATGGCAAGACCGTGACCTTCATGCCGAAGCCCATGAAGGGCGACAACGGGTCGGGCATGCACGTCAACATGTCGGTCTGGAAGGGCGGGAAGCCGCTTTTCGCAGGCGACAAGTATGCGGACCTGTCGCAGGAGGCGCTTTACTTCATCGGCGGCATCCTGAAGCACGCCAAGGCGCTGAACGCCCTGACCAACCCTGGGACCAACAGCTACAAGCGTCTGATCCCCGGGTTCGAGGCTCCGGTGCTGCGGGCGTACTCCGCCCGCAACCGGTCGGGCTGCGTCCGTATTCCGTGGACCGAGAGCCCGAAGGCCAAGCGTGTGGAAGCCCGCTTCCCCGATCCGTCGGCGAACCCGTATCTCGCGTTCTCGGCCCTGCTGATGGCGGGCCTTGACGGGATCAAGAACAAGATCGATCCGGGTCCGGCTTCGGACAAGGACCTCTATGACCTCCCGCCCGAGGAACTGGCCGAAATCCCGACCGTCTGCGGTTCGCTTCGCGAGGCGCTGGAGGAGCTGGAGAAGGACATGGACTTCCTTCTGGCGGGCGATGTCTTCGACCGCGACCAGCTGGAGGCCTACATGGCGCTGAAGTGGGAGGAGGTCTATGCCTACGAGCATACCCCCCACCCGGTCGAGTACCAGATGTACTACTCCTGCTGAGGCCCTCGGCCCGGCAGACCAAAGGGCGCCTTCGGGCGCCCTTTTCGTTTGGAGGGGCACGGTGCCCAGATCGGGTAAATTATTGAAATTACTTGACAAGAGTCACGCCCCTTAACCTGATCTTTACGATTGCCCGAAAGCGCAGTTGCGCCGTTATCTTCGGTCATCGGCGATCCAAAGAGCTGATGGAATCCCCTGACAACCGGTGATTGTTGCGGGCTGCGGAGCGCTAGGCTAACGTCGCGCTGCAAGCTGGTGGCTGATGGGTCCGTAATGGCGAATACTCCCCTGCGCAGAAAAGTCGAACTTGTCGAGAAGCCCAAGCCCAAGATCTGGGCGACGGGAGCGCAGCGCCCGCCGTTCCACTTCGGGGCCCTCGGGCGGGCCTCGCTGTATCTGTCGCGGGAAGCGGTTGCGCCGATGCACGCCTGGGCCGCCCGCACCGCCCGCCGGGTCGCCGTGAACGTCAAGAACGGAGCCGGTCGCATACCCGAGGAGAAACTGGGCCGCGCGGCGCGGTTTGTGCCCTCGCATCTGCGGGTCGCGGCCTGGATCAAGAACGTGGCCGCCACCCTGTCGCATGCAAGCGCCACTGCCGATACGGACATCAAGCGCGGAAATGCGCTGGTGACCGAGATCGAGCCGCATCTCTGGGACGTCGAGGGTCCGGCACCGGCCGCTTCTGAAACACCGCCCGCGGAGGCAGAGCCCACCGAGGCGGAGCCGGTGGTCCTGGCCGAGCCGATGCAGCCGGAGGACGACCCCCTGGCTTCAATCCGCGAAGACCTGGACAACGCGCCACCGCCCCCGAAAGGTCGCGCGCGCTGGAAGGCCAGCCCAAGCTCCGGTCTTCCCGACGGACCGCCCGCCCCTCCCGGGCCGGTTGCGACCATGGCCATACAGATGATCGGCTACGTGATCGGCTGGGGCACGGCGATCGCCGCCCTGCCCTATGGCCTCGGCCGGTCGCTTTGGCTTTACTATTCCAAGTACCAGGACCTGCGGAAGATCGGCACGGACGACTGATCGGGGCAGGCTTTGGTCCGTCCGCTTTGCGGGACGGAGCGGCTGTTCAATTGACCGCCGCAGCACCAGCATGATACCCCACTGCAATGTCCAAACTGATTTCCTTGTCAGGTTTGCCCGGTGTCGGCAAAACCACCTTGGCGCGCGAGCTGGCAAGGCGGACCAAAGCTGTTTTCCTGCGTGTCGACTCTGTCGAGGCAGCACTGAAAAACAGCATACTGAAGATTCATCCGGCAGAAGATGCGGGCTATCTCGCCCTCGCAGCATTGGCGAAAGACAACTTGCTGCTTGGGTCGGATGTGATCGTAGACACCGTGAACCCAATTGAAATCACACGGAAAATGTGGGCGACGATTGCAATCGAGGCACAGGCTGTCCTTGTCAACGTCGAGGTCGTCTGCGAAGACATACGCGTACATCGCGAGCGGGTTGAGTCACGCGCCAGCGATATCCGCGGGCTGATCGTTCCAAGTTGGGACGAGGTCATGGCGCGAGAGTATGAACCATGGGACGAAGACCGTATCATTGTAGATACTAGCAAGTTTTCCATATCGGAATGCGCAGCAGAAATCACTGAGACCATGCTTTCGATGCGGTGAACAGGCAAGACGCTCTGGGCGCAACACGACCGCACCGACCTATCAGCCAAGCGCCTTCGTCACGAACGCCAGCACATCGGCGCGGACGTCGCCCGTCTCGAACGCCTCGCCGCCGTGGCCTGCGCCTTCTACCAGCTTGTAGTCCACCTCTGCCTGCGGATCGGCGGCGAGCCAGGCCTCGCGCAGGCGCTTGGCCTGGAGGTCGGCGATCATCGGATCGGCATCGCCGTGCCGGATAAGGATCGGCGGCAGGGGTTCGCGGAGCTGGTCCAGGCGGCCAATCGGCCCAAGCGCCCGCGCCATCGCCCGGTTTTCGCCAACCGGATAGCCGAGAAGCTGGCTTTCTGGGCTGGCCGCCGCATCGGTCGCACCCATCGCGGGCGTCCGGCCCAAAGCTGCCATGTCCTCATCCATGGTCGAGAAGTCCATCGGCCCGTAAAGGCTGACCACACCGCGGGGCTTCAGGCCCACTTCGACCAGGCTCAGCGCCGTCGAGACCGCAAGGAAGGCGCCCGCCGACTGCCCGAGAAGCACGAGCCGCGACGGGTCGAGGCCCAGCCCCGGCGCCTCACGTTGCAGATGCACGATGGCAGAGAGGCAATCCTCGCTCTGCGCGGGCCAGCGATCGGTGCTGGAAAGGCGATAGTTGACCCGCACGACCGCGATCCCGGCGTCCAGAAGCTCGGGCCATACCGCGAGGTCGGACTTGTCGCCCGCGCGGAAGGCGCCGCCGTGGATCATCACCAGGACCGGAGCGGCATCGACCCCGCGGGGGTAGGTGATGTCGAGCACCTGCAGCGGGCCGTCTCCGTAGGCCACGTCCCTTGCGCCGGGACCGCGCCAGCGCCAAAGCGCGATGCCTCCGGCAGCGGCAGCGAGGCCGGAGAGGAGGAGTGTGCGGCGGATCAGTCCGGGCATGGTGTCTCCTGGAGCAAGAACGTATCGGGCAGAAGCTCTGTCGCCATGGGGCCTGGCGCATTTCTCCGGCGGGGCCTCCTCGAGCACTTCGTGCACTCGTCGGGGGGGACGGTAGCGAGGAGTGCACGAAGTGCTCGAGGAGCGGTTTGATGAGGTCCGTTCATGGGCTAATGCACCGCCTCTCGCAGGGCGCCGAGTTCTTCGGGGGTCACGGTGCTCGCGTCGACGACATAGGTATGGATGGTGAAGACCACCGCTTTCGTGACGGGAAGCCTGAGAAGGCATTGCCGTTCGGAGCGGATATAGACGTGGTCGGTGGGGCGTGGGCGCTTTTCGCCTTCGCGGCGGGGCTGGTGCAGGACGAAATCGTCGTAGGTCAGGTAGTTCATCCGCCAGAGCGGCTGTTCGGGCCGGATCGCGTCGAAAAGCCGGTTCACCCGCCGGGCGATGTCCTGGTCGTAGATCGGCACGGGGTCATGGATGCCGGTCAGCGGGCGGCCAATCTTCTGGGCGAGGGTCCAGCTGGCAGGGAAGCAGAGGATCGCGCCGGTCAGGCGGTATTCCTCGCCCGCGGTTTCCATGAGGCAGAGATCTTCCTGGACTAGGCGACCGAGGGTCAGAAGCGGCTGGTCGGGGTCAAGGGGGACGGTGACGCCATCGGGGCGGCGGATGGTATCGGTGCCGACATCGAAGCCTTGGGCTGTCCGCAGCCAGTCGAGCGTGGCGGCGTAAAGCTCGGCGGCGGCGGGGCGGGCTTCGGGGAGGAGGGCGTGGACGACCTCGGGCCGCTCGGCGATCAGGCGGTCGCGGAGCGCCATCTGCGGGGCATAGGCTTCGTCCACGCGGAGCCAGTCCTGCCCCTCAACCGGCAGGATACCGGGCAGGCGCCGGGTGCGGGGGTCGACCCAGGCGAGATGCGGCAAGCGGGACTGAAGGATGGGGTGGTCTTGCATGGCCGGGACCCTAGCTGTCTTGGTGGGGAAGGCAACTGCAGGTCGGCGGGTCTTTGCCGCTTCCTGGCGGCGGAATTTCCGCGCGACAGGGCCGCGTTTCGCGCTAGTGTGAGAGCAGAGGGCGCAAGAACGGCGCCCCCGCACTGGCGGCCGGGTGAGCGGGCCGCACTTTGCGATCCGCTCAGCCTTCCGTGGCCGCCCCTGACCTCGGGAGGGACCACATGAGCCAAGCACACCACGGCATCCGATGCGCCGCGCTGGTCGGCGCGCATGGGAGCGGCAAGACGACCCTGTTCGAAGCCTTGCTCCATGCCGCCGGAACAACCGACCGGCGCGGCACCCTGAAGGACCGCACAACCGTGGGCGACAGTGCGCCCGAGGCCCGAGCGCGCGGCATTTCGACGGAACTGTCGGCGGCGCAGTGCCGGTTCATGGACGAGGACTGGACGCTGATCGACTGCCCCGGCTCGGTCGAGCTTCTGTCGGACACCCGCGCGGCGCTGATGGTGGCGGATGTGGCGGTGGTGGTCGCCGATCCCTTTCCGGACCGGGCCGTGGCTTTGTCGCCCTTGCTGCACTTCCTCGATGACCGGCGCATCCCGCATCTGGTCTTCGTGAACCGGATGGACGCGCCCGAGGCGCATGTGCGGGCGACGCTCCACGCCCTGCAGGGGGTGTCGGACCGTCCGCTCGCCTTGCGCGAGATCCCGTTGCGCGACGACAAGGGGCAGGTGACGGGGCTGATCGACCTCGTGTCGGAGCGGGCGTGGAAGTGGAACCCGTCGAAGCCCGCCGATCTGATCCCGCTCCCCGAGGCCGCGCGCGACGACGAGGGGGCAGCAAGGGCTGCGATGGTCGAGGCGCTGGCCGATTTTGACGATGAAATCCTGGAGCAGGTGCTGTCGGACATCACGCCTGCGCCCGAGCAGGTCTATGCGTCGCTGGCCCGCGATCTGCAGGAGGATCTGGTGGTCCCGGTCCTGTTCGGCGCGGCCGAGCATGAGAACGGCGTGCGGCGGCTTTGGAAGGCGCTCCGGCACGATTGTCCCGGCCCCGAGGTGACGCTGGCGCGTCTGGGTTTGCCGGATGGCAGTCCGATGGCGCAGGTGGTGAAGTGCTTCCAGGCCGGGCAAGCGGGGCGGTCAGCCCTGGCGCGTGTCTGGCGCGGTGAGGTGAAGGACGGGATGACGCTTGGGCCTGATCGGGTTGGGTCGGTCTCCTCGCCGATGGGGCGCAAGTTCACCCCGAAAGGTGTGGCGCAAGCGGGCGAGGTCGTGGTGCTGGGCCGGATGGCGCAGGTGAAGGCGGGAGACATCCTGATCGGCGAGACCAGCCAGCGCCCGGCGGACTGGCCGGAGGCGCCTGCGGCCCTTGCGGCGCTGGCGATCCGGGCGGAGCATCCAAGCGAAGAGGCCAAGCTTTCGGTGGCACTCTCGCGGCTGACCGACGAGGACCCTGCCCTGTCGACCACGTTCCAGGCCGAGACGGGCGAGACGCTGTTGCAAGGCCAGGGCGAGATTCACCTGGCCATCGCGCTGTCACGGCTGAAGTCGGAGGCCGGGCTGTCGGTGAAAACCGCCAAACCAACCGTTTCTTATTGCGAAACGATCGGCAAAGGCACGACCCACCACTCAAGGCACAAGAAACAGTCCGGCGGGCATGGTGAGTTCGCCGACATCCATGTCGAAATCGCGCCGCGCGGGAGGGGCGAGGGCTTCCACTTCTCGGACCGGATCACGGGCGGAGTGGTGCCGAAGCAGTACATCCCGGCGGTTCAAAAGGGGGTCGAGACGGCGCTGGCCAAGGGGCCGCTGGGCTTTCCGGTCGTCGATGTCTCGGTCGTGCTGTTCGACGGCAGCTACCACAACGTCGACAGTTCCGACTTCGCGTTCCAGAAGGCGGGGGCGAAAGCGATGCAAGAGGCCCTGCCCGGCTGCGGCCCGGTGCTGCTGGAGCCGGTGATGGAAGTGATCGTCTCGGTGCCATCCGACTTCACGCCGAAGGCGCAGCGCATCGTGACTTCGCGGCGGGGTCAGCTTCTGGGCTTTGACACCAAGGCCGGCTGGAAAGGCTGGGACGAAGTGCAGGCGCTGATCCCGGCGGGAGAGCTGGACGGGATGATCACCGAGCTGCGCTCGCAAACCCTGGGTGTGGGGTTCTTCACCGCCGGGTTCGACCATCTGGAGCCGCTCTCGGGCCGCGAGGCGGATCAGCTTGTCGCGTCGAGGGCGGCAGCGCACAGGGGCTGACGAGCGAGTGCGTTTTTGGTCCGGATAGGGACAGAGACGCTTGGGAGCTGTCCCGGTCGGGTCTGGCGAGAAGTTGGTTTGAGTGCATTGCGATCATCCTCGTGCCGACGCAGTGTTGGACTCAGACCGAGCCTCATAACCTGAAAGCACGTAGATTGGTCGATCAACCTGGAACCGTGAAACTCCGCGCACCATTGCCCGAGGATATAGATGCGCGGATAGCGCATGGTTTCTCAGCTGAGATACGCCGTATGTATGGCTATGTCGGTGATACGCCAAGAGAGATGGCGCGCGCAGATGCAGAACACTGGCTGCAACAATTGGAAGCCCATCCATGCGCTTGGGTCATCGAAACCGAAGAAGGGGTCGTCGGAGGGGTAAGCCTGAATAACATCAATGAAACAGACCGCCGGGCGCGCCTGGCCATAGGGCTTTTCAACGAGCGCCACCTCGGTCGCGGAATTGGTCGGGAGGCCATCAAGCTTGTTCTTCAACACGCCTTCGGCCCCCTTGGATTGCACCGCGTCGATCTGCGGGTTCTAGCATACAACCTTCGCGCGATACGCTGCTACGAAGCTTGCGGCTTTGTCCGGGAGGGTATTGAGCGCGAATCCGCGCGTGTTGGTGATGAATGGCATGACGATTGGATCATGGCCATTCTTGAGCAGGACTTTTGGGCAGCGCAGGCGGCGAACTAAACGGCAGGTAAGTCCCTGCGGCCCCATCGGCTTTGCGGCCTGAAGGCGACACCGTCGGTCGCCCACGCGCATGACTTCCCCGCTTGCCCGGACAAGCTTTGGCGAGTGGACCAGGGGACCCCGCCGAGATGACCGACGCCGCTTACCACCGCGACCGCCGAAAGATCGACCCCACGCGCGAAGATCGGCTGGGCGATGGCACGCCCAATGACAACGACCGGGTGGAAATCGGGCCGACGCAACTGTCGTTCCGGGAGTGGGAGGCCGCTGGCTTGCAGCTGCCGGACCTTGGGCGGATGCGGGAGGATCGCTGGCGGAAGCTGGTGGCGGGGCTTGTGGCGCGGGACTACGGCGGGCTTCTGATGTTCGACCCGCTGAACATCCGCTATGCGACCGACACCACCAACATGCAGCTTTGGAACACGCACAACCCGTTCCGGGCCTGCCTGCTGTGCGCCGACGGGCATATGGTGATGTGGGAGTACAAGAACTCGCCTTTCCTCGTGACCTTCAACCCGCTGGTGAAGGAGCTGCGCTCGGGGGCGACGTTCTTCTACAACTCGACAGGTGATCGCGGGGCGGCGGCGGCGGCGGGCTTTGCGGCCCAGGTCGATGAGGTGATGCGCGAACATGCCGGGCGGAACCGGCGGCTGGCGGTGGACAAGATCATGGTCCACGGGCTTAGGGCGCTGGAGGCGGTGGGCTTCATCGTCGAAGAGGGCGAGGAGGTGACGGAGCGGGTGCGCGCGGTGAAGACGCCGGATGAGATTCTGGCGATGCGCTGCGCCCATCATGCCTGCGAGGCGGGGATTGCCGAGATGGAGGCCTTCGCGCGGGCGGAGGTGCCGAAGGGCGGCGTCTCGGAGGATGCGATCTGGGCCGAGCTTCATGCGGCGAACATCCGGCGCGGAGGCGAGTGGATCGAGACGCGGCTTTTGTCCTCGGGGCCGAGGACCAACCCGTGGTTTCAGGAATGCGGGCCGAGGGTGGTGCAGCCGGAGGAGATCGTGGCCTTCGATACCGATCTGATCGGTTGTTACGGCTTTTGCATCGACATCAGCCGGACCTGGTGGCTGGGCGAGACGCGGCCCTCGAACGCGATGATTTCGGCGTTTCACCACGCGCTTGACCATATCCGCGACCATCAGGCCCGCCTGAAACCGGGGGTGACGGTCGAGGAGCTGGTCTTCGGCGGGCACCAGCTGGCCCCGGAGTATTGGGCGCAGAAGTACAGCTGCAAGATGCATGGCGTGGGGCTTTGTGACGAGTGGCCCTACGTGCACTATCCGGACGGCTGGATGCCCGGCGCCTTCGATGCGGCGCTGGAACCAGGGATGGTGCTCTGCGTCGAGGCACTGGTTTCGCCGGAGGGCGGGGAGTTCTCGATCAAGCTGGAGGATCAGGTGCTGATCACCGAGACGGGGTGCGAGAACCTGACGACGTATCCGTTTGATGAACGGCTGATGGGGTAGCGTTAGAGGTCGACGTAGCGGCCGCCTCTCTTGTCAAGCAAGAGGCCCGGGCCGACGAAAAGGATGTCGAGACCCTTCGCCTCAACCGCGTAACACGCGAAACTGTCAGCGCGTATCCAGGCTTCGCAGTACTTGCCGTCTGCGACCCACCATTTTCCCCAGCTTTCGCCCGCTCCGGCCTGGTAGAGGGTCCGGCCGTCGTCGAAGAAGTTCTGCTCGGCTCCGTCTTCATAGCGAAGGACGCGTGCTGTCAGGGCCGCGGTGATCCCTGCGTCGTCGAGAAGCCGCCAGTCCTCGGCGAGGGCTGGGGTTGCCAGGAGGAGGGACAGCAAAAGCGCGCGCATGGGCGGAACCTGACGGGACATCGCAAGGCCAGGTGGCAGCGGCGAGGCGCGCCAGTCAAGGCCCCGCGATGGCCCTAAAGCGCCACTTCGGCCAGAAGCCCCAGATGATCCGACCCATGCGCCCCGCGCGGCACGACCCGGCCGCTGCGGGTGGCAAAGACATGGTCGATGGGCAGGCGGAACCAGTCTGACCAGCCGACGTAGGTGCCAAGCGTCGGGCCTGTCGGGCGGACCTCCAGAATGTCCGATAGCCGCTTTACCGACGTCGCCCAGCGGACCATGTTGAAATCGCCCGCCAAAACCGCGGGACCCTTCAGCTTGTCGAGCACCGGCAGGATAAGCTCGACCTGCTTGGCCTGGTTGTAGGGCCAGGGCCAGCTGAGATGGAGCGAAACCACCCAGAACCGGTCTTTTCCAGCCGCGACCTGCAGCGCGGCAAGCCCGGGGCCGCAGAACTCGGTCCCCGGGACCACCGAGAGGTTGGTCAGGACCGCCGGGCCGCCGACCGTGCGACCGGGGCAGACGAGTTGCTGGGGATAGCTGTCCTTGAGATTTGCCAGCAGCGCGAGATTGGGTTCGGACACCTCTTGCAGCGTCACGATGGCCGGATCCGCCGCGCGGATGTCGGCTTCCAGTGCTGCGAGGTCATTGTTCCGGAAAAGCATGTTCTTCTGGTAGACGAGATACTGGCCCGGCGGCCCTGGCCAGGCGTAGGCCAGAAGCACCTGCCCGCCCGTGAGCATCGCCAGAAGAAGCGCTGCGAAAGCTGCCATCCGCAGCCCGGCAAAGCTGGCCGCGACCGCGAGGATCAGCACGGCCACCGCGGCGATCCCGCGACCGACCGCCAGCGAATCGCCCAAGGGATGCAGCCAGCCGAGATAGCCGCCCATCAGCGAGATGATCGCCAGAAAGAGCGCCACGCCGATCAGTTTCTGCCAGTTGGCGCCTTCGCCGTCCATTGCCACCGTCCTGCCAAGCATCGCCTTCCGGCGCGCTTATTACCTACCGTCTACGAGTTCCGCCACCAGGGTCCGCAAGACCGGGCCCATTTCGGCATTCGTCGTCAATCGGAGGTTTTCAAAGCCGATTACTGCGGCATAAATGAGGTGCGCCTTTGTCTCCAGTTCGGCAACTGTGACGCCCGCCGCGCGCAGGAAATCCTGCAGGTCCTGCAGCCGTTGACGGTCCACCCGTTCCACAACAGCCCGCGCCCGCAGATCGGTCCGGCCCCAGTCGCGCAGCGCCGGTTCGACCTCGACCCCGCCGTAGACGTCACCGGGGCGGACCGAGATCGTGTCGATCAGAAGCATCAACTGGCCCCGCCCATCGAGCCCCGAGCCCTTCACGGCCGCAGTGATGGCCTTGGTCGCAAGCTCTTCCCAAAGTTCAAGCATTGCCTGATGAAGATCGGCGAGATCGTTGAAATGCCAGTAGAACGAGCCTTTCGTGGCACCAATGGCGCGGGCCAGAGGCTCGACTTTCACGGCTGCGATGCCGCCCTTCACGAGCGCGCGCAGACCGGCCAGAATCCAGTCCTGGCGCGCCAGCTTGCGCTTCTGTTCGGTCCCGCTCATGCGACAAACATACGCACCCGTATGGACAAGGTCCAGCCGCGCGGCTATCCCATACGCACCCGTATGGAAAGGACGCAAAATGAACGCCTGGCTTCTGGCATCCGGCACTGCGATGCTGCTTTTGAACCTTGTCCACATCTTCCTTGGCGGCCGCGAAATCCATCGCCCGATGGTGGCCTCGCATTGGCCAGAGCCCGCAAAGGCGATCTGGTCGGTCGTCTGGCACATCACCACCGCGATGATGCTGTTCGGGGGTCTTGCGCTTGTCGCCGCGGCCTTTCGCCCAGAGCTTGCCCTTCCCCTTGCCGCCCTGCCGCTGGCCCTCTCCGCATCGACCGCGGTACTCTTTGTCGTCTATAGCCTCTCTCGCCTTGGAACGCTGCGCATCCTGCCGCACTGGATTGCTTTCACGGTCATCACTCTTCTTGGCGTGGCCGGGTTGATTGCATGACAGCACCCGGCCTGCAGGGCGCGCTTGCGCCCCCGCCCCTCGCGGCGTAAGGGGGCGCGAAACCCCTGCCCTAAGGTCCAAGATGATCCCGCGCTATTCCCGCCCCGAGATGGTGGCGATCTGGTCCCCGGAAACCCGTTTCAAGATCTGGTTCGAGATCGAGGCCCATGCCTGTGACGCACAGGCGGCCTTGGGCGTGATTCCGAAGGCCAATGCCGAGGCCGTCTGGCGGGCGAAGGATGCGGAGTTCGACGTCTCGCGGATCGACGAGATCGAAGCGGTGACGAAGCATGACGTGATCGCCTTCCTGACCCATCTGGCGGAAATCATCGGCAACGACGAAGCGCGGTTCGTGCATCAGGGGATGACGTCGTCGGACGTGCTCGACACCACGCTGAGCATCCAGCTGGCCCGCGCTTCGGACCTGCTTCTGAAGGGCCTTGACCGGGTGCTGGCCGCCCTGAAGACGCGCGCCCATGAGCACAAGGACACGGTCCGCATCGGCCGCAGCCATGGCATCCATGCCGAACCGACGACCATGGGCCTGACCTTCGCCCGCTTCTACGCCGAAATGGCGCGGAACCGGACCCGGCTGGTCGCTGCGCGGGCCGAAGTGGCGACGGGAGCGATATCCGGGGCGGTCGGGACCTTTGCCAACATCGATCCCCGTGTGGAAGAGCATGTCTGTGCGCAGCTGGGTCTGACCCCCGAGCCGATCAGCACCCAAGTCATCCCCCGCGACCGGCATGCGATGTTCTTTGCGACTCTGGGTGTGATTGCCTCAAGTATCGAAAACGTCGCTACCGAAATCCGCCACATGCAGCGGACCGAGGTGCTGGAGGCCGAGGAGTTCTTTTCTCCCGGCCAGAAGGGCTCGTCCGCGATGCCGCACAAGCGGAACCCGGTCCTGACCGAGAACCTGACGGGTCTGGCGCGGCTGGTGCGGATGGCGGTGGTCCCGGCGCTGGAGAATGTGGCGCTTTGGCATGAGCGCGACATCTCGCATTCTTCGGTCGAGCGGATGATCGGGCCGGATGCGACCATTACGCTCGATTTCGCGCTGCACCGGCTGGCCGGGGTGGTGGAAAAGCTGGTGGTCTACCCCGAGAACATGCTGAAGAACATGAACAAGTTCAAAGGCCTGGTGATGAGCCAGCGTGTGCTTCTGGCACTGACCCAGGCAGGCGTCAGCCGTGAGGATGCCTACCGCCTGGTGCAGCGGAACGCGATGAAGGTCTGGGAGAAGGGCGCGGACTTCAAGACCGAGCTTCTGGCCGACCCCGAGGTCACCGCAGCCCTAAGCCCCGCCGAGATCGAAGAGAAGTTCGACCTTGGGTACCATACCAAGCACGTCGACACGA
Organism: Tabrizicola sp.; assembly: GCF_051645465.1. GTDB lineage: Bacteria > Pseudomonadota > Alphaproteobacteria > Rhodobacterales > Rhodobacteraceae > Tabrizicola. The sequence goes on along the minus strand of NZ_JBOFBI010000365.1, from coordinate 26,769 downwards.
TCTTCGCCCGCGTCTTCGGCGGCTAGAATCCTTTACGGGCCGGGATTGCGTCCGCGCCTGACCCCGAATCCCCGCCTGTTGCCCGATTGAATCCCGGACGCAACAAATGCGTCACGGCAACGTCGCGCATTTCGGGTGTGCTGCTGGAACCTTTCCCCCCAGCCCCAGGAGCGTTCCATGACCGAAGATCGCGACACCGAAGTCATCCACGAAGTTTCAAGCTTCGTCGCCGAACTGCGCCGACTGGCGGATGCGCTGGAAAGCGGCGAAACCTTTACGATCAACGTCGACGGCGAGGATGTCACGGTCCCGGCCGAGGCGCTGTTTTCGGTCGCGCACGAACGTGAGGACGGCGAGGTCGAGCTTGAGTTTCAGATGAGCTGGTCGACGTTCGAAGACGAAGAAGCCGAGGATGAGGAAGAGGACGAGGACGACGCGGATGACAAGAAAGAGACCGAGTCCGCCTGAGCCTGCCATCGGCCCTTCGACGCACAGCTTGCATCTACCAGCCCAGGCAATAGCCAGGACGGACCTGACGCCCATTTTTTGGGCGTTCCGTCCGATACTGCCTGAGACGGGGCAGACTTGCAGGCAGCTCGCAGTGGCATGACGCAAGCGTGATTGCCCTGTGGCCACTTGTCGGAGCCCGACCGGACCGGTTTATGTTACCCTTGCTGAAATCTTCCTTCGATGAGGTCTTCCCATGCGCTTGATCCTTGCCACCCTTCTGGCGTTCGTGCCGCAGCTGAGCCTCGCGGCCGGAAGCAACGACGAAGAGCCGCCGAAGCCGACCGAAACCACGACTGAGTGCGCCGAGGGCGAGGTTTGGGACGAGAAAACGCAGCTTTGCATCAAGGCCGAGGAGCAAAGCCTGAACGACGACCAGCGCTTCGGCGCGGTTCGTGAACTGGCATATGCCGGGCGCTACGACGAAGCGATGCATATCCTTGCGACGATGACCGAGGGTGAGACGAGCCGGGTGATGACCTACCAGGGCTTCCTTCTGCGCCAGACCGGCCACGTCGAAAAAGGGATCGCCGCCTACGAACGTGCCATCGCGATTGATCCGGCGAACATCCTCGCGCGTAGTTACTATGGTCAGCTGCTTGTGCAGATGAACGAACTTGAACTGGCCGAAGCCCAGCTGACCGAAATCCGTGCCCATGGTGGCGCCGGTACCTGGGCTGAAACATCGCTTTCGAATGCTATTACGACCGGAGTGACCTACACCTTCTGAAACCAGGGAGAATGACCGATGAAGACAGCCGCAACACTTGCCGTTCTCGCCATCACGCTTCTGCCCAGCTTCGCCTTTGCCAGCTGCAAGGGCGACAAAATGGAAGAAACCGCCGCCAGCTGCATCGCGGGAACGACCTGGGATACAGAAAAAGGCACCTGCGTCGAAAATCCCACAAGCTAGGCCTGATCGGTCAAGCTGGCGTTAACCTGGGGCTGCAAGGGTTCCCTCATCAGGAATCGATGAGGACCCGATGCCCCAGGATATGGTGCCCTTTGCCCGGATCATGCCGGACCGCCGCGCTGTGGCGCTTGCGCCCGGCGCACTTCCCCGCAAGGTTCTGACGCCCCGGCAGAAGGCGGCGGTGATCGTCCGCTATCTGCTGACCGAAGGTCGCTCGCTGCCGATCGCCACATTGCCCGAGCACATGCAGGCCGCCCTGGCCGAGCAGATGGGTCAGATGCGGCTGATCGACCGTGCCACGCTTGATGAGGTGGTGGCCGAATTCCTGTCCGAACTTGAATGCGTCGGTCTGGCCTTCCCTGGGGGGGTCGAAGGTGCCTTGTCGATGATGGACGGGCACATCTCGCAATCTGCCGCCCAGCGCCTGCGCCGCATGTCCTCGACCTCGTCCAAGATCGACCCGTGGGAGCGGATCATGGCGCTGCCGCCGGACCGTCTTTTGCCGATCCTGACCAATGAAGCGGTCGAGGTCGGGGCGGTGATGCTGTCGAAACTGCCCGTGGGCCGCGCGGCAGAGCTTCTGGGCAAGCTTCCCGGTGAACGGGCCCGGCGCGTGGCCTATGCGGTGTCGATGACCGGGAATGTCGACCCCGAAACCGTCCGCCGCATCGGCGCAGCCCTTCTGGCCGAACTTGACAACCAGCCCCCCAAGGCCTTCGACCAGGGTCCGGTCGAACGGGTGGGGGCGATCCTGAACGTCTCACCAGCGCTGACACGGGACGACGTTCTGCAGGGGCTGGAGGCCGAGGATGCGGCCTTCGCCGCCGAGGTGCGCCGGGCGATCTTCACCTTCGTCCATATCCCGGCCCGTCTGAACCCTCGCGATACGCCAAAGATCACCCGTCTGGTGGAACAGCCGCAGCTTGTCACCGCACTGGCCGCAGCGATGGGCAAACCGGGGCTGGAGGAAGCGGCGGAGTTCATCCTCGCCAATATCTCCCAGCGCCTGGCGCAAGGGTTGCGTGAGGAAATGGGTGCGCGGGGCAAGGTGAAGGAAAAGGACGCCGAAGAGGCGATGAACGCAATCATCAACGCGATCCGGACGCTGGAAACGACGCGGGAGATCACGCTGATCCAGCCGGAGGAGGAGTGAAACAAGCGGCGCGGTGAGGGTGACCGCGCCGCCGTTTGTGGTTGGACTGCGGTCAGAACCGATAGTCGAACCGCAAAGAAAACTCGTCACGATCGAGGTCAAAACCAGAATTGTCGAAGTTGTTCTTGTCTTCGACGATGTATTCCAGGCCTGCGACAAACCGGCCATCCGTGCCGAAGGCATAGCGCGCCCCAAGACCGAAGTTCGTCGCCGTGTCAGAGATCGACGCGCCGCCACCGCTGATCTTGATGTCCGAAAGACCGACGAAGGCATAAGGCATGAACCGTCCGGAACCATATCCGCCGATCAGCTTCAGCCGTGTCGCGTCGATCGAGGTTGGCGCGTCGTCCAGATCGGCAGCGGAGAAGGCCAGTTCACCGCCAACCACGAAGGTTCCGAAATCGCGCAGATAGCCGACCTGCGCGCCGAAGCCCGAGGTGTCGAAGTCGTCTCCGTCACTCACCGATCCGCTTGTCACGCTGAGACCGGCATAGAACCCGGTCCAGTCGAAGTCCGGGGCCGCTGTGGCGACGACAACCGGCGGTTCGGGATCTACGATGACAGGCCCACCGGCGATCACTGGTCCGGCAAGAGCACAGAGCACAATCGTCATTGCACAGTTCTTCATCTACTTACTCCTTCAAATTCATGGCCTAATGAGCAACCGCATAGCACTGGCAGCCCTTGCCGCTAAGTAAGGCACTCATTACCCCGGGATGAGTGCGCCCAGGCCCATCCGGAGCCCTTAGCCACTTGCGGCACCTGCCCGGCCGCACTAGCGTCCCACGAAATGCAGCCCGCCCCCTCCCCCACCGTCACGCGCGGCATCCTTCTGATGATCCTCGCGATTTTCTTCTTCACGGCCATGGACGCGACCGCCAAGGGCCTGATCAGCCGCTATCCGGCGCCTCAGGTGGTCTGGGCGCGGTTCGCGGGGCAGCTTCTGGTGGTCCTGGTCCTGTTGAACCGCCGCGCGCCAATGGTTCTGCGGACGGACTACCCCTGGCTGCACCTTTCCCGGTCGGCCTGCCAGCTGGCGGCGACGGGGCTCTTCTTCCTCTCGCTCGGCCATATCGGCCTGGCCGAAGCAACCGCGCTGACCGACATAAACCCCGTTCTGATCACCCTTGGCGCGGCCCTCTTCCTTGGTGAACGCCTTGGACCCCGCCGCCTTGCCGGGGTTGTCGTCGCCCTTATCGGCGCGCTGATCATCATCCGGCCCGGCTCTGGCGTCTTCTCGCCCTGGGCGCTTTTGCCGCTTGGAGCAGCCGTCGCCTATACCGGCAATGCGCTTCTGACCCGTTACATCGGCCCAAGGGAGCCGGTCTGGACCTCGCTTCTTCATGCCTCGATCTTCGGTACCGCCGTCTCTGCGCTGGCGCTGCCCTTCGTGTGGACCCCGATCTCGGGGGCTGACCTGTTGCTCTTTGCGCTGGTCGGGTGTCTCGGCACCGGGGCGCAGCTTTGCATCATCCGCAGCTTCTCGATCACCGAAGCCTCGGTCGTGGCCCCTTTCGCCTATCTGGGCATCGTGTTCGCTACCTTCTGGGGCGCTGTCCTTTATGACCAATGGCCCGACCGCTGGACAGTGATTGGCGCGCTTGTGATCGTGGGCGCAGGTCTCTATGTCTGGCACCGCGAAAACCAAGCCGCCCGCAAAGCCTGAGACCCCCTAAAGCCTGAGAGAATGGCCGACACTCCACCCTTCACCCTTCGCCACTGGCTGCAGGACCGCGCGCTGCGCGCGTTGATCTGGCTCTTGCTGCGCTTGCCCTATCGTGTGCGGGTGCCGCTGTGTGGTTGGGTCATTTCGCGGCTGGTTGCGCCCTTGGCTGGCTACCGGCAACGTGTTCGCGACAACCTGGCGCTTGTCCTGCCCGATCTGCCGTCGGCCGAGGTCGAGCGCATCGCCCGCGCCGTCCCCGACAACGTCGGCCGCACGGTGATCGAGATCTACTCCGGTCCCGAATTCATCGCCCATGCTGTCAGCCACCCCTTGACCGGCGGCGGCGTGGCGGCGCTGGAAGAGGCGCACCGCGACGGCCGTCCGGTGATCCTGGTGACCGGCCATTTCGGGAACTACGACGCTTCCCGCGCGGCGCTGATCGCAAGGGGCTACCGGGTCGGGGCGCTTTATATGCCGATGGCGAACCGCTATTTCAACGAACACTACGTCGCGGCGATTTCCGGGATCGGCACGCCGCTTTTCCCGCGTGGCCGGGCCGGGATGGCCAACATGGTGCGGCACCTCAAGTCGGGTGGGATGCTTGGCCTGCTCGTCGACCAGCACATGGGCCACGGCGAGCCGCTGACCTTTTTCGGCGAACAGGCACTGACAGCACTTTCGGCGGCGGAGCTTGCGTTGAAGTACAACGCACTTCTGGTCCCGACCTATGCGATCCGCGGGCCGGACGGGCTTTCCTTCGACATCATCGTCGAAGCACCCATTCCGCACAATACGCCGGAAGCCATGACCCAGGCCTTGAACGACAGCCTGGAGGCGCTGGTGCGCGGCCATCTCGACCAGTGGTTCTGGATTCACCGCCGCTGGAAGGGCAAGGACAGCTAAGCCCGGATCAGTCGACGCGTACAGCCGCAAGAATCGCTTTCGGGCCCTCGGTCTGCACGATCACCGCACCCGGCTCATCGCCGGTATAGGGCGCGGTCAGCTCCAGCGGCGCCTGCCCGCCCCAATCGCCGACCCGCTCCCACGATGTCACGATATTCGTGTAGGTGATCGTCTTGCCGGCATTCTCGCCCCGCTCGATCGTCACCGTCTCTTCGGGTTCATAGCGCACCAGCTGCACACGCGCGGGTTCGGTCAACGGCGGATCAGCCTCGGCCCGGATCACCAGCTTGTCGCCTTCACGGGTGACCGTAAGCTTCACGGTCGAGCCTGCTTCGAGATGCGCCCGAAGCCGGGCCGCTGTCTCCTCCGGCGCGAAGCCCTCGATCCGATCCGAGCCCCCGATGATCAGCTGCGGGGTATAGATCGTGCGGCTGCCGATCGCCTTGGCATAAGCCCTCTGGCGGTCGGTGAATTTGGACTGCGCGAACTTGTCCGCCCAGCCAATGTAATCCCAGTAGTCGACATGCAGCGCCAGGGGCAGAATCTCGGGATTTGACGCCAGCATCGCCACGAATTCATCGGCCGGCGGGCATGAGGAGCAACCCTGCGAGGTGTAAAGCTCGACCACCACCACCGGGTCGGCCGCGGCAACCGCCGTCGCGGCCATCCATATGCCGCAGGCGGCGCTGACGATCTTTCGCATATCGCGTATCCTGATCCCGTAATCCCCTTTCGTGTTATAGGGACGCCATCCAACACGTGCTAATCAAGGTTTTGCGAGAGCCCTGACACATGCGTCAAGAAAGCCACATTCCAGGGCTGGATATTCGGCATACAATTGCATACAATGCCCTGAGCCACCGCCTTGAAGGAGCCACACGATGACCGTCACCGTCGGACATGACCAAGCCCGCACCCGCAAGACCCTGACCGCCGGGGGCCAGACCGTCAGCTACTATTCCATCCCAGCGGCGGAAGCTGCGGGCCTGGGCGAGTTCGCGAAGCTTCCCGCCGCGCTCAAGGTGGTGCTGGAGAACATGCTGCGGTTCGAGGATGGCAAGACCGTAACCGTCGATGACATCAAGGCCTTCTCCGACTGGGGCAAGCAGGGCGGCCAGAACCCGCGCGAGATCGCGTACCGCCCGGCGCGCGTGCTGATGCAGGATTTCACCGGCGTGCCCGCGGTCGTGGACCTTGCGGCGATGCGCGACGGGATCAAAGGGCTTGGGGGCGACGCGCAGAAGATCAACCCGCTGGCCCCGGTGGACCTGGTCATCGACCACTCGGTCATGATCGACGAATTCGGCCACCCCCGCGCGTTCCAGCTGAACGTCGACCGGGAATACGAGCGCAACATGGAGCGCTACGTCTTCCTGAAATGGGGCCAGAAGGCGTTCCGCAATTTCCGCGTGGTGCCCCCCGGCACCGGCATCTGCCATCAGGTGAACCTGGAATACCTGGCGCAGACCGTCTGGACCGATACCGATCAGAACGGTGCCGTTGTCGCCTACCCCGATACGCTGGTCGGCACCGACAGCCACACCACCATGGTCAACGGCCTCGCAGTCCTTGGCTGGGGCGTCGGCGGGATCGAGGCCGAGGCGGCGATGCTCGGCCAGCCGGTTTCCATGCTGATCCCCGAGGTGGTCGGTTTCAAGCTGACCGGCACGATGAAGGAAGGCACCACCGCCACCGACCTCGTCCTGAAAGTGGTTCAAATGCTCCGCAAGCACGGCGTGGTGAACAAATTCGTCGAGTTCTATGGTGACGGGCTTGACCGCCTCCCCCTCGCCGACCGCGCCACCATCGCCAACATGGCCCCCGAATACGGTGCCACCTGCGGCTTCTTCCCGATTGACGCCGAGACGCTCCGCTACCTCCACATGACCGGCCGCGACGAGGGCCGCATCGCGCTGGTGGAGGCTTACGCAAAGGCCAACGGCATGTGGCGGGATGACGGGTACGATCCGGTCTACACCAGCACCCTGCACCTCGACATGGGTACGGTTGTCCCCGCCATTTCGGGGCCGAAGCGCCCGCAGGACCACACGCCGCTGACTGATGCGGCCCGCGGCTTCTACAAGGTCGTCTGCGACTACCGTGGTTTTGACGCCAGCGACGCGGCCAAGGACATGGGCTCCGAAGGCGGTGTGATGGCCCCGCCCCGCTCGGCGATCAAGACGGCCAAGGTCGCGGGACAGGACTACACGCTCGGCGACGGGTCGGTGGTGATCGCCTCGATCACGTCCTGCACCAACACGTCCAACCCCTATGTGATGATCGGCGCGGGGCTGGTGGCACGGAAGGCCCGCGCTTTGGGGCTGAACCGGAAGCCCTGGGTCAAGACCTCGCTAGCGCCCGGATCGCAGGTCGTCAGCGAATACCTGAACGCCGCAGGGCTGCAGGAGGACCTCGACGCCATCGGCTTCAACCTCGTCGGCTACGGCTGCACCACCTGCATCGGCAACTCTGGCCCCTTGCAGCCGGAAATCTCCGCCGCGATCAACGAAGGCGACCTCGTGGCCGCCGCCGTCCTTTCCGGCAACCGTAACTTCGAGGGCCGCATCTCGCCTGATGTCCGCGCCAACTACCTCGCCTCGCCGCCCCTGGTCGTGGCCTATGCGCTGGCTGGCGACATGAACATCGACCTTACGACCGAGCCTTTGGGGACGTCGAAGGACGGGAAGCCGGTCTACCTCAAGGACATCTGGCCCACGAACAAGGAAATCGCCGATCTGGTGCATGCGACCGTCACCCGCGCGGCCTTCCAGAAGAAGTATGCCGATGTCTTCAAGGGTGATGAGAAGTGGCAGGGCGTGGAGGTCACCGACAGCGAGACCTACGACTGGCCGCCGACGTCGACCTACATCCAGAACCCGCCGTACTTCCAGGGCATGTCGAAAGAACCGGGGGTGATCAAGAACGTCACCGGCGCCCGCATTCTGGCACTTCTGGGCGACATGATCACCACCGACCACATCAGCCCGGCGGGTTCGTTCAAAGCTTCAACTCCAGCTGGTAAGTATCTGACAGAACGGCAGGTTCCGGTGTCGGAGTTCAACTCCTACGGCGCCCGGCGCGGCAACCATGAAGTGATGATGCGCGGCACCTTCGCTAACATCCGGATCAAGAACGAGATGCTGGATGGCGTTGAGGGCGGCTATTCCAAAGGGCCGGACGGGGTGCAGACCTCGATCTACGACGCCTCGATGGCCTGGCAGGCACAAGGCACTCCGTTGGTGGTGATCGGCGGCATCGAATACGGGGCGGGTTCGTCACGGGACTGGGCGGCCAAGGGGACGGCGCTTCTGGGTGTGAAGGCGGTGATCGCGGAAAGTTTCGAGCGCATCCACCGCTCGAACCTCGTCGGAATGGGCGTGATCCCGTTCGAGTTCCTGCCGGGCGAAAACCGCAAGACCCTGGGCCTGAAGGGCGACGAGGTGATCTCGATCGAAGGGCTGGAGGGTGACCTGAAGCCTTTGTCGATGGTCCCCTGCCATATCACCTATGCTGACGGGACGAGGAAGACGATCCAGATCAAGTGCCGGATCGATACCGCGATCGAGATCGAATATGTCGAGAACGGCGGTGTTTTGCACTATGTGCTGCGGGACCTGGCATCGTCCTGATATCGGAAACCGATTGTTTCCAGATGCGAAGGCCCGGTCATGCCGGGCCTTCAGCATTTTTCAAGGCCTTGCGACCATCGTCCGATCACCCCAATTGCTAGGCCGCACCCCATGCCCAACCCCTTCCCCTTGCTAAGCCCGCCGAAACCGGTGCAAACCCGTCCTGCCGCGACGGTGGCGGCACGATGGCCGGTGGTGCTTGGCAGCTTCCCGGCGCTGGAAGTCAGCCTGTTCGCGGCATTCGCGCTGTTCCTTGGGCTCTCCTGACCGACCGAAGCATGTCTTCACGCCTTCGCGGTGGTATCCGTTCCGTTAACAAGCTCTGAATGGAACCCCGTAAGATATTGATTCTAATGTGACAAAAGGGCGTAACTCGGAGTTACGTTACCCAGGCCCGGCCAGCGCCTTTTCCAGCGCGGGCACGAAACGGGTCTCGTAATCCGTCCCGACCAGGGGCCCGACAAAGCGGAAAAGCACCGTTCCATCGCCCGCGATGATGAAGGTCTCGGGCGGGGCCGTTACCCCCCATTCGACCCGGTTCCGCCCGTTCGGATCGGTCGCAACCCCGATGAAGGGGTTTCCATCTTCAGCGAGGTAAGCCACCGCCTTCGCATCGTCATCCATGATGTTGACCCCCGCAACCCGAACGCCCTTCCCCGCCATCTCCAGCAGCACCGGATGCTCGGCCCGGCAGGGCGGGCACCAGGTGGCCCAGAAGTTGACCACCGTCACCTCGCCGGTCCGAAGGTCGGCGTCGGTGAGGACCGGCACCCCTGGCAAGCCGGTCGTGGGCAGCACCGGAGCCGGGCGGTTGATGAAGACCGATTGCAGCTCGCCCGCGTTCTCGCGGTACATGCCGGCATAGAAAAGCCCCGCGAGCCCTGCAAAGAGGACCGGCGGCAGGATCATCAGCCACCTAGCCATCCGACTTCCCCTGCCGTGCCTCGACCTCGGCCAAGGCCCGCTTCATCCGGGCCGATTGCCAGAGCGACAGGCCCACCAGCGCCGCGATCAGAAGGGCCGTCGCCGCGTAGGACCCAAGGACAGCGAAGGCGTATTTCCCAAGCTCAGGCATCACGCCACCCTTTCCCGCGCCAGAAGCGCCTTCAGCCGCCGGGCCCGGATCTCGGTCCGGGTCCGCATCAGGACCACGGTGAGAAAGAGAAGCACGAAGCCCGCTATGCAGACCAGAAGCGGCAGCCAGAAGACGTCGGACACGTTCTCTTCCCTGTCGAGCGAGAGCGACGCGCCCTGATGCAGCCCCTGGTTCCAGAAGTTCACCGCATAGCGGCTGAGAAGTGCGAAGACCGAGCCGACGAGGCAGAGGATCGAGGTGAGGTCAGCGGCGGTATCGGGGTTCTCGATGGCGGACCAGAGCGCGATGTAGCCGAAGTAGAAGAGCGTCAGGATCAGGAAGGACGTGAGCCGCGGGTCCCACGCCCACCAGGTCCCCCACATCGGCTGACCCCAAAGCGCGCCGGTGACCAGCGCGATCAGGGTGAAGGTCAGGCCCACGGGTGCTGCGGCCTTGGCAGCAAGCGCGCTGACATGGTGGCGGCGGATGATCCAGATCAGCGAAGTCACCAGCATCATGATCCAGGCGTTGATCGCCATCATCGCGGACGGGACGTGGATATAGATGATCTTGACGGTCGAGCCCTGCTTGTAGTCGTCAGGCGTGAAGAAGAAGCCCCAGACCAGGCCAACCGTCAGACAGGCGACAGTCAGACCCACGGACCAGGGCATGGCCCAGGCCGAGGTCTGCATGAACTTCTTCGGGTTCGCGTATTCCCAGATCGACATGGCGTTCGTCTATCCTTTCCCGGTCGCCCGCTCAACTCACCGTCGCGCGACTCTTCAGCGCAAATTGACGCGGATCGCGCTTGCGGCCGCGAAGGGGAGGAGTGCCGTGGCCCCAAGAGAGATCGCGGCAAGAAGTGCGAGCGGAGTGCCAAGCGCCATTCCCTCGGCCCCGCGTCGGATCACCTCGGCCCCGAAGATCAGGGTGGGCACATAGAGCGGCAGCACCAGAAGGCTGAGGAGAAGCCCGCCCCGACGCAGGCCCACCGTGATCGCGGCCCCGAAAGCACCGATCACCGACAGGGCGGGCGTGCCAAGAAGAAGGCTGATGACCAGCCACGGATACCCGGCAGGCGGCAGGTTCAAAAGGACCGCGAGGCCCGGCGCGATCAGGGTCAGGGGAAGCCCGGTGACGAGCCAATGCGCGACGGCCTTGACCGCGACGACGGCCTCCAAGGGGATCGGGGCGGTGGCCAGAAGGTCAAGCGAGCCATCCTCGAAGTCGAGCGCGAAAATCCGGTCGAGCGACAGGAGGCACGCGAGAAGCGCGCCGACCCAGAGGATGCCGGGGGCGATGCGGCCAAGCGTTCCGCCTTCGGGACCGACGCCAAGCGGTACGAGCACCGCCAGCAGCAGGAAGAAGGCGAGCCCCAGCCCGAAGCCGCCGCCCGTGCGGATGGCCAGCCGAAGATCGCGGAGGAGAAGCGCCTTCATGCTGCACCCCCCAGCAGTTGCTCTTTTCCAAAATACTCCCGCCGGAGGCACCGACGGATCAGACTGGCACGGCGCTTCATGCAAAAGCCTCGTCGAAACCGTCGCGGGCGATCACCCGAGCGCGGTGGGGTTCCAGGTCCAGCACCTCGGCTTCGGGGAGGCCAAGGTCGACGTGGCTCGCAATGACCGCCAGGCCGCCACCCTGAAGGTGCTGGCGGAGGACGCCTGTGAAAAGCGCAACCGATGCCACATCAAGACTGACGGTGGGTTCGTCCAGAAGCCAGACCGGGCGGCCGGTCACCAGAAGCCGCGCGAGGCCCAGGCGGCGCTTCTGACCGGCTGAAAGCTCGCCCGCGCGGCGGCGGGTAAGCGCGGTCATGTCCAGCGCTTCCAGCGCATTGTCAATGGCGGGACCGCCGTAGATCTCGGCCCAGAAGCCAAGGTTCTCGGCCACCGTCAAGGTGGACTTCAACCCGTCGGCATGGGCGGAGTAGGCGACGCTGTCGGGTGGAAGATCGAAACTGCCTCCGGCGGGCGGCTGCAGGCCCGCGAGCGTGCGCAGAAGCGTGGTCTTGCCCGAGCCGTTCGGCCCCCGCAGGATCAGCGCCTGACCGGGCTGGAGAGCAAAGCTCAGGTCCTGCAGGACCGTGACCCCACCCCGCGCGACCGCAAGCTTGCTGAGCATCAGATGCATGCCGCAAGGCCTAACCGATGCCGATGCCCGCGGAAAGGGTCATACGGCAGGGGTCGGGGCCGAGCGGATGCCGGGGGTTACCAGCGGATGTGTGCCGGCCAGATGTACTCTTCGTCGGGATCGGGCAGCGCGGGCGCGGCAAGGGCCATGGTGCGGCGGCGAAGCTCGGCTGCAACACGGTCGCGCGGGAGGCGCCGCAGGGTTTCGGCGGTGATGGGTTCGCTGACCGACACCTCGACCCGGTCGTTCATCCGGCGACGGGTTTCGTGGAAGATGAGCGCGATGCGCAAGGGGTAGGACGTGTGGCTTGCGACCTGGAAAAGGCGCGAGTTCTGGCCGGAAAAGTGGATCGGCAGGGTCGTCACTCCAGGGATCGTTGCCAGACGCCCCACGAACGGATGCCAGGGCGCGTCAACCGCGCGGCCGCGGAACGGCCGGTTCGCGGTGGCGACGCCGCCTGCCGGGAAGATCGCTACGACCTGGCCTTGCGCCAGAAGCTCGGTCGCCTTGCGGCGCGTTTCGCCCGTGATCCGCCGTGCCTCGGGCGTGCCTGAGAAGTCGACGGGCAAGAGATGGGGATCGATCTCGGGCACGCGGCAAAGGAGGCTGTTGGTCATGACCCGCACGTTGCCCCGAAGGCGCATGCCCAGATGACCGATCGTCAGACCGTCCACCACCCCGAACGGGTGGTTCGCGACGATCAGAAGCCCGCCGGTTTCAGGTACCTTGGCCAGGTTCTCGGCGCCCGCCCGGATGACTGGCGTGATGGCAAGCTTGCGGAGTGCTGCATCGAAGACCGGCTCGCCAGGGCGCTTGTCGCAGATCACCCAGTCAACGTAGAGACGCCGCAGCTTCGGCTGGCCGGTCATGGTTTCAACCGCGCGGATCAGACCGCGGCGGAAGATCGACTGACCCGGATGGGAATACGTGAAGCTCACCCCGGGGGAGATCGGGGCATGGTCGAACGTCAGGATTTCAGAAGAGCACACATCGTTCGCCGCTGTGAAAGCGAAGAAGCGCGCGGGGGGCTGGTGGGTCATCGAGCGGTCCGGGGCTGAGTAACTTCCCCGCCATTATCAAGGAGGAGCAACAGCCAGATGACGGTTGCGGCACAGGCGTGCAACAAGTGCTACGGGCGGGATGTGTCCATGCGTTATGTTCAACCCCAGGTGCCAAGGAGCACGTTGCGGGTCACCACCTCGACCGGGCGTTCGCGGGCGATGAGGCCGGCAACCCACTCGCATGACCCCGCGTTCAGGACCGCGCCCTTGCCCCGCCGGTACTCGGCCAGGCAACCGTTGCCGCGGCTGACGAGGCCAACGGTTTCCGGTGTGACCTCACCATGGAGGCTGAGTGCCAGGCCTTCGGCATCGAGGTGGCCGATGAAGTGGTCTTCGTCGTGGCGGCCGGTGTGGTGGGCCAGCGTCGTGGCGAGCGAGAGGCCGATGATGGTGAGTTCGCCCTCAAGGCCGGTGTCGTGGGCCGCGAAAGGGAGGCCTTTGCGGATTTCGTAGTCGATGCCGTCGACCTCATACCCGAAGATTTTCGAAGCGGCGCCAAGGACATCGCCGTAGCCAAGCCCGGTGCCCAGCATCGCCCAGTGGTCGGGGCGGTACAGGGTGAAGCCACCTGCCCCGTGCGAAACGCAGCGGCTCCAACCGGCGTAGACGCCCATTGACCCGGTCAGGCCCATGGTGGCCACCGCAGGGCGCTTGATCTGGGGGTGGTCCCAGTAGCTGGTGATGCGGTCGGTCTGGGCCAACGGGTCCTCTTCCGCGGCGCGGTACTTGTGGCAGATCTGGGTGAGGAGATCGTCGGAAAGCCTTGTTTGCCAGAAGAAATTCCCGCCGAAGCGGGCAAGCTGGCCGCCGTTGTCGAGCCAGGAGTCGAGGTGGTCGCGCATCTCCCAGGTCCAGTATTCGTCATGGCCGACGATGACGGCGCGGGGGTAGGCGTCGAGGAGGTGGGGGTCGGCGTGGAGGTCGTGCTGGGTGAGGTAGTCTATTGAAATGCCTTGTGTTTCGCACCAAAGGGCGAAGGGGCGTTCGAAGGCGGCCCAGCCGGAGGAGGCGTATTTCTTCGAGATGCCGTTCGCGCGAGCGTAGTCCATGTGGGGGTAGCGGGGGCGGGTCAGGAGGGGGGTGGCGGGGGGGATGCGGGGGGCGTCGGCGGGCCAGCGGACGAAGCCCGTGGCCCAGGGGCGGAGGAGGCTGACTTCCGCCGCGAAGTCCCCTCCAGTGGGGCCGCAAAGGCCCTGGTAGTGGTTCGATCCGCCCCAGTCGTTGTAGGCGGCCCAGGTGCCGGTCGCGAGGACAAAGGCGAGCTTTGCCAATGGTTTGGCGGGCCTAAGGACGAACAGCGCCTGCGATTGGTGGCCGGGAACCGTGAGGGTGACGGTGTAGACGCCGGTCGGCCAGTCGTCCGGAATCCGGGTTTCAAGCGCAACGGGCCAGCCGCAACCTTTCACCGAGCAGTCGGAGGGCGTGGGGGCGAAGCGGGTTTTGGCCTTGGTTTCAAAGACAATTTTCGGGGTCAACCCGTCGCGGGCGATGGTGATCTGCGCCTTTGCAGCGCTGGACATCGCATGGAGGCGGAGGGTGTCGCCGGGTTTGTAGCTTAGGGCGCCGGTGTAGCCCCAGACCTGGGGGCGGTTGGGGTCGTCGGAGGCCATCTCGTAGTGGTGGCCGGTGACCGGATCGCCGTCGTCATAGGGGCCGGTGACGAAGAAGCCTTGCACGGGTCGCCCTCCTGTTCATTGCGCCGAGCATCGGCGGAGGAGGGTGCAAAGGCAACGGGGTCGAGGGGTGCCGTGCGGTGGGGTTAAGGGAGTGTGAACGCGAAAAACGAGGGGGGATTGCGACGAGGTTAGTCTGGCCCGTAAACTTTTGAGAACGCTGCGTTAAACTTGCATCTTTCGAACAGGTTGATGGTCTTCTTTCCATCTTCCTTTCATCTTCTTTCCGTCTACACGCGCAGGAGACGAAAGTGCCGTTAACTACCCTGACCGAATCAGATGAAATTGGGCCACAGTTCGGGCGATCCCCTTGATCGGATGGCCATCTTTGCCTTGAAAAGCGGTCGGGGCTGTGCCTCCCTTCCCATTGGCAAGACATTCGGGGGCCTTATGCGGATCGGCGATGTTTCGTTCTGGTATGCCGACATGGGGCTGCCCTACCGTCGTGCGCCCCTGGCCGGGGATGGCACTGCCGATGTGGTGATCATCGGGGCGGGCTATACGGGGCTTTGGACGGCTTACTATCTGAAGCAGGCCAACCCGGCGTTGGATGTGCTGGTCATCGAGAAGGATTTTGCGGGCTTCGGTGCCTCCGGGCGAAACGGCGGCTGGCTGACGGGCGGTTTTGCCTGGACCCATCGGCGGTATCTTGAGGACTCGTCGGAAGAGGCCGTGCGCAGCATGGTCCAGGCGATGAGTGGGACGGTGGACGAGGTGATCCGCGTGGCGGAAGCCGAGGGGATCGAGGCGGACATCCACCGGACGGAAGAGCTGATGGTGGCGACGAGGCCCGCGCAGATGACGCGGATGCAGGCGGAAGTCGAGCACCGGCGTCACTGGGGCGAGGAGGACCGGGTCTTCGAGATGAATGTCGAAGATCTGGCGGCGCGGGTGCGCATTCCGGGGGCGCTTGGCGCGATGGTGGTGACCAATGTGGCGCGCGTGCAGCCGGCGAAGCTGGTGCGCGGCCTTGCGGCAGTGGTCGAGCGGATGGGGGTTCGCATCGTCGAGGGGACGGCGGTCACAAGCTATGCGCAAGGGGCAGTGACCACCGATCATGGTCAGGTTCTGGCGCCGAAGATCCTGCGCTGCACTGAAGGGTTCACCGCGGGTCTCCCGGGGCGGAAGCGGGAATGGCTGCCGCTGAACTCGGCCCAGATCGTGACGGAGCCGCTGCCTGCGGAGGTGTGGGCCGAAATCGGCTGGGAGGGGCATGAGGTGATCGGCGATTTCGCCAATGCCTATTGCTACTGCCAGCGCACGCGCGAGGGGCGGATCACGGTGGGCGCGCGCGGGGTGCCGTACCGCTTTGGCTCGAGCCTTGATACCAACGGCGCGCCGGACGCGGAAACGATCCGGCGGCTGACGGCGATCCTGCATCAGCATTTCCCGGCCGCGGCGCAGGCGAAGATCGACCATGCCTGGTGCGGGGTGCTGGGCGTGCCGCGCGACTGGTGTGCGACAGTGGGGCTTGATCCGGCGACCGGCCTTGGCTGGGCGGGGGGTTATGTGGGGGTGGGGGTTTCGACCTCGAACCTTGCGGGCCGGACGCTGGCGGACCTTGCCCTTGGCCATGATACGGACCTTGTTCACCTGCCCTGGGTCAACCGCCGCGTTCGCGCCTGGGAGCCGGAGCCGCTGCGCTGGTTGGGCGTGACCGGGATGTATGCGCTACTGAACGCTGCGGACCGGCGCGAGGCGCGGGAGGGGGCGGGACCGTCGCGACTGGGGAAGCTTGGGAACTGGCTGACGGGGCGGGGCTGAAGGCCTTCCCGTACTTGCCAGCCCAGTTGGCGCCTGACATAACCGGCGCCGAGTTCGGGAGGAGGACCCATGCATTTGCGCCGCCGCGATTTCATTGCCCTGTCACTTTCAGCACCCTTTGCGCTTTCCGTTTCACCCGCCCTTGCCGCCGACCGCGCCGAGCTTGCGCGCGATGTGGTGGTCGACTGGCATCGTCTGATCCTGGAGCTGGTCCGACATACCGCGACCTACACGCCGCCGGTGGCAAGCCGCGCCTTCGCCTATATCGGCGTTGCGGCGCATGAGGCGCTGGCCTCGGGCAACCCGGCGCTGGTGTCGCTGGCGGGGCAGCTGACCGATCTGACGCCGCCGCCTGCCCGCGCGACCGGCGAGCATGACGAGGCTTGCGTGCTGCATGGGGCGTTGGCGAAGACTGTGCAGGCGCTCTTCTCCAACACCGGCCCGACCGGGCAGCGGGCGATGGGGGCGATGACCGACAAGCTGGGGGCAAAGGCCGCCGAAGGGATCGCGGATGAGGTCGTTGCGCGCAGCATGGCCCAGGGTGAGGCGGTTGCGGCGCATATCCTGGCCTGGGCCGAGGTCGATGGCGGGGCGGTGATCGACAACATGGGGTTCCCGCGCGAGTACACGGCCGGAACCGACCCGCAGGATTGGGTGCCGACGAGCCTGGTCCGCCAGCAGCAGGCGCCGCTTCTGCCTTACTGGGGCTCGGTTCGGCCCCTCGCGATGCCCTCCGGCACCGCTTGCGGCATCCCCGCGCCGCCCGAGTACAGCGAGGACCCGGCCTCGGCCTTTTTCCTTGCGGCGAAAGAGGTTTACGACACGGTCAAGGGCCTGACCGACGAGCAGAAGGCGGTCGCGCGGTTCTGGTCGGACGATCCGATGCTGTCGCCAACCCCGCCGGGGCACTGGATTTCCATCGTGCTGCAGATCGCGAAACGGGACGGGATGCCGGTGGAGAAGCTTGCCTCGACGCTGGCGCTGCTGGGCGTGGCGGTGGCGGATGGGTTTATTGCCTGCTGGGCCTCGAAGTACGAGTTCAACCTCTTGCGGCCGGTGACGTATATCAAGCGGCTGATCGACCCGAAGTGGGAGTCGTTGCTGAATACCCCGCCCTTCCCGGAGTACCCCTCGGGGCATTCGACCCAGTCGGGTGCGGCGGCGGAAGTGCTGACCGCGATCTTTGGCGAGGATTTCGCGTTCGAGGATGCGACGCATGCTGATGACGGCATCAAGGGCCGGAGCTTCGCGTCGTTCTGGGCCGCTGCCGAAGAAGCTGCGATTTCAAGACTTTATGGCGGCATCCACTATCGCTTCGGCGTCGAAGCCGGTGTTGAACAGGGCCGCTGTGTTGGCGCATACGCCGCCAAGCTGAGGACCTTTGCATGAGCCGTTTCCTTTTGCTGGCCCTTGCCGCCTCCCCTGCCCTGGCGGAACCGGTGGTGCCTGCCTTCACCGATGAAACGGCAAGCTCGGGCATCGACACGGTGTTCGAAGGCGAGTGGGAATACACGGTCGGTGGCGGTGCCGCGACCTTCGACTGCTCGGGCGACGGGTTTCCGGAGCTTTTCCTGTCCGGCGGTGCTGGGCCTTCGGCGCTGTACCTGAACCGGAGCACCCTGGGCGGGGCGTTGGCGTTCGAGAAGACCGATGCGGTGGCGCTGGATGCGGTGCTCGGGGCCTATCCCCTGGACATCGACAGCGATGGGGTGATCGACCTGGTGGTCCTGAGGCTGGGGGAGAACAAGCTCCTCCGCGGGCTTGGCGACTGCCGGTTCGAGGACGCGGGTGCTTCCTGGGGCTTTGACGGCGGCGATGCCTGGTCGACGGCTTTTGCGGCGATCTGGGAGAAGGGGCAGAGCTGGCCGACGCTGGCCGTCGGCAACTACATCGACCGGAAGGAAGAGGCGTTTCCCTGGGGGTCTTGCACGGACAACTGGCTGCACCGGCCGGAGGGCGACCGGTTCGGCGCGCCGATCCCGCTGACGCCGTCGTTCTGCGCGCTGTCGATGATCTTTACGGACTGGAACCGCTCGGGCCACCCAAGCCTGCGGGTGTCCAACGACCGGGAGTACTACAAGGGCGGGCAGGAGCAGCTTTGGCATCTGGAGCCGGGGCAGCCGCCGACGCTTTACACCGAGAAGGAAGGCTGGAAGCGGCTCCGCATCTGGGGGATGGGGATCGCCAGCGCGGATGTTAACCTGGACGGCTATCCGGACTACTATCTGACCTCGATGGCCGACAACAAGCTGCAGGTCCTGAAGGACCCGGCTTCGGGCAAGCCTGACTATGCCGATGTCGCACTGAAGTCGGGGATCACGGCGCACAAGCCCTATACCGGGGGGGACTTCAAGCCGTCGACGGCCTGGCACCCGCAGTTCGCCGATGTGAACAACGACGGCTGGCTGGATCTTTTCGTGGCCAAGGGCAACGTCGCCAAGATGCCGGATTTTGCTGAGCTCGACCCGAACAATCTGTTGCTGGGGCAAGGGGATGGCACCTTTCTCGAGGCGGGGGACCGGGCGGGTGTGGCCAGCATGGGCGTTGCGCGGGGCGCGCAAGTGGTGGACTTCAACCTGGACGGCCAGCTTGACCTTGTGGTGGTGAACCGCTGGACCCCGGCGGAAATCTGGCGGTCGACCGGAGCGCTTGAGGGGAACTGGGTGCAGGTGCGGCTGCAGCAGGAGGGCGCCAACCGCGATGCCATCGGCGCGGTCGTCGAGATCAGGCGCGGCGAGGCGGTCGAGCGGCACGAGATCGCGGCGGGGGGCGGCCAGGTCTCGGGCTCGGTCGGGTGGCTGCATTTCGGGCTTGGCGAGGCGACCGAGGCCGAGATGCGGGTGGTCTGGCCGGATGGGACCGAGGGCGCATGGATGTCGTTGCCCGCAGGAACCTTCCAGGTCTTGCGGCCAGGTTCGCCGGCGGAAAGCTGGACGCCGGGCTGACAGGGGCGAATCGCTTGCAATTGGCCACTACATCGGGGCCGAGTCGCAGCCGGTGAGCGTTTCCGGGGGCCGGTACCGGGCCGAAAGGTCGGCTCGCGCCAGGAACTGTGGAAATATCGTGGCGCATCCCACTGGGATTGTTGACGATTTTGTCACAGGTTCGATTTTGCTGAAAACGCCTGTCCCGCCAAGCCGTCAGACGAGAACATCATTTTAATCAATTGTTTACCGGGATTTCCGCCGCCCTCGACGAAGAATCTTCTGGCAATCGGCGGCCAGTGACCTTTGCAGCGTTTCGCAACCGGGCGATCGAGGTTTGCGCCAGAAGACAGTCGGCGCGTAGAATGCCTCCCGACGAATGCAACCTTCCGGAGTTGAGGCCGGATGGGATTCATCCGGACGAAAACAAGTTCGACTGCACTGCCGCGACACCGGCCCGGTCGTCGCGGAAAGTTTGTTGAGCGGGCGAGACGGTAGGAAGACGAAGTGACACAGGGTCCAACGCAGATCAGCAATCAGCTCGACGCAGAAGCGCGCCGTGCGGATCCGGATGATTTTGCCGACGACCTGAAGCCGGGCACCACACTGCTTGGCGGGCAATACAGGATCCTGGGGTTTCTCAACAGCGGCGGCTTCGGGATCACCTACCTTGCGAAGGATTCAGTCGACCGTACGGTCGTCATCAAGGAATGCTTCCCGAATGCGCTCTGCCGTCGCAGCCAGGCCGTCGTGCGCGCCCGCTCTCGGAAGCACCAGACCGAGTACCGCAGTTTTGTCGAGAATTTCGTCAACGAAGCCAAAAGCCTGGCGCGGCTGGTGCATCCCAACATCGTCGGCGTCCATCAGGTGTTCGAGGATAACGACACCGCCTACATGGCCATTGACTACATCGACGGGCGCGACCTGCATGACGTTCTGGCATCAACCGACCAGCCCTTCACCCCAGCTGAAACGGTTGTTCTGCTGAAAAAGATGCTCGGCGCGGTGGAGTTCATTCACCAGGTCGGCATCCTTCACCGCGACATCTCGCCCGACAACATCCTGATCGACAAAAGCGGCAACCCGATCCTGATCGATTTCGGCGCTGCGAGCGAAGAAGAGGCGCGGTCGGCGCGTGTGCTGACCGGGCGGCGCGTGATCAAGGAAGGCTACTCGCCCCAGGAATTCTACATGGCCGGGGCCCAGCAAAGCCCGTCGAGCGACCTTTATTCGCTGGGGGCGACCTTCTTCCATGTCATCACCGGCAAAGCGCCGCCGGAAAGCCAGCGCCGCCTTGCCCGGGTCGCCGAGGGCAACGCCGATCCCTATGAACCGCTGGCCGGGCGCTACAAGGGATACCCGCGCGGATTTCTGGAATCGGTCGACACGGCGATGCAGGTTCTGCCGAAGAACCGGATCCAGTCCGCGTCCGACTGGCTGGAATGGATCCGGCTGGGAGAGACAGGGGGCGCGCTGCCCTATGAGACGAAACGTCCGATAACCCAGAAGGTACACACGAGGCCGGTCACGGCAGCGGCGCCTCCGTCGGCGGACCTTCTGTCAACCGGCTCGGTCTATCTGATCGTTGCGGGCGTGGTCCTGGCGCTGGCTGGCCTTGGGGGCCTCTGGTCGTACATGAACTGAACGGCGGTGGACCAAAGGCCGGGGTCGTCTGGTTCCCGGCCCTGGTCATGTTGTCTCAACGCTCGCGGGAAACCTCGGCCAGAAGGCGCTCGGTGCGGGCTTCCTCGAGCTTGTTGTGCAGGCGGTCGGATTCCTCTTTGTCGCGCAGGGCCTTGGTGATGCCGACGGTCGAGCTGACAAGCATCAGCGCGGCCATCGAATAGAAGCCCTTGGCCGAAAAACTGGCTTCGAGAAAGTAGATGCCACCCGCCATCATCACGGCTGCCACGACGAAGTTCGCGTAGCTGAACATCGTGAAGGCGTAGGACGTGCGGATCGGGGCTTGGGTCGTGTCGGTCATGTCGTTCTCCGGGGTGTGGTTTGGGGTTTGGTGAAAGGTCAGACGGCTTTTTCCTTCAGCCGGGCCAGGATTGCCGCAGCGTCAGGCTTCAGCGCGGGTCCGCAGCCGGCGGCGGCAAGGCGGGCCGCGACGGTGTCGGCCGACAGTCCGGCCGAAAGCTCGACCACAGCGGCGGCCGTGGCTTCGGCATGGGCCTGGCGGGACTGGAGACGGCTGAGAGTGGCTTCGGCTTCGGCCAGCGAGGCGGTGACGGGGCGGCTGACCACCCCGCGAACGGATTGGGATTTCTGGGCGGCGTCGGCAAGCTGCAGGCCACGCTTCAGCTCACGCAGGCGGCCTTCGGCCTGAGCAAGTTCCTCGCGAAGGCGCGCTGTCTCGATCTCGTAGGTCGCAAGGGCGGTTTCGGTGGTGTTGCGCTCTGCCTCGAGGTGGGCAATCGCCGCGGCGGCTTCGATGGCCAGATCCTCGCGCCCCTGGCCAAGGGCGGCAAGCGCCCTGCCCTCCAGGTCGCTTAGCTGGGTGTTGCTCCGTGGCAGAGCTTTCCGTTCCCGGTCGGCATAGGCCATGACCACCGCGACTGCACGGCGCGCGGCCTCGACGCCTGAAGCCGCATCGCGGAGCTGCTGGCGGAGGATCGACAGCGCATTGGCGTCCTCCAGCTTCTGGGCAGCTTCGTGACTGCGGCCCCGGATCAAAGTGACGATGGTGTTGAACATCGGGTGCTCCTGCGTTATGAACAGTGTTCACACGATGCCAGCCCAGTGAACGTTGTTCAAGTACTTTTTTGAACGCTGTTCAAATGACGTGAGGTCACAGATGGACGACAAGGTGCAAACCGACCGGAGAGCCGACTTGCGGACCCGGCTGATCGACGCGGCCGAGGCCGAGATCGCCGAGAAAGGCCTGGCCGGGCTGAAGGCGCGGGATGTGACGCAGCGGGCGGGCTGCGCGCTGGGGGCGCTCTACAATGCGGTGGCCGATCTGGACGAGCTGGTCCTGCGCGTCAATTCCCGCACGCTTGCCCGGCTGGGCGCGGCCCTGGCGCCGACTTCGGGGGCCGCAACGCCGGAGGCGGTGACGCTGGCGCTGGCCGATGCCTATGCGGTTTTCGCATTGGAGAACCGTCGGCTCTGGTCGGCCCTTTTCGAACATCGCCTGCCCGAAGGTGTCGAGATGCCCGACTGGCAACGGCAAGAGCATGAGGTGCTGATCGCCCGGATAGGCGCTCCGCTGGTAGCGCTTCGGCCTGATCTGCCGGTCGATGTCCTGCGCCTTCGGGTCCGCACGCTGTTCGGCGCGGTGCATGGCGTCGTGCATCTGGCGCTGCAAGGGCGGCTTGTCGGCTTGCCGGAAGCGGCGTTACGGCAGGAGGTGGCGGCCCTGGTGACCGCCCTTGTCGTCGGCGC
The DNA here is from genome assembly GCF_051645465.1 of Tabrizicola sp. Taxonomy (GTDB): domain Bacteria; phylum Pseudomonadota; class Alphaproteobacteria; order Rhodobacterales; family Rhodobacteraceae; genus Tabrizicola. The sequence continues at coordinate 3,978 of NZ_JBOFBI010000365.1, read as the reverse complement.
GCGGCAGGTGGGGCCTGGTGGGCGGTGAGGGACTCGAACCCCCGACATTCTCGGTGTAAACGAGACGCTCTACCAACTGAGCTAACCGCCCCACGGCAGGTTCGCATTAGTTGAACGGGGGCACCTTTGCAAGCGCAATGCCAAGCCGAAATCGACCAGAGTTAACGGCAAGAAAACCCTACTGTCCTGGCCGCATAGCAAGCGCTTCCTGGAAAGCTGCGGGGGGAATGCGAATTATGACGCTATTGCCCGAACCAACAAGCTTGATCTCCATTCCGGTCTTGGCCGCCGACCTAAACTGTTCGCCCGAAAGAAGAATTGCTCCCTCTTCTTGCAAAGTGCAGCCTCCGCCGCAACCCATCACGTTGCTGCTTCCGCGCTCATACGGGAGCTGAACTCCAAACGAGTAGGCAGAGTGGAAGAATGACCAGCCCATACCCGTAGCGATTTGATTAACATAGATTCCCTGGCGAACCTCACCACCCTTCGTCGCGACGAAGGCCTGACCGAATACAGAAACGAGCAGGTTTTCGTATACCGAGTAACGTTTGGATACGCCCGCAGTCACACCGGTGTGGACGTCCGAGTACTGTTGGGGCTCGTTCACGCATGCAGACAGCCCCGTCCCAATCATTATTGCCAGCATCAAACGCCTGAACTGTTTCATCTTCGACCCCATCAGTTGCAACTCATCCAAGTTTCAGCAGGGAGAGGGGGAGTTGAGGCGACATCATGGCAATTCCGAGAAACGCTGTGGCGCATCCTATTGTTTTTCAAGAAAATCCAACATGACCGAGCAAACGAAAACGCCTCCCGAGTTCCGGGAGGCGTTTTGACAAATGGTGGGCGATAACGGATTTGAACCGCTGACATCTTCGATGTGAACGAAGCGCTCTACCGCTGAGCTAATCGCCCGAAACTTGAATTCGGTGGCGCGGCTTTTAGCTATCCTCGCCGTCGTCCGCAAGGGCCAATCCGGCGGCCTTTGCCCCGTCGGCGAGGCGGAGTTTCAGCGTCAGCGCCGGGCCTTTGTTCTTGACCACGCGAAGCTTGCCCAAGGGGGGAATGGCCAGGGCCCGGCCGGTTGCCAGCGCTTCGCCGAGCGCCGAGAGCGTTGCCTCGACCGCCTTCTTTGCCTCGGGCTTCTTCACCCCTGTGGCCTCGGCCACGCTGTCGATCAGATCCCTCAGCTTCATCACCCCGCCCGTCCCTTCGGGTGCCGCGGCCTCGACCACTTTCAGCGCGGGCTTTTCAGCTGCGGGTTTCGCCTTGGCCGCTGGTTTCGCAGGCCTCTCGGCTTTCACGACTTTTGCGGGTTTGTCGGCGGGGTCCTTGGGCGTGCGGGGGGCCATACTGCCTTCTTTGCTTCTTGGGATTTCTGCGCAGTGGACGATAGAGCGGCTTTCTGGTCAGGACCAGCCGATTTCCGCAAGATGCAAACCAAAAAAGCGAAAGGGCGCGCCCTGCCGGACGCGCCCCTTCCTTCAGACTTGGTCAGGCCTAATGCGCGGTCGGCGCTGGCGCCTTGGATTCAGCCGCCCGCGCCGCGGCGGCGGCTTCTTCGGCGGCTTCGTCCCAGACCACCGGTTCGGGCTGGCGCACCAGCGCCTGGGCCAGGACGTCACGGACGTGGGTCACCGGGATGATCGTCAGGCCGGTCTTCACGTTGTCGGGGATCTCCGCCAGGTCCTTGGCGTTTTCCTCGGGGATGAACACGGTCTTGATCCCGCCCCTGAGCGCGGCCAGAAGCTTCTCTTTCAGGCCGCCGATCGGCATGGCATTGCCACGCAAGCTGACCTCGCCCGTCATGGCGATATCCTTGCGGACCGGAATCCCGGTCAGGACCGACACGATCGAGGTGACCATCGCCAGACCCGCGGAGGGCCCGTCTTTCGGCGTCGCACCGTCCGGCACGTGGACGTGGATGTCCATCGTCTCGAACTTTGGCGGCTTCACCCCGATCTGCGGGCTGATCGAGCGGACGTAGCTGGCGGCCGCATCGATCGATTCCTTCATCACATCGCCGAGCTTGCCGGTGGTCTTCATCCGGCCCTTGCCGGGCAGCTTCAGCGCCTCGATCTGCAGAAGATCGCCGCCAACGCTGGTCCAGGCGAGGCCCGTCACGACGCCGACCTGGTCCTCCTGTTCGGCCAGGCCATAGCGGTGGCGCTTGACCCCGAGGAAGCCCTCAAGGTTTTCGGGCGTGACCTCGACCGTCTTGACCTTCCGGCCGACGATCTGGGTTACTGCCTTGCGGGCCAGTTTGGCGATCTCGCGTTCCAGGTTCCGCACGCCCGCTTCGCGGGTATAGGTGCGGATCATTTCCTGCAGCGCTTCATCGGTGATCGTCAGCTCACCCTTCTTCAGCCCGTGGCCCTTGATCTGCTTCTCGATCAGGTGGCCCTTGGCGATTTCGCGCTTTTCGTCCTCGGTGTAGCCGGCCAGCGGAATGATCTCCATCCGGTCCATCAGCGGGCCCGGCATGTTGTACGAGTTCGCCGTGGTGATGAACATCACGTTCGAGAGGTCATATTCGACCTCGAGGTAGTGGTCGACGAAGGTGTTGTTCTGTTCCGGGTCAAGCACCTCCAGGAGCGCCGAGGCCGGGTCGCCGCGGAAGTCCTGGCCCATCTTGTCGATTTCATCGAGCAGGATCAGCGGGTTGGTCGTCTTGGCCTTCTTCAGGTTCTGGATGATCTTGCCCGGCATCGAGCCGATATAGGTCCGCCGGTGACCGCGGATTTCGCTTTCGTCCCGCACGCCGCCAAGACTGATGCGGATGAACTCGCGCCCCGTGGCCTTGGCGACCGAGCGGCCAAGCGAGGTCTTGCCGACGCCCGGAGGGCCGACGAGGCAGAGGATCGGGCCCTTCAGCTTGGTCGACCGCGCCTGCACCGCCAGATATTCAACGATCCGCTCTTTGACCTTCTCGAGGCCATAGTGATCCGCGTCCAGCACCTTCTGCGCGGCCGCGAGGTCCTTCTTGACGCGGGACTTCACGCCCCACGGGACGCCCAGAAGCCAGTCGAGATAGTTGCGCACGACCGTGGCTTCGGCCGACATCGGCGACATCGACTTCAGCTTCTTCAGCTCGGCCTCGGCCTTTTCGCGGGCTTCCTTTGAAAGCTCGGTCTTGCGGATACGCTCTTCCAGTTCGGCCACTTCGTTCTGGCCGTCCTCGCCGTCGCCCAGTTCCTTCTGAATGGCCTTCATCTGCTCATTCAGATAGTACTCGCGCTGCGTCTTCTCCATCTGCGTCTTGACGCGGGACTTGATCTTTTTCTCGACCTGCAGGACCGAAAGCTCGCCCTGCATGTGGCCGTAGACCTTCTCCAGCCGTTCCGCGACGTCCAGCGTTTCAAGGATCGCCTGCTTCTGGCCGACGTCCACGCCAAGATGCCCGGCGACAAGGTCTGCCAGACGCGCGGGCTCGCGGGTGTCGGAGACCGCCGCCAGCGCTTCCTCGGGGATGTTCTTCTTGACCTTGGAGTAACGCTCGAACTCTTCGGCCACGGCCCGGACCAGCGCCTCGACCGAGGCCGGATCGCCTTCTGTTTCAGGCAACAGATCGGCAGTGGCCTCGAAGAAGGCCGGGTTCTCGACAAAACCGGTGATCTTCACGCGGGCCTTGCCTTCGACCAGCACTTTCACCGTGCCATCGGGCAGTTTCAGAAGCTGCAGCACATTGGCCAGCACACCCGTGCGGAAGATGCCATCGGCTGAGGGATCATCGGCGGTTGGGTCCTTCTGCGAGGAGAGAAGGATCTGCTTGTCGTCCTGCATCACCTCTTCCAGTGCGCGGACCGACTTTTCGCGTCCGACGAAGAGGGGCACAATCATGTGAGGAAAAACCACGATGTCGCGCAACGGCAGGACAGCGTAACTTTGGGACTTGAGATTTGTCATATGTGTACCTTCGCTCGCGGCAGCGCGACAAGGTCCCGACCATCGGCAACCCGGCCTGCTCCGCCTTTGGAT